>CAYSMN010000043.1:0-7783 GCA_964432255.1 uncultured Methanosarcinales archaeon | reverse complement strand
AAACAAAGACGTAACAATACAACCAAAGACGAGCACAATCATTAAGGCATCAGAACTAACCAAAACAACAGAGCCGAGCAGAGGAATAGTAATGATAACAGCGGCATTAGGCAAAAGAAACCTAATAGTAGAAAAGTACGGCATGCAAGGCAACAAGCCAGTCTACAAGCTCAACGCACTGGCGCCATTCAAAACATCACAAGAAACAACAATGAAAAGACTGTCACGCGACGCGGCAAAAAGATTCGTTGCACTAGTTCCCACAATACAGAAAAATGAAGACTTTGACATACAACTCATTAATCTGGCAGCAATAGAAAAACCAGAACGCCTAAGACAAACACTAAAATTCCGAGTAACAGATGGAAAAAACAGCTGGCGCTCATTCGAACTCATAAAAAACGGCTGCATAATAGACCTCACAAGAAACGACCTGAATGAATGGGCATACCAAAGAACCTGGCTCACGCACCCAGAATACATCGGCATAATCGGCGAGCTGAACGGGCCGGTATACCCATCAGACGTCATCACAATCGCAGAAAACAGCCCGCAAGTAATCACGAACGAGCCAGGATTCGAGCTAGGCGAAAGCTTCGGCACGTGCTGCGCAGACAGTGATTGTGAATCCCGCTGGGGACTAAGAGGCTGGAGCTGCGGGTATGAAGAATACTATGGAGAAAACGTATGCGTTCCACCAGAAGAAAAGTACGCACAAGCAAGCCCGGCAAAAGAACAACCAGCACCACCAGCAAAAGAACAGCCATACGCGCCCCCACCACTGCCAGAAGAGCCATACTTCGTCACAATACCATACACAGAGTATTCATTCCCATGGTGGTACTTCGCACTGGCAGCAGCAGTATTACTTGCCCTGTCACACGTTCTTTACAGAAAAGCGCACAAGCCACAAAAAACAGAACTTCCGCCAGCTGTGCCAGAAGCACGAAAGCCAAGCAAACGCCGCAAAAAATAATTCCGGAAAAAAGCAAGAATATCGTAAACATTCCGAACCGCATCGGAAAGTTTACGGAATTCGGGCAGCAATGCATATTAACCAAATAATTCTATACATTTAGATGACTTTTTACTATATCGATACGAGCATATGGCTTGATTATTACGAAAAAAGAGGAAAAAACGGGGAACACGCATTAAATCTTATTAAGAAAATAATCAAAGACGATGCAGTCTTATTATTTTCTGATCTTCATATCAGAGAATTTAAAGGATTGGGCTACAATTTCGATGAAGTGAATTCTATTTTAAAAATTGCAAAACCAGATAATCTCAGACGAGTTCATATCAGTAGAGAGCAGATGGATAAAGCTTTTAGACTTTCTTTGTTAAAGTTGATTCCAAAAAGAGACGCTCTCCACGCAATCCTCGCACGTGATAATGACGCAATCATGGTTGCAACTGATAAACATTTTGAACAACTCTCGCATGTTGTAAACTCTGAAAAGCCCGAAGACTTATTGAAGCGTTCTATCTAATTCTTCGAAAGCTTTTTCACCAGCTTTATGGAGTTGTTCATCAGTCGTTTTCCTCTTGGAAGCTCCATAGAACTTCTCGACGCGCTTCAAGGCCTCCTCTGTTTCAAGCTTCTTGATTTTGTCGCGTATCGCTTCACGAATAAACTCGGTTTTCGTTGTATAATGATACTTACGCATCAATCTGCCCATTTCGTGGGCAAATTCCTCTTCTACCTTGATACTGATAGTTTCCATGGTAATACTAAGTAATACGAAGTAATATTTAAAACTTGCGGAAATTTCTCTACTCCACACCCAAAATCTTTAAATACTCCCGAGTAACGAATAAGTGCAATATGAAACGAGTGATTGCTGTTGTGGCGATAAGCTTACTTCTATTGCTTGCAGCGTGCGGCACAAAGACAACTGGAAAAAGAGTTGCAATACCGGAAACTCACGCACAAGTCAAAGCACCATCAGGAATAACTGGCGCGGCCACAGTTGCTGACACAGGAGAAACAGGCAAAACAGCAGCAGAAATGCTAAAAGAACTGCAAGAAAATCCAACGGCAACAACAGAAGGAGCAAAAAGCGGCACATTCTACCCGCCTATAACCACTACTGCAACCGGCGAAGACGCTCTCAAAGAAAAAACGCGCGCATTAATGACACAAGGAACCTATGACCCGAACGTAGAAGCAGACGACGAGTTCGGCTCAAGATACCACGACAACAGCGGCGACCTAACCAACCTTCCGGACAAATACGAAGACAGCGGCGACCAATAATTTATTTCTTACTCAAGAAAATGTCAATGTAATGCATGATTTCATCTGTTTTGTCAGCATTCACAGAAATCTGCAATCCGTAACCAGTAGGCTTGGTTTTCAGAATTCCTTCTTTCACAAGCCGTTGAATGTTATCCTTGACGCGGCCAACAAGATCTTTCGGAAAACCCTTCTGGAGGTTCTCGAAAGCAGTATGGCTATGCTCAAATTTGCCAGCCCTCACAAGCTTATGAAGCACTTTCCCCTTTATTTCATCATCAGACCAATTCATATGTCTACCAAAAAAGACTTTGGAAGGCAAGATTTATATACCTTTGTATTTTTAATATTAAAAACAAGAGGTGAACAACATGGCTGACGAATCATTGCTCCTTAAATTAACCGGCGATACACCTTTGTTTAGAATAATTGACTTTCTTGTAGAAAACAAAGGAATGGACTTCACGAAAAAGGCCATTACTGAAGGCGCAGAGATTTCAAAAGCAACCCTGTTCAACTATTGGCCGGAACTCGAAAAAAACAACATAGTAACAATCACGCGAAAATTTGGAAAGACAAAACTTTACACACTCAACGCCGAGAGCCCCATAGTGAAGAAAATCCTCGAACTCGAATCCGCCTTAATACGCCAAGCACTCCTCAAAACGAGAAAAAAAGAACTGGTCGTTGCTTAATTGCCAGAAAACGTACTGTACGAACACACACCTTATATATACAGTTCTCCAGAACAAACATATGGAAGAAACACAGGCAATAATCGGCGTACTTCTAATTTCAGCAATAGCTTTCACAGGATACCTAGTAATAAACAATGGCAGCGCAGGAGCAGCAGTCAAACAAGACTATCTAAAATGTTGCTGCAATATTCTGGCAAGCAACGGACAACAAGTACTAGTCAGATCATCCTTACAAACATTCTCAACAGACTGCCAAACAGCCTGTGAGTACAACTACGCGGGCCAAGGGGACATATTCGCACAAGAGGACTTATGCGCAAACAACCCGTAAAACACGAGAAACATGAAAAAATGGCCATAACGGCCTTTATAATTACTTTAGCCATCTCGATAATAGCTTTCTATTATATCTACCAGCAAAACGTACAATTTGGCAGAACAGTTGAAGGCGTACAAGACTACGCATGTTCAGTTTACCTCAGAGAAAATCCAAAAGCCGCCACCTGCCCAGTATTCGTCGCAGTCGAAACAGAAATGATTGATTGTTGCTGTAGAACACAGGGAGGCTTCGGTCTCCAAGTTCAAGCACTCGCCCCAGAAAGCGACCGGACAGGCATAATGGCGCAGAGGTCGTGCATTGCAAAGTGCGCATCAACTACAATAGGAGGCGCTGCAGACGAGTGTGCAGAGGACAAAGAAAGCTGTGTTCAAAAATACAAAGATTCATTTTTCGCCTTCGGCCAGTGCGACATTTATAAAATCCCGATGCCAGGATAAGCCATGAAAACCCACCATTTAGCAAATGTCATACTCGTCCTTGTATTATTAACAGCTGTTATCGGCATGTATTACATCTTTAAAGGGCCTGGAATGGCTGTTCAGCAGCCTTTTACAGAAACAGACACTCTAGGAGAATGCTGCTGCATCAACCATGGGGGCACACCCTTTATGAAGCCCAGCCTCAAAACAATGAGCATGACATTAACCAGCGACTGCACAGCAGTCTGCCAGGAATCAGGCGCAGGGACCTGTTTAGATAGTTCTTAATAAGGCGCACGAACTTTAAGTTCTGGAACTCTTTGAAAATCTTTAAGATTCCGTGTAATCAGCTCTGCGCCCGTGGACCTTGCAGTAGCGGCAATTATCGCATCAGGCGTTTCAAGCCCAAATTCCCGCTGAATATCGCCAGCAAAGGCCGCAACAGGATTTCCAAAAGAAACCTTGGTCCACTGATGCAGCAAGTGCAGAAGCATTTCTCTTTTTTTAGAGTCTTCATTAACCTTTCCAGCCAACAACTCTGTTTCTGTTACTGCGGAAAATGTTACGTCTTCCCGCCCGATCAATGATTCTAAAAATTTAGTCGCAGCAGCGTGCCCTCGCAAATGATCGATGAAAATATTTGTATCAATAATAATCACAGCTGAGGCCTCTTGTGCCATCCCCTTCTTAAGCGGCGCTCGTATTCAACACCTGTCTCTTTCAACTCTGACCAAATTCCTGCAGTTTCACGCACAATCTTCTTGTCCAGCTTTACCAAGTCTATGTGCGCGCCTTCAACCACGAAAAGCACCTTGTCTCCTTCTCTCAATTTTCTCATTTCGCGTATGTCTTTTGGCAACGTGACCTGAAAATTGCGCGTTATTTTTGAAATTCCCATAGTAAAATCTAGTAAATAAATCTAGTATAAAAATATTTCGCAAGATTCAGGAGTGCTATGAGACGCAAAAGACGGCCCAATCCTCTAAAAACACCGAAAGCTTTATATATTAGTTCTTACAGTACTATATAAATATATTTGTGGTGTAACATATAGCTTTCTCCTATGTTGGAGATGGTGGCTATAATATATACGGTGGGTGACCAGCATGTACTATGTCAAGAAATGCACAGAATGTGGCAGCATTAACCTATTTGTAAACCGCGAAAAAGGAGAAATAATCTGCAAAGACTGCGGACTCGTTATCGAAGACAAAATGGTCGAATTCGGCCAGGAATGGAGAGAATTCGAAGGCGACGGTGGCAGTGACAATTCTCAGCGCAGAACCGGCGCACCAATGACTTACACTCAGTTTGACCAAGGACTTGGAACAGAAGTCGGACAAAAAGCAGACTTGTTCCAGCTCGGCTCAAAAGACAGAAACAAATTCTTTAGATTGAGAAAATGGCAGTACAGAATTTCAACTGCTATTGAAAGAAACCTCAAACTAGCACTTGCTGAATTGAAAAGAGTATCATCTTTCTTGAAACTGCCAAAAATGGTAGAAGAAGAAGCAGCCATGATTTACACCCAAGCAGTCCAAAGAGGACTTGTACGCGGTAGATCAATGGAATCAGTCGTCTCAGGCGCATTATACGCTGCCTGCAGACGCCACGAAGTGCCTCGTACTCTTGACGAATTGTCAGAAGCTTCCGGAATTGAAAAGAAAGAAATCGGAAGAACATACAGATTTGTAACCCGCGAGCTAGGCATCACGATTTTGCCAAGCAACCCAGCAGACTACATTGCAAGATTTGCAAGCTCTTTGAAATTAACAGCAGAAACGCAATCAAAAGCTGTAGAAATCCTTGAGGAAGCACAGCACGCAGAGTTGACCTCTGGCAGAGGACCAACAGGAATTGCGGCTGCAGCCCTTTACGTCGCCGCATTAATGCACGGCGAGAAAAGAACACAAAGAGAAGTCGCAGACGTCGCTGGTGTTACTGAAGTCACAATACGAAATCGTTACAAAGAACTTCTCGACAAGCTCAAACTAGAAAAAGAGCTCAAGAAACAGAAGAAAAGAAAGAGATAATCTCTGACTCAACCTTATTTTTCTTTATCTTAACGCCTTCTTTTTTCAATAAAGTGATTTTCTTCTGAATGGCTTTCCCTTGCAAATTCCAGATTTGAGCAATACTATCAAAACAGAAAGAAATAAAAAGCAGCCCTAAAGAACAATTTTTGAGTGAAGACATGACCTACATAAACAAACTATATGATAATACAGTGGCAGGAGTCATAGCTGTAGAACAAGCTGATGCACATATTCTGAATGGAATCAAAAAATTGTATGGTTCCTTGCATGAACAAAAAGTAGAGAAAGATGATAAAGAAGACAGGCAAAGACTGGCAGCGCTAATTCGAAGTATTAGAAAAAGCACGAGGCAAACAGAAATATCCGACAAAGTCGCAACATAAATTAGCCAGGCTTAAACAACAACTTTTCAAACCCAACAATCCCGCTTTCTTTAATTTCAATGCCTTCCTGACTTAACAATTCAATCTTTCTTTCAATCTCCCTGCCAGCAGTCTCGCCCATAAAACCGCCAATTTTCCCGTCAGAAGCGACAACGCGGTGGCACGGCACAATTGGAGCATACGGATTACAGCGCAATGCCTGCCCGACAGCACGCGGGCTGGAATGAAGCGCTTTAGCTAATGCGCCATACGTTGAGACCCTTCCTTTAGGAATACGCTTGCACAACGCGTATACCTTCTCTGCAAACTTTATTTTGCTGTTTCGTACCATTTGTCCTGCTTATACTTCCTCCACTCAGTCCAAAAATCAATTGAATAGCGCCATGACTCAAACGTCACACCATCAGGCAGCTTCGGGGGTTCTTTCCGCTTCTCATCCTCAAATTTTGTGAACCAATACAACCACCATTCATTATAACCCGGGTCCAACGACGTCTTTGGACGAACCGGCTCACTTTTTCCAAACAAACCCATTATAACATCACTAGTATTCTTTGTAATTGCTGTTTAGACTGGTTCTTACTGTAGTCTTTCGCTAGCTGTATCCATTTAGTCTTATTCTTCTTGTCAACATTATTCTTCACAAACTCACAAAACTGGGTAACATTATGCGCCTCTTCAACTTTACGAGCACGCTCAAAGTCAATAAAAGTCACTCTCTTGCCTTTAACAATAACATGCTTGTAAGGGCGCGTCATTTCTGCCTTGTTAATGTGCAAAAGGTCTAATTGGAAGCATTGCTCAAAGACTTTCTTGCAAATAGTTCTGATGTTCTTTGAATTTACCAATTTTCTCAGATATTCGCCCTCTACAAACTCATAGACTAAAAATTTAGGTGAATGGAACAAGTATTTTGCACCGATACCGTGCTTATTTACTTCTTTCAGCATCATTGATTCGCGCGGAATGGTCTCCATCGCAGTGCTTTGAGGGTGTTTAATCTTAATCGCGACTTTTTTGCCTTTATACCTGCCAGTAAAGACCAAACCTCGGTTTCCCGTCGCAAAGAATTTGATGTCGCACACGCCTTTCTTTTCAAGCTGGTTGAGAATTGTGCTTCTTTTGATTAAATACACAAAAATATCTTCGAAAAACATGTGCGTCTTGCCAAGCTCTTTGCCAAAAAGCATGTTTTTTCGCAAAAGAGTGTGCACTTCAGGCGTCAAACTGGAAAAAACAAGCAAAATGGTGCCGTCAGGCTTCAAATAATTGTTAACGTCATTAAGAAAACGCTCGATTGTCTCATGACCGCGCCTGCCACCCTCCAAAGCGATGTCACGCACTTTATGGTCTTGCGGCAGATACGGCGGATTAAAGATAATTGTGTCAAAATAATGCAGATATTTCTTAGATTTAAATTGAGAAAATAAGTCGCCGAGAACCCATGTTATTTTCTTATGTCTTTTGTGGTCTTCATAGCCGCGCGCAGCTTTGACTGCTTTTTTGTCTATATCAACGGCAAAAACTTTAGTCGTCCTTTTGCTGTGAGAAGCCTCCCGTGCCTGCAAACCAGAGCCCGTGCCCATATCAAGCACAACGCCCCTAGCATACCTCTTTACAAACTCCAACAACAGGAAGCTGTCTTCCTGAGGCTCATAGACCATG
>CAYSMN010000042.1:0-8262 GCA_964432255.1 uncultured Methanosarcinales archaeon | reverse complement strand
ACTAAGCGCACGTACTGTGCTTGCACCGGCGAGGGCTATCCGTTTCAGCCAATCGCGCAAGAACGTCCGCACGTAATGCCCATGTCACCACGGGAGTCATGCATCATACTCCTTGCGCAAGGTCCGTTTCTGTGATGGAGCCACCCATTACTGAGTCTCCTTGCAGAGTCGCCTTTTGATGGTGGGCAGACTTTCCTCAGCAATTAAGCCGTAGGCTCAGTACCTACCCAACCCCGACGATAAAGCACGTTTTAGGGTTTATAAAGGTTATTGTTTTGAGAAGACGATGATAGTCAATTCCTCAGCGCCCTGCATGACTTTACGCTCGCTTTCAACTGAGAATTTGAACTCGGCGGCCTTGCTTTTTAGCAAGTCAACACTGCGCTTCATCACGACACAAATTTTGCCGGACTTTTTGAGAATGAATTCGGCCTGATAGAAGATTTGATGATAAATTTTCTCGACGGTTTTATCAGCAATGCTACGGCCAGACTGAACTGGAAGTGTTATGATGCGGTCGAGGAAGTTTTTGCCGAACTTTGCATCCAGCCATTTCAAGTCAGTGCGGCTGAATTCTATTGATTTTACGACTCCAGCGATTTTTGCGTTCTTTTTTGAGGCAGAAACGTGCTTGAAGTTGTCATCCATGGCAATGATAGTGCCTTTGAAATCGGTTTCTTTGTCTTTCAGCTCAAATTTTCTGTTGGGGAGGTTAGCAAACGTGAATTTTTCCTTGCCGAATTTGTGCGGAGAAGTACTTGTAGCGTATAACGCGGCCTCAATGGGCACTATGCCGTGGCGGCAAAATGGGTCTAGCAAGGATTGTTTTGTTTCGTAGCCGGCAATATGCAAAAGTGAGGCTGCAATGTTGCCCTTCAGAGCATCGGTGCCCAGGAAGATGCGATAATCACGCCTGCCAAGGTCAATGCCGGCAAAGTCAACGCCGAAAAAGCCATCTTTGCCGTCGATAAGCAAGTAGAATATGGTTTGTGCTTTTTTGTGGTCGATTGTAATGTTATATTGTTGCGCGAGCTTACTGTTAAGCTCTGTCATCACATCAAAAGAAGTAAAATCGTGCTCGCCAAAACGGTCGCACTTGATGACGGCGGTTTTTCCAATAAATTCTTTGAGATTTGTCAAGATTTTCTCATCAGGAATGCCAGAAACTGAAAAAGTTGACAACAAAAGAATGACTTTTGAAAAAGTACGGCCATGATAGCACAAGTCAACAAGGTCCTGCTCGGATTTGCAAGAAAAAAAGACTTTGCCAGGAGAAGTTTTAATGTTTGTGGCAGAAATAAGACGCTTGATTTCATCAGCGCCGATATCTTCAATGCCGACGTGAGTCAGAACAAGCCCGTTCATTCTTCTTCCGGAACAATCTTGGCCAAACTAATCACTTTGTCCTTCTCGTCAAGACGCATAACACGGACTCCTTGGGTATTTCTGCCGATAATGCTTATACCGGTGACAGGAGTACGAATGAGAACTCCACTTTGCGAGATAAGCATCAGCTCATCATTGTCAGTAACCTGCGCAATGCTGACGACCTGGCCGTTCTTGTCAGTAATTTTGATGTTTATTACGCCTACGCCGCCACGATTGATAAGACGATAGTCTGAGATTGGGGAACGCTTGCCATAGCCGTTTTCGGTTATTGTGACAAGAGAAAGTTTATCATCCGCAATTGTGGCGCCGACAACTTGGTCATCACGCAAACGGATACCGATAACGCCAGTGGCAGTTCTGCCCATTGGGCGCACGTCACCCTCATGGAATTTCACTGCCATACCCTGCTTTGTAGCAATGATGATCTGCTGATTGCCATCTGTGAGCATAACACTCTTGAGCTCATCTTTTTCATCCAGGCCAAGAGCAATAATTCCGCCTTTACGAGGATTGCTGAACTCAGCAAGAGAAGTTTTCTTAACAGTACCATTAGCCGTGACCATGAAAAGGAATTTGTTCTCTTCAAACTGCTTGACAGGAATGAATGCAGTAACTTTTTCGCCTTGGCCTAATTGCAAGATATTGACAATGGCAGTGCCTTTTGCATATCTACCCGCCTCTGGAAGCTGATAGACCTTAATCCAATGCACTTTGCCTAAATTAGTGAAAAATAAAATGTAATCGTGAGTGTTGGCGACAAAAAGATTTTCGATAAAGTCCTCTTCTTTAGTTTCAGCAGCAATAATGCCCTTTCCGCCACGACGCTGCTGCTTGTATGTATCCATAGGAAGGCGTTTGACATAGCCGGCATGAGTGATTGTAATAACATCGTCCTCTGGTTTGATAAGAGACTCTTCCTGCATGGCTGCAACTTCAGTCTCCATCAACTGCGTCTTACGCGCGTTGCCATACTTTTCTTTAAGCTCTAGGAGTTCTGCCTTGATAATGCCCAAAATGCGTACTTCGCTGGCAAGAATGTCTTTCAATTCTTTTATCAACTTGAGCAGATCAGAATGCTCGCTTCTAATTTTATCCTGTTCAAGACTCGTCAAGCGGCGCAAGGTCATATCGAGAATTGCTTGCGCCTGCTTTTCAGACAAATGATAGAAACCAATCAATGACTTCTTTGCTTCATCAGCGGATTTAGAACGCTTGATTAACAAGATTACTGGGTCTATGTGATCTAACGCGATAATGAGACCTTCTAAGATATGAGCTTTATCTTCCGCTTGTTTAAGGTCAAACTGCGTGCGCTTCCTGACAATAGAACGACGATAAGTGATGTATTCTTGGATCATATCTTTCAGAGAAAGAATTTTTGGCTGGTTGTCGACCAGAGCAAGCATATTAATACCGAAAGTTTCCTGCAGACGGCTGTGCGTGAAGAGTTGGTTGAGAACGACATCAGAATTTGCGCCCTGCTTGAGGTCAATCACGATGCGCATTCCATCACGGTCAGATTCATCACGCAAGTCTGCAATGCCCTGCACTTTTTTGTCGCGAACAAGGTCGGCAATTGCTTCAATCATCTCTGCCTTGTTCACCATGTAAGGAATTTCTGTGACTATTATTCTGGTGCGGGTCTTGGTTTCTTCCAACTGCGTTTTTGCGCGCACGGTTATTTTTCCATGGCCTGTTTTGTAAGCCTCTCTCAAACCAGAACCGCCCATGATTATACCACCGGTCGGGAAATCAGGGGCCTTGATGGTCTGCATTAAAGTAAGAACATCAATTTCAGGATTGTCAATTGTTTTGATGATGCCGTCGCAAACTTCAACCATGTTGTGCGGAGGAATATTAGTTGCCATGCCGACGGCAATGCCTGAACTGCCATTAACAAGCAAATTTGGAACTTTGGCTGGAAGAACAGAAGGCTCTTGGAGAGACGCGTCATAATTTGGAACGAAGTCAACAGCTTCCTTGTCGATATCCTGCAAGATTTCTTCGGCTAACTTGTTCAATCGTGCTTCGGTGTAACGCATTGCTGCGGCACGATCCCCGTCAACTGAACCAAAATTTCCTTGACCATCAATCAATGGGTATCTTAACGAGAAGTCCTGCGCAAGACGAACCATTGCATCGTAGACTGCCATATCACCATGAGGGTGATATTTTCCTAAAATTTCTCCGACTATCCTTGCAGACTTCTTGAACGGCTTGTTATGTAGCATGCCCAGGTCATACATTGCATAAAGAATGCGCCTGTGGACTGGCTTGAGGCCGTCACGGACGTCAGGCAGGGCGCGTCCAACAATTACCGACATAGAGTAATCCAAGTAAGAAGTCTTCATCTCCTGCTCAATGATGCGAGGGATGATTCTCTCTGGTTTTGGCTCTGCTTTTGTGTCAGTCATAAAGAAGAGTTTATCGTCGATGAAAAGGAGATTTTGTCGCTTTATAATACTTATTATTTTCTATATAGAAAGTTATTAAGGATTTTGTGTCAAAATCGCGTTTCTAATGACAAAATTCTTGCCACAATACACACAATTTTTTGACTTATCACCAACCAAATTTGTGCGTGATTCATACAACATCTGATTGCCGCAATGGCGGCACTTCAGCAAGAACTTCATTCTTCCTTTTCTTCCTCTTCAGGCTCGCCTGACAAGAGTTTTCTGATGCGCTCCTCAATCTTTGCTTCCATCTCTGGCGGCACGCCTTTCGGGTACAAACCCTTTCCTTCCTCAAACGCCTTGCCTTTCATACGCGCAGTCTTAGCAGCAGCCTCTTTAGAAATCTTCTGCTCAGGAGTCAACGGAATTTCTTCAGGCTTTTCTTCAACCTTGAGAATTTCAGGAATTACATCAGCTGAAACTTCTTTAGCGGGCTTTTCTTTTTTCGACTTTTTTTCTTTTGGAACTTTCACAGGAGCTGGAACTTCTGCAGGGGCTTCTGCAGGAACTTCGGCTGGCGCTTCGGGTGCAGGAACTTCAGGAACAGCTGCTTCAACTTCTGCAGGCGCTTCAACTTCAGCAGGAGCTTCTTCTGCCACTTCTTCAGCCGGCCTTTCTACACGCTCGCTCGGGTGATGAACTGCATGCTGGTGCTTCTTAAGCAGCTTTTTCTTATGATGCTTATGATGCGGATGCCCTGCTTCAACAGGAGGACGCTCTCCAGGAGGAATACTTTCAAGCGGAACGTCGTACACTGGCAATTCACCAAGCTTTTCCTCAGCCACTTCAACACCAGTCGGAAGCATCTCCTCAACCTTCTCAACCACAGGATACGTTTCCAACTGTTTTGGCGGGCCATGATTGGATTCCAAGACAATCTGCGGCTTCCCCAACCGTTCTTCAGTCTGCCTGCGCTGGTCCACCCCAATCTGCTCGATCTCCTTCTCCTTCGCCTCAATTGCTCTTTCCACATCACCAGAACTTACAAATTTCTGCTTCAGCTTGGATTGGTCTATATCAAAATATTCAAAGAATTTGGGAGTGATTTTGATAAGCTTAGAACGGCCGCTCTTCTCTCTTGTGATAAAACCAGAATTCTCCAACTGAGCAAGATGATCATATGCCTTGTTGGTGCGAATTTTAACCACTTTTGACTGCAAAACCGGAGCCTTGTACGCAACAACAGCCAATGTTTCCAAATGACCTTTGGGAAGCTCTGTTTTCGTAACGACCTTTTTGATCATCGCCACGTATTTCTCACGAACAGTCAACTTCCACGCAGAGCCATCCTGCAACAGCATAGTTGGGCTGCTAGAAGCATCTAATTGAGTCTTCAACTCCTCCAAAACAGCCAGCACTTCTGCTTCAGCACGCCTGCACAACGAAGCAATCTCTGCCAGCTCAAGCTTTCGCGCGGCGGCAAACAAGATTGCCTCAACCATGCGCTTTAACTCTTCATCCATGCGTTACGAACACCTGACCCTCTTTTTTTATCTCGCCCTTCTTCACCAAAGATTCAATGAACACCGTTAAGTCGCTGCCTTCAATGCCTAACAATTTTGACAAATCATCAAGCGACTGCGGTGTTGTCTTACAGGCAAACTTGATGAAATTATGAAGAATATTAATCGCGTTCTTATCCAACACTTGCTTTTGAGCCTGCAAACCCTTCAGCATCATATCGGTGTGGTGCAATTTGCTCTGAAAATCATTAATGAAATCCTCAAACACAGCCATATCCAGCATGAACTTCTCAGGACTAAAGATTTCAACCGTGCTCGGCATGCTGTCAAAACAAAAGTCAAGCAACTGCTTCAAGTCCTTGAAGGCTATCTGCAATTCAACAAACTGGGTGAACAGCTTATCCTGGGGAACAGGCTCAGCATACTTCTCAATCTGAATATCGAGACCTTCCTGCCTGACCTTCTCAACATGGTCCCGCAAGGATTTCACTATAAACTCCTTAGGGGCACCAAGGATTTCCACTATACAGCGCGCCACTATCGGTTGTTGTTCCATGATAGTAGCGCTATTACCATCCCTTAAAAAGCTTTTCATCGACAAAACTGCCACTTTTGTTATTAACGAATAGTTACAAAAGCTTTTAATGACAAATAAAAACGAAACAAACCGGGGTGAATGGATGGGAGTATTCAATTTTCTAAAAAAACGACGAGCAGAAGACCTGCCACTGCCGCCACCGCCACCACCACAAGAGCTTCCTCCAATGCTCAGGGGAGACATAGAACCTATACGGGCACAAGAAGCACCTATGGAAGAACATTTTGAGCCACAACTACCAGAATTACCGCCAGCATTACCAGCTCCTGAATCATTCACACCTGCGGGAGAAAGAGAGGTAAGAGTATTTGACAGAACAATCATGGCAGAAGCGGTCGAAGAAGAACGGCCAGTCAGAGAAGTCATCCGGGCAACACCAAAACCGACATTTGTTGCAGTAGAAGACTACAAACGCATCATAAATGACACGAATACCATCAGGTCAAAACTGATGGATGCAGAGAATTTTGTGAGACGATTAAGCGACTTGAAAAACGAAGAAGAACGCGCGTTTGAAAAATGGCGAACGCAGCTTGAAGACGTTGAGAAAAAACTAAACTATGTCGACCACTTAATCGCAAAAGCTCAAAGTTAAGAGGTACATCAAAAATGGACGGAACAAAAGCACCAGTGTTTGTCAAAATCGATGAATACAAAGACATCATGGACATCATGTCTTTAATGCGAGAAAAACTACGACAAGCCAAGTTTTTGCTCGACAAAATAGCTGAGTTAAAAGCCCAAGAAGATGCAGAGCTGGCCACCTGGGCAAAAGAACTCGAAGACGTTGATGCACGCGTATCAACCATAGACAAAACACTCTTTGAACCGAGTTTGTAAATGGAAGACGAACTCTTCTTTGTCGGAATACGGGACCCAATAGAATTACGCAAAGAATTACTTACTAGTTCCAAGAACTTAATTGACTCGCTGAAAAGATACGAGGCGTACAAAGACGTCAAAGAAGAGAAATTACGGCACATAATGGAATTAAAACGGGTATTTGACGAATTATTAGTTCTGAACAAGAAAGTGCGAAACAAAATGCCGCACATACCAATCAAAGCGGCGCCAACACTTGCACGAGAAACAAGAGAAATACCAACCGCAAAAGGCAAGCCAATGAAAACGTCAAGAAACAAAATAGACGTTCTTGAAGACGAATTAGCAAAGATAGAAGAAAGACTGGGAAGCTTGGAGTAATCATTTCACAATAACTTCTTTCTCAAGAATCCCGCCATCAGGAGCCCAAACAAAAGTTGCGGTAACAAACTTACCTGCCAATACTGGAGGAAGCCAGTGAGCATCACTTGCCCACATCTGCTGATACGGAAGCCTATCTGTTAAGAACCATTCTGGTTTCATCTCATCGCTTTCAGTTGGATTGCCAGACCATTTATCTGTTACAAACACGTGCACCACCTGATCCCATTCAGGCTTGTGCGGGAATTGGAATGTAAGTTCTGCGTGTTTTTCCATCTGTTCAGCAATAAGGCTCACTTCCTCGCGAAGCTCGCGCAGAGCACCCTGCTCAACAGTCTCATTCTGCTCAACCTTGCCACCAAAACCATTATACTTGCCAGCACCAAGACCTTTCTTTTTCATTCCTAACAGAATCTGGTTACCATTTCGAACGATGCAGAGCGTGGCGTGTTTCATGAAAAATGCAGGGAGCAGGCAGCGCGAAACTACGGTTTCGCTGGTCTGCCCCTGCTAACTACGTTATGCAGGGAGCAGGATTCGAACCTGCGAAGGCACTAAGCCAATAGCTTTCACCACAATCGCTTGTGGCAAGTTGCGCTTGAGGCTATCCCCTTTGACCGCTCGGGAATCCCTGCGTATGGAGAAGAAGTTCTAGCGCTCTCTTTTAAATGTTATGACGTGGAAACGAAATATTTCTGGCACAACTTCACAACTTCAGGCTTAGTAGCGCCAGGACAATGCACTTCCAATTCCAACTGCAACACGTCCTGAGTCATCATTTGTACCTGTGTGTCCTGAGAAGCAATACCTGAATGAATAGTGTAAGCTACGTTGTCCCCAACACGCGGATAAGACATGCCTGGAGATACTTCGCCACCCATTTGCATGCCGGTCGCGCCATCCTGAAAGCCAACAAAAGCCATGAGACCAAGAGCTACAACTGCAACGACTAACAATGTACTCACAGACGCATTCTTTGCCATGACTATACAAATGAAGAAGCGCATCAAAAACATTTAGCACATACAGTACGACTGTTCATACTTGGAAATGAAACGGGGTGGTAACCTTTAAAACAGGAAGCGGGTTCAACACGCGCATGAGCGTAGAAATAGCGGCAGTAGGAGGCTGGGGAGAAGTCGGCAGAAACATG
>CAYSMN010000041.1:3230-8316 GCA_964432255.1 uncultured Methanosarcinales archaeon | reverse complement strand
CTAAATATACTCGCCAACCAACCAAAAATCTTCTTGAAAAAGTTCGCAATGCCGGAAGTTGCCTTCATTCCAGGCTCTTCAGTGAAATTCTTAGCGGTCAAGTCAACCTCGGAAAGCTCAGGCGCCTTGTACTTCTCCTCAATCTCTTTCGCCACTTCCTCTTTCTTCTCTTCCTTCTTCGCCAAAGCAGCCTCTTTCATAGCCTCAATCTCCTCAGTAGTCAACTCTTTCACACACTTGCACGAAGAACAGATAAAACTCGCAATCGTACAATCAGAATCATCCTCACAATCCTCATCAGGATGCTTAAAGCCATCACCGCACACAGCCGGCTGCTCGCGCATATTCTTCAGCGCGGCTTCTGAGATTTTGCATGTACAATCAGCCTGACAAGTGCCATACTCAGCACTCGACTTGCCAAAACAAACACTGTTGGGAGGATCACACTCCTCGCCCTTGTCTTTCTCTCTAATCTTATTGCCGCAAGAACTCACAGGCGCGGGTGTTGCATTAGTCCCGGTTGAAGAACTTGACGAACTGCCACCAACACACTCACCGTTCTTGCACTTCTCATAACCGCGCTTGTCGCAATCATACACATCAGACTTGCGCTGGTTATCCTGACAGAAATATTCCTTCAAAAACATGCTCTCATTAGTCGACACGCCATTATCAGAAGTCAAACACGTATCAACCTGAGTCGTCAGGCCATACTTGACCTCTCCCTTTTCCTTCAAAGCTGCATCAGTACCTTTAGAACCGCCCTTATCAGTATCACTGCACGTTGCAGTTAGATTTTCAGCAGCAACCGCAGTAGAAAGAACAACCAATAATGCCATTATAAGCCATCCACGCATACATTTCACCGAAATTTTCAAATATATATTACTTTTGTTTCAAAGCAATCTTATTCGTATTACCATATATAGTCTTCGTAATCACGCCGCGCTCCTCCAAAGTCCTAATGAGCCTGCTCACCTTGGCCTTTGAAAAGCCAGTCGTAACATTAATCTGCTTCTGCCAGACCTCACCGTTCTGCTTCAGGAATTCCACTATCTTCTGCTCGTTATCCATCAACGAAGGCACAACTACAACCTTCTTTTTCTTCACAATCTTCTGCTTCGAACTGCGCGTGCCCAGCACAAACCACACTGCCAAAGCTGCCGCAACCAAAGCAGACAATGCAGTTGTCGCAATCCACCCAAAAGGAGGACCAATCACTTTTCTTGCAATCACCGAAATCGGCAATTCCTGGCCTTTCTGCTCCCAGTGCAGAATAATCCGCTGCCCATCAGAATACACATCAGCCGGCTTGGGAGAAATGTAAAAACTCTCATCCTTGCCCTTTTCTCTTGGAATAATATAACCAACCGGCAAGGTCAAAGTAACCTGCTGGCTGTCAGCCTGATACGGCAATCTGTCGGTATAACGGAACAAAGTATTCTCACCTACTGCGGCAATAGGATAACTCGTCTCGTACGTAATTGTAACATTATGCTTGCCCGGAGACAAATTGCCACAACGCGCAAACTCGCCCTGAAACAAACAAGACACTTCCACACCATCAATCATAATCTGAACATCCTCAGGCTTCTGGGAAAGGATAAGCGTCAAATTACCAACCACAGTATCAGAAGCAACAACAACGGCGTGCTTTACCAAAGCAAAGCTCCCTTCCATCATTATTTCAGTTTCAGACGTGCTGATATTAGTAGCAAGAACTGCCGGCAATACAAGAAGCAACACCACCCAAACTTGTTTCATCTTGTTTCACTAAAATGAGCGGCGTATTAAAAATCTTGTTGTTCCACCTTGTTCCACCTTGTTTCACGGAGTTATTTAATATGCCCCCATTTACTATAAACTCAATAAGCCACCATCCACGAGTGTGCGAAGGGGGCATCCACGAAGGCCCCCTCGCTACTCACATACTGATGAAAAAAGTATTCTTACAGACTGCAAAAGACATCAAAGAGTTCGTAGAAGAAATAAAGAAAGAACAAGAGCAGAAAGAACAGCTTCTCGAAGACCGAAAAGAATAAAAACGAACTACCATTCATAACATATAATAAAAGGGGAGTAGTGAGTCATGGGTCAATACGGCAAAATAGCCATAGTCGATGTTTCTGCTGACAAATCTTTCTCAAGAAATGTTGCCAAAATACTGGAAATAAGACCACATGATGTAAAAGTAGAAACATTCCCAGACAGCGACAAAAAACTAATAGTGGAGCCAAGCGTCAGAGGAAATGACGTATTCATATTCTCACACTATGTAGAACCAGTAAGAGAAAATTTCTCACTACTAACAGACGCGGCATACGCCTGCCAACAAGGAGGAAAAGCAAGAAGACTCACAGCAGTAATGCCATACTGCTACGGCTCGAGAGGAGAAAGAGCAACAAGAAGCAGAGAAGCAGTACCCATCATAAAAGTAATAAGAGAACTCCACGCAGCAGGAATAGAGAACGTAATAACAATGGGACTGCACGCAGAAGCTGTAACAACAATGTTCGAATTAGTAGGAATAAACGTAGAACACCTCCCATTCGAAGACCTAGCGGCAAACTACATAATTCGAACGGCACGCGAAAACGGATACAGAAGAGTAGCAATAGCAAGCCCTGACTTTGGAGGCTCAAAAAGACTGGAACTATTAGAAAAAATATTGTACAACCAGAATAAAGGATTGTTAGGAGAGCTGGTGCTTGGAAGAAAACAACGCAATGGAACAGCGAGCACCGAGCACAAAGGATTTGTGGGAGACGTAAAAGGACAAGTGGTATTCGTCTATGATGACATAGGAGACACACTCGGCACAGCCGAAGGACTGGTAAAAGCAGCCAAAGCAGGAGGAGCAGAAGGAGCATACGTAATATTCATACATTCAGTATCAGGAACACCAGAAGACCCGGAAAAAGAAAGCTACAAGCCAAGATTAGAGAGACTGTGCAAAGACGAATTCGTACGCCAAATAGTATTTGGAAACACAATACCACTAAAATCGGACGTGGCAGAACACGAAAAGGTACGAACAATACCCGTAGAGCCTTTCTTTGCTGAAGCGATAAGGCGCTCAAGCGGGGACAACAGCATGAGCGAGCTAAGAGAATACGGCAACATAATGGCGGTTTACGACGGCTGCAGAATAAAACTCAATGGAAAAAATCTAAAAGTGGGAAGAAAAATGGACGCTAACACTTCTCACAGAACCCAAACTTCCCCTCTTTTGAGAGTCCCACAATAGCTTCCTCGAACTTCTTGCTGTACTTCTTCAAATCGTGCTCAAGCTCGTCCAGCAATTTACCGCATAATGGATGGTTGGCAGCCTTGGC
This sequence comes from uncultured Methanosarcinales archaeon, assembly GCA_964432255.1. Taxonomy (GTDB): domain Archaea; phylum Nanobdellota; class Nanobdellia; order Woesearchaeales; family ARS49; genus CABMGU01. The sequence goes on along the minus strand of CAYSMN010000041.1, from coordinate 4,981 downwards.
ATCTTTCCTGTACTGGTCCAAACGCCAGATAATCCTTCTCATATCAACCAATAATGCTGTTTTGTTAAAATTACAGTTGTGCATCACAATCACCTCTTTACGTATTGTTTAGAATATTTAGTTTAAAAACGTTGCTACAAACGGCCAAGCTCGTACGCGCCGTCAGTCCCTGCCCTTACCAACGTACGGTCGCTCAAACGCACCCAGTCTTTACGCACAGGCTCAGAACTAACAATAACATGATCCTTGCCAGCTGACAACGCCATCTGATAATACTCCGGCTTTCTAGTGTAGCGAACAAGCACACAGGTCTGTTCAGGATTCAACAGAACCAGATTCGCACCACGAATCTGCTTCAATGAACTCAAAACACCAGTCAGCGCACGCAATTCCCCGCCAGGCGTTATTGATGAGAAGATATCGCTGACAAAACCCAACGGAACATAACCATCAGGCGCGTCAAAACGAAACGAACCGTTATAACAAAAAGCATACTGAATGCCCTGAACTGACTGAAGCCACGGGTGCGTTTCCTCGTGACTACGCACTTTGCTCTTCCGCGCATGCAAAACAACCAACGGAGACTCAACGCGCTTCAATTCATCTACTTTAGGATCCTCAAGACAAGAACCAGCAGATTTGTACAAGCGCATCCTTCCATCCTCAACCCACGCCATGCCCCAGCCATCAACGTGCGCGCCAGTATCCGCCATCCTAAGAAGACCATCAACAAGCTCGCCAACATCTACCCTGCCCGCACCCACAATCATACGACACATGAAAAATCAGAGAACTTAAGAGAATTAAAAGGATTTCTATTTTACAAAACCACTAACAACAGCGCCAGGCAGCACCAATTTCTTTTTCGCCACGTATACGCCTGGGTTCAGAACAGAATTACAGCCGGTCTGCACGCCGCTTTCAAGAATCGCGCCCAGCTTTCTCAGCCCGGAACTATATGCTTTGCCTTCAACGGTGAATTTGATTATGTCGCCGTCCAAACGCGTATTTGCCAGCTTTGTGCCGGCGCCAAGATTGCACTTCCTGCCAATAATGCTATCACCAACATAACTGAAATGCGCGGCATTGCTGCCATCCATAATGATAGAGTTTTTCACTTCAGAACTCCCAATCTTGCAATCATTTCCAATTATGACCGGACCACGCAAATAAGCATACGGACCAATAACAGTATTTTCTCCAATAATCACCGGACCTTCGATGCAAGTAGGAGCTTTCAAAACAGAACCTTTGCCCAGAACAAAAGGAACTGCCCATTTCACACCAGTCTCAATCTGGCCCTGAATGCTCTCCTTCTCCAAATTCAGCTTTGCAAGAACTTTCAGCGCGTCCCACGGGTACTTCAAAGCAATCTTCGTCTTGGGATCAACCTGCTTGAGAACATCCTGCAGCCAATCCTTCACCTCTTTTGTAAAGTCAGCCAATGCCATACTACACCTTACGCGCACTCTCATTATAAATTTTTTCTAAATCGCGACTCAACTGACTAGAGTTATTGAACAAAACGCCATTCATGCCGACCGCTCTTGCGCCCGCAACATTCTCCTCCTTGTCATCAATAAACACGCAATCCGACGGCTTTGCACTGATTTTCTTCAAAACGATACGGTACGCCTCCTTTTCAGGCTTGCACGCCCCAAACTCATGACTCAAAAACACCCTGTCAAAAAAGTCAAACCAGCCCTTCTCACGGCAAATCAAAGCATGCAATGGCCACTGATTGCTCATCA
>CAYSMN010000041.1:0-3130 GCA_964432255.1 uncultured Methanosarcinales archaeon | reverse complement strand
AGCTGCGGAATGACTTGAGAAGAATTCCAGCGCACTACAACACCAAACAAATCAAAGATAAATATCATAAAAATGTCGCTGACTCGCTCCGCTCGTCACCGAGCACTTTTTTCTTCGCTATCGCTGCAGAAAAAAGAAAAATAAAAAAGAAAGGCCTTACGAGCCTTTCCAGCCCAACCAGGCTGAAATCGCACCGATGACCAAGTGCAACACGTTGTCATTTATGTTCAACGCAAGCAAGTCCTGCAATGCGAAGAAGCCAACAACTCCTACCAACAGGTAGATTACACCAAGCCACTGGTTCACTTTCTTCGTTGGCGCACTGGCTGAAAATCCAGCCCAGGCAAAAACCGCGCCCGTAACCAAGTGCACGATGTTGTGAAGCATATTCACTTCAAACCCGAACACCGAGTCACCCATAAAGAAGCCGAGGACGCCGACCAACAAAAGGACGACACCAATCACCTTGGCCCATGTCTGATTTGCTCCCATTCGATACCACCCCTTTAGTATTTGTACAACAAATTAATGGAGAAGGGGTATTTAAAGTTATTGTACTACAGAAATCTTAATAAACACAAAAGGAAAAAGCCACACTATGGGAACAACCATAATAGAAAAGCCGGCAAAAACCGAGGAAAGCACCACACAGAAAGAAATAAGAGGTTTGCTGGAAGCAGCAATTTCTGCCGTAAAGGAAAAAAACGGAAAAAAGCTAATGACATTTCTCGGCCTTGCAATGGCAAAAGTAGACGAGCTATAAATTCTTCTGCGCTTTTTCCAACTGCTCGTTACTATTCACAGTAACCCAACTGCCATTATGAACAAAAAACCCAATGCGCGAACTCCAAGAAGACAACTGCTGCTCCAAAGAAAAACTTCCCTTAGGAAGTTCTGTTAAATCATCAAAAGACAAGAAAGTATGCCCGATATGCTGCAAAGCGGAATTCTGCGGATGCATCTTCTGCTCAACCCACACGCTGAATGGAACCGGTTTTGAAACAATACTGCTCTTCTTCAAAACAACAACGCTTGAAGTATCAACAGGAGCCAGGTCATCAACGTTCAGCACGTAAACGCCATCCTGGCACAAGTCATAATACTGAGAAAAAGCATTCTTCACAGCACCACCAGTGCCCAACGGAGAACCCTCGATTGAAACTACGACATTTATTGAACGCTTTTTGAAAGAAACTTCATCATGACGGTGGCCAAGACAAAGAATAACATTCTGGAAGCCTTCACGCTCAAGCCATTCCAACTGCAAGTCAAGAAGCGCATGCCCGTTAATTTTCAGCATAGCTTTGGGAGGCAGAACATCGCCAAGACGCGTACCTTTCCCCCCTGCCAATACAATAGCGGTTTTCATACACCTATCCTTCTATAAACAGTATAAAATTTTTGCGCAAATCAGAATAGTCACGACACCGGCAAGCAAAACATCAGTATTATCGCCATTCTTGAACGCGTAAGTCTGAACTGCCACATAAAACAATATTCCGATAACCGCAGCAAAAACCACAATGACCCCCGCAAGATACGGAACACTCCGGGGAGGAACCTTCTGGGCATCACTAATCAACAACTTATGCTCGCGTGAACGCCGAATCCAGTAAGGCAGAGCAACAAGTGAGAATAGGAAACTCACAGCAAAAGCAATCCCTGCATCAGGTATCATTACTGCGACAACTCACGCCTGATTTTTAACTTTTGTGGTGAACAAGAAATAGGCCAGCATTGAAGCCAGACCAACGGCGTGCAGGGCGACTTTACTGATTACAGCGCCCAAAATCCCATACAAAGGCACAAATACGAATAACAGAACCAGGTTCAGAATGCCAAAAGTCACATTATGCACATACAAAAACTTTGTCTTTTTCCTTCCCTGAAAATAAGAGCGCAACACGCACGCCGGCAAGTAAAAAACAAGAAAAGCCATCACGATCTGCGAATACAACACCGCATCAGAGTATTTTTCTGAAAACAACAGCGGAATCAACCAGGGCATAACAAATGCTGCGGCCACCGCAGCAGCCAAACTTCCGATAATCGCCAACCAAAACCACTGCTTAATCTTTGCAGAATGATCGTTACGTGAAAGCTTCGGCAGCAACAAAATACCGAACAAGTTTCCGCCAGCTGCAAGGTTATTCGCAGCGCCAATTGCCACAGAATACACTGCCAGATTCTCCAAACCAATCAAAATACCTATGATTAACTTATCCGCATAAAACGATAAATAATTCAGCGCGTTCATTACTGTTAAATGGATTCCGAAAGAAACAACATTCTTGTCTACAGGCTCCATGCGTATCTCCCGCCGCGCTTTTACAAACACCCACAGCAGCACCAAAACAGAAGAAGCCATCATCGAACCTACAACCCACACAAGCGACTTAGTAAGCATCAACATTCCTACGACCACCACCATAGCCACGGCCTCAACCAACAGCCCATAAACCGCGGCAGCCCTGAAATTCTCCCGACCCCTATAATACGCGCTAACACTTGACAGACTGAAATAAAAAGGAAAGAACACAGCACACAAAATAAGAACAAGCCAGAATGGCTCTGGCCTGACAAACTTGTAAAACAATCCAGTCAATACCAACCCAAGGCATCCCAGAAGAGACCATTTAAATTTTGCACGCGTTCCAACTACAAGGGATGATTTATAGCCATTTGCAACCGATTGTATAATGGCAGTGTCCATCGCCGGCAAGGCAAACAGCGCAAAAGCCGTCATCATCGTAATAATGAACTGGTACTCACCATAAAATGTCTTGTCAACCACGTGCGCGAATACTGCAACCTGCACCAGGCGCAGCAGCATCCCAACGCCCTGATCAACACCAAGCCAGAAACCGCCATGAACAAAATACTCAACATCGATATTCAAAACGCGAGAAAGCCCATTAAGAACGCCATTCCCGCCAGTTTCAATACCCCGAACAGACTTCATCTGCACACAAATCCACCAGAAGGCTTTAAAATCCTTTGCACCAGTATACCTTTAAATGTGCAAGCACGAGAAAAAACACGGGGATGGAAAAAAACACTTATACGAAATTTTATCCATGGGCACTTCTCCTTATTGCGCTAATAACCGGGGCAAAAAGTCCCTGAAATA
>CAYSMN010000040.1:0-8398 GCA_964432255.1 uncultured Methanosarcinales archaeon | reverse complement strand
TTTCTCGTCGTGGACGAACCACTGCGGCTTGAGTAGTTTTCTCAGTTTCTCTGCTTCTTCAAGCCCGTCTTTATAGATAGCCACAATTTCTTCTTTTGTGGGAACTGGAATTTTTTCCAGTTCTTTCGCTCTCTCCATTGCCTTGCGCACTTCTTTTTTCATCATGAAGAGTTATTTTTTGGTAAATTATAAACATTGTGTATTTTACAGTCGCACAAATAATATATAGTGCTGGAAATCAAAATTTTCTTGTGACCAAGGGGCTGATTATCGGGGGCGAGTTTGGAAATATTCTCGTTAGGCAAAAAACTGACGAGGGGCTTGAGCTGGGTGAACTGCTGATTGCTGATACTAATAACGGCCAGATGCTGCTGCAGGCGTTTGATTTGTTGTATGGCTCTCAGCTTACGCAACAGCATTTGGAATTGATTTCCGGTTTGAAATTGGAAGAGGATGAAAAATTGGAGTTGATGGATGCTAAATTAAGAACGTATGTTCTTGCTCGTTTGAAGAATTTGGCGTTTATTTCCGGCAGGAATTCTCGTTCTGCGAAAACTTTGCCGACTTTTTTCACAAAAGTGCGCGAAATTCTTGCTTCTGATGTTTCTTTTATTACAACTCCGCAAAATCCTTTGTTTCTTGGAAAGTTAAGGTCTGGCTCTAAAGTGTTGGAAGTTCCTGTTTCAATAGACGGCAGGCTGGCATTAAGCCATCACATTCTTATCGCTGGAACAACCGGTCGTGGCAAGAGCGTGCTTATGACGAATTTGTTGTGGGATGCGCTGGACAAGGATTATTGTTCTATGCTGGTGCTTGACCCGCATGATGAATATTTTGAGAAATTGCAGAAGCATCCTAATTCGCGCGAGCAGATAATTTACTATACGCCTCATAGTCCGCCGCCTGGTGGCAGGACATTGAAAGTTCATCTTGGGCAGCTGACTCCACGGCATTTTGACGGCGTTGTTGATTGGAGCGACCCCCAAAAACAGGCATTGCACGCATATCACCAGAAATACAGGGACGCGTGGATTGAAGCCGTGCTGCGAGGGCAGGAAATACAGGGATTTATGGAAGGAACGCTCGCGGTTATCAAAAGAATACTGATGCAGTTGTTGCGTCTTGATGTTGATGATGAAAAGAATATTTCGTGCCATGGCGTGTTTGATACAAATGCCGGCCAGACTACGATTCCTGATATGGTGAATGCGCTTGAAGCTGGAAAAACAGTAATCATTGATACGAGTGCATTCCATGGTAATGTAGAAATTCTTATTGGCAGTATGATTGCTAACATGGTTTTGGAGCGCCACAAGACTTATTCGTTGCAGGAGATGAGGTCTAAGCCTGTGGTGAGTGTTGTTCTTGAGGAAGCTCCGAGAGTTTTGGGTAAAGATGTACTAGAAAGAGGCCCAAATGTCTTCTCAACGATTGCGCGCGAGGGCAGGAAGTTTAATGTTGGTTTGATTGCGATTACCCAACTACCATCTTTAATTCCAAGAGAAGTGCTTGCAAACATAAATACTAAAATTATTCTAGGTATTGAGTTGAAGCCTGAGCGTCAGGCCATTATTGAGAGCGCTGCGCAGGATTTGAGCAGTGATGATAGGATGATTGCGAGCTTGGACAAGGGCGAGGCTATTGTGACTAGCAATTTCTTGAGTTTTGCAATGCCGGTTAAGGTGTTGCATGATGAGTACAAAGTTGTTTCCAAGCCGCGTCAGAGTTTTAGTGGTTTGAAACTGCAGTAAAGAAATGTTTTAATACACCTTGTGTTTTTCTTCACGTATGCCTGCTGTTACAACCGAACAAGCGTATGATACACTGATTAGGGGAATGGAGAATGTTTGGAAGGCGATATCTCGTTCTGCATCGTTGTGGGCGAAGAATCCTGGAATGAATGCTTCTACTGCCATGTCGAGTGTAGGTCCTCAGCTTAATGCGGTGATTCGTGATTTAAAGGACACTTTTATCCCGACTGCTTTGCCAACGACTAGAGCGTCACTGATGACTATTAAGAAAATGCTTGAGGATTACCGCGCATCTATTCAGGCAGCAAGCGGTGTTCCGCTGTTGAAGAACGCTTCTGAGGCGGTTACTGAATGGCAGCATATTGTTCAGGAAACGCGTAAGCAGATTCTTTCTGATAAGGCCACAACAGGCAAGATTACGGCTGAGCTTTCTCGTTTGGCCGCTTAATTTTTATGAAATTTGCTCATTTGTCAGACTGCCATATCGGGGGATGGCGAGAACCAAGGTTGAGAGACGCGAATACGAAGAGCTTCATCTTAGCAATTGAGAAGTGTTTGCAGGGGAATGTTGACTTTATTTTGATTTCTGGAGACTTGTTTAACACTGCTGTGCCTAGCATTGACAGCTTGAAGATGGCTGTTGAACAGTTGAAAAAGATTAAGGATGCTGGAATTCCAGTTTACTTTATTGCTGGAAGCCATGATTTTAGTCCAAGTGGCAAGACAATGCTTGACGTTCTCGAGCACGCGGGTCTTGCTGTGAATGTTGCTCGTGGAGAAGAACTGCCGGATAATAGGATTAAGCTGCATTTTACTGTTGACAAGAAGACTGGCGTTAAAATCACAGGAATGTTAGGCAAGAAAGGCGGTTTGGAGAAAGGATATTACTATCATCTTGCGAAAGAACATCTTGAGAGCGAGCCTGGCACTAAGATTTTCATGTTCCATAGCGCTTTGGCAGAATTGAAGCCTAAGGGTTTGGAGGAGATGGACGCGATGGCAATAAGTTTGATGCCTGCGGGTTTTGATTATTATGCCGGCGGTCACGTGCACGTGGTTGACCGGCAATCTATTGGAAAATACAAGAATATTGTCTATCCTGGCCCGATTTTTCCTAACAATTTTGCTGAAGTTGAGAAGTTGAAGCATGGCAGTTTTGTGATTGTGGAGAATGGAAACGTTCAGCACGTTCCTTTGATTGTTCATCCAACAATATGCATTTCTGTTGATGGGACGAATAAGACTCCTACTGAGGTTGAGGCAGAAGTAAGACTGCAATTGGTTAAAAGTGATTTATCAAATGCTCTTGTTACAATCCGCGTTTCCGGTTGTTTGCGTCAAGGCCGCCCAGCTGATGTTCGCTGGAACGATATTTTCCACGACGCGTATGCAAAGAAAGCCTATTTCGTGATGAAGAATACGAATGCGTTTACGAGCAAGGATTTGGAAGTAGTTATGGTGAAAGAGGCGAATGTTGAGGAAGTCGAGACTTCTTTATTGCAGCAGCACGCTGGCCAGTTCAAGTTTTCCGCAAATGATGTTGAGCTTGCCAAGAAATTGATGCATTCATTATCTGCAGAGAAGGCTGAGGGAGAAAGAAACGCTGATTTTGAGTCTAGATTGCATGCTGAGTTGGATCAGTTGTTGCAGTAACCATACGAAAAGGTAGAACAATCTGAAGGTTGGCGAATATTAATAAGAGCAGAAAATTATTAAAGACTTGTTTAATGAGTAAAATTATGGAAGTTCAGTGCAGAGCGTGCGACCTGTTAAAAAGGACCGATGGCATTTTGATTGAAAAAAAATACACAACCGCAGTTTTGGATCCTAATCAATATTGGCCCGGTCGTACGTGGGTGATTTGGAAAGAACACATACCAAATGAGTTAGAACTAACTAAAGATGAACGCGCGGGCTTGATGTTGGAAACCTTAAGCGTTGCAGAAGCGCTTTACAAAGCATATGGATGCGAAAGAGTAAATTATGTTATGACGATGAACAAAGACAAGCATGTTCATTTTCATTTAATTCCGAGGACTAAAGAGGGGCCACAGGGAGCATTAACGCGTCTTGATGAATTGGCCAAACTTGCCAGCCCGGATGATTATGCTCAAATCCGCAGAAGAATTAAAAGATTTCTTTAGTTGTTTCACCATTTCAGACGGTTATTTCAGATATTAGTTTAATGCTTTATTTCAATAACGATTTTAGAAGTTCTTTCACCACGTTTGGCGCTGCTGTGCCTTTTGTGGTTTTCATTACGTGGCCGATTAAGAACATGATTGCTTTTTCTTCGCCTTTTTTGTAGTCTTCGACTGCTTTTGGGTTTTTGGCTATGGCGTCTTCGCAGGCTTTTTTGAGCGCTCCTTCGTCTGCTACTGCTTCGAGTTTTTGTTCGGTGACGTATGCTATTGGCGAGAATTTTTTGTCTGCCAGCTGTTCAATGATGCGCTGTCCGATTCTGTCAGTTATTTTCTTTTCGTGAAGCAATTTGAATAGTTCTGTGAGTCCTGCTGCGTCGAATTGTGTTTCTTTGAGTTCTTTTTTCTTGTCGTTGAGTAAACGCAATACTTCTCTTCTTACCCAGCGCGCTGTTAAGACTGGGTCTGCTTTTTTTGCTATTTGTTCAAAGAGTAAGGCAACATCAAGGTCTGTTGCTATGATGCGCGCGTCGTCTTCGTCTATTTTCCATTCTTTTGTCCATCTGAGCGCTCTTTGTTCTGCTAGTTCTGGTATTGTTTTTTGGACTGAGCGTATCCATTCTTGTGATATTTCGAAGATTGGCAAGTCTGATTCTATTATGTACCCGTAGTCTTCTTCCAACTCTTTGCTTCGCATGGAAATAGTGATTCCTTTTTCTGCATTCCAGCCTCGTGTTTCTCGTTTGACTTCTTGTTGTTTTTGTCGTTGGATTTCGTATTCGAGTGCACGTTCGATTTCTTTGAAGCCGGTGATGTTTTTTATCTCGACGCGTGTGTATTCTTTTTCTTTGATTGAGATGTTCGCGTCTGCCTTAATCACGCAAGTGTTCTGGTCAAAGATGCCGAGATAGCCGAGTATATTCAATAATTTCTTCATGAATTCGCGTGCTTCTGCTGGCGAACTCATGTCTGGCAAGGTGACGACTTCTACAAGGGGGATTCCGCTTCTGTTGTAATCAACTAAACAGTATGCTGTTTCGTGGATTAATGCGCCTGGGTCTTCTTCGATGTGTGCGCGTTGTATACGGATGATTTTTTTGCTTTCAAGGACGATTTGTCCGTTGCTGCCTAAAGGAACTTCGTATTGTGTTATCTGGTAGTTTTTTGCCAAGTCTGGGTAGAAGTATGTTTTTCGTGAGAATACTACGGTCGGTGCGATGGTGCAGCCTAATGATAGTGCGAGTTTGGTGCCGTATTCGAGTGCTTTTGCGTTGAGGACTGGTTTGCTTCCAGGATGACCGAGACAAACTGGGCAAATTGCTACATTTGGTTCTTCTGCTTGTGTTGGGCAGCTGCAGAAGAGTTTGGTTTTTGTATTAAGCTGCACGTGAATTTCGAGTCCTATTACGACGTCACTGGTGTACATGCGCTTTTGCCACCTGTATTATTTTTTGTTCGCCGAAATGGGGCCCTGTTATCATCATGCCGACTGGCAGGTTTTGTGCTTGCCCGCAGGGCACGTTCAAGTGTGGAAGTCCTGCTAAGTTTGGTGATACTGTGAGCATGTCTGCCGTGAAGTTTTGTAAAGGAGTTAGTTTTTTTATTTCGTCAAAGGTTGGTGCGAGCATTGGTACTGTTGGTGTGATGATGACGTCTACTTGTTTGAATGCTTGCAGGTATTCTTGGATGATTTTTGTTCTGACTTTGGCTGCTTTGGTGTAGTACGCATCGCGGTAGCCCGCCATGCGTGCGAAAGTTCCGAGTAATAATCGTCTTTTTGCTTCTTCACCAAAATAATTATTTCGTATGCGTGAGAAGTATTCGTTGTACGTTCCTGTTAACGGTTCTGATGCGCCGTAGCGCATGCCGCAATATTTTGCTAAATTAGTGCTGGCTTCTGTTGGTGCTAAAGTGAAGTATGTCGGTATGCCGTAGTTGATTGATATGGGGAGTGAGAGTTCTATTCTTCTTGCTCCGAGTTGTTCGAGTTTGTAAATTGCTTCAAGGACTGTTTTGCGTACGTTGTTGTCTATGCCTTCGCCGAATGCTTCCTTTACTACGCCGATGCGTAGTCCGCTTATGGCTCCTGGCGCGTCGGCGATTGGAGGAACGGGAACGTCTGCCGAAGTGCTGTCTTTTGGGTCTTTGCCTGAAATTATTTCAAGCAATAATGCTGCGTCGTCTACTGTTTTTCCCATGGTGCCGATTTTGTCAAGAGAATTTCCGTAATCAATGAGTCCATATCGTGATACTCTGCCGTATGTTGGGCAGAGGCCGACAACGCCGCAGAAGCTTGCGGGGTTGACGATGCTTCCTCCTGTGCTTTCTGAATAGGCGATGTGTGGGAAGGTTGCTTTTTGGGTGAAGCCTGCTGCTCCTCCGGAGCTGCCTCCTGTGCTTCTTTTTTTGTCAAATGGGTTGAGTGGTTTTTGGTAGCCTTTTCCGACGTTGGTTGCGAATGATCCAAAGCCGAATTCGTCTGTTACTGTTTTGCCGAGGATGATGGCGCCTTCGCGTAGTGCTTTTTCGATGGCTGTTGCGTTGAAAAGTGGTTTGTAGCCTTTGAGAATTGCCGAGCTTGCTGTGCTTTCTACTCCTTTTACGCAGATGCTGTCTTTTACGCTGAGAATGACGCCGAATAATCGCCCGTGTGCTGTTCCTTTTTTGACTTGTTCTTGTAATTCTTTGGCGCGCTCTGCGACGTCAGCGAAAACAGTCATGTAATGGTATTCGTCGTTGATTTTTTCTGCTTCTTCGAGTGCTTTTTCTGCGTGTTCAACCAAATCTATTTTGCCTGCTTTTGCTTCTGCGACGAATTTTGTAATCATAGGACTTTTGGCCCCTTGAAGTATTTGTCTGTTCTGTGTGGTGTAAGAGAAAGCGCTTCTTCTCTATCAAGGCATTCGCCTGGCTCGTCTTCTCGGGTGACGTTCTTGATGGGGATGGGGTGGAAGCTTGGCTCCACATCGTCTGTATTGACTTCTGCGAGTTTTTTGAAGTTTTCTAGAATTTCTTTCATGTCTGCTACGAACTTTTTGACTTCGTCTTCTTTCAGGTGCAGTCTTGCGTTTGCAGCTACTCTTTTTACTAGTTCTGGCGTGATATCCATAAGTATTATTTCTTAACAATATCTAATTTCAGATGCAATTCTTTCAAAAATTCTGGTGTCCACTCTTGTGGGCTTCCGTCTAATGGGTTTTCGCTTGCTTTGTTTCTTGGGAATGCGATTGCTTCTCTGATGTCGTTAAGGCCGCACATTAACGCGACGAATCTGTCAAAGCCGATGGCGATTCCGCCGTGTGGTGGCGCGCCGTATTTGAAGGCTCTCATCAAGAAGTCAAATCTTTTTTCTGCTTCTTCGTATTCAAGGCCGATGACGTGTAAAACGCGTGCTTGGACGTCTTTTCTGTGGATTCTGATGCTTCCCCCGCCGATTTCTATGCCGTTTAAAACAATATCATATGCCTTTGCCCTGACCTCTCCCGGTGCAGACTCAAGTTTGTCCATGTCTTCTTCTTTTGGCGAGGTGAAAATGTGGTGGCGTGCTTGCCAGCCGTTGATTTCTTCGTTCCATTCGTATAATGGGAAGTCTACTACCCATAAGAAGTTGTATTCTCCTTCTTTGATTAAGTTTAATTTCTTGCCGACGTGCAAGCGTACTTGTCCTAGTCCGTTTGCCGCTTTCTCGAATTGATCCGCTGCAAATAATAGTAAGTCGCCTTCTTGTGCGTTTGTTGCTGTTATCAATTGTGCCTGTATTGGTTGTGGGAAGTACTTTACCACGCTGCTTTCTAGCATGTTTTTGCCTGTGACTTTCATCCACGCCAGTCCGGGCAGCTTGTACAGTTTTGCGATCTCGATTAATTCCTCAATTTCTGTTCTGGTGAATTTGCCAGCTCCTTTTGCGTTCAAACAAAAAACTTTTCCTTTTTTGTCTACGACACTTTTGAAGACGCTGAACTCGGAGTGTTTTACTATTTCTGAAACGTCTACAAATTCTAGTCCGAATCGTAAGTCTGGTTTGTCTGAGCCGTATTTGGTCATTGCTTCGTGGAATGTCATGCGTGCGAATGGTGTTTTTACTTCTGCATTGAGAATTTTTTTGAAGACTTGTTTGATGAGGCCTTCTATAATGGTTTGAACATCTATTTCGTCTACGAAGCTCATTTCCATGTCGATTTGGGTGAATTCTGGTTGTCTGTCTGCGCGTAAATCTTCGTCGCGCAAACAGCGCGCGAGTTGGAAATATCTGTCGCATCCTGAGACCATCAGCAATTGTTTGTAAATTTGTGGTGATTCAGGTAGTGCGAAGAATTTGCCGGGGTGTACTCTGCTTGGTACTTTGAACACGCGTGCTCCTCCAGGTGTTGTTCTTTGCAGTATTGGTGTTTCGATTTCCATGAAACTTTGTGAAGTGAGATATTCGCGTGCTGCCTGTGCTGCTTTGTGCCTCAGCATTAAACGTTCTTGCATAGCTGGCCTGCGTAAGTCTAAGTAGCGGTACTC
>CAYSMN010000039.1:0-8925 GCA_964432255.1 uncultured Methanosarcinales archaeon | reverse complement strand
TATTGATCCTGTTATTGTGGAAGCTGAGAGGACTTTGGAGATTGTTCCGGCAATGATTGTTGAGGCAACGTCTGAAGGCATTGCAGAATTGGAAGCTCACCCATTGGTTGAGGCTGTTTATCCGAATATTCAGTTTGAGCTTGCTTTAGCGCAGAGTGTTCCTTTGATTAATGCAGATGAGGTATGGCCGATTCAGGTGAATGGCCAAAATGTTGACGGCCGCGGCAGGAGTGTTTGCGTAATTGACACCGGAATTTCTCCGCACGTTGATTTCCAGAACCGGATTGTGAACCAAAAGTGTTTTTGTTCTCCAACCTGCTGTCCTAACGGCCAGGCAACCGATGTTATAGCTACCGATACTCACCCAATCAGTCACGGTACGCATGTCTCTGGAATTATTGGGGCTAATGGTCCCGCTTACAAGGGTGTTGCTCCTGGTGTCAATATCGTCGCAGTTAAAGTGTGTAATCTTGGCTGCGGCCTGTCAGATATTTTCGCAGGTATTGATTATTGTTTGCAGGTGAAGGACCAATACAATGTAGTCGCCATCAGCGGAAGTATTGGTGATGGCGGGAATTATCAGACTCAACAGCAATGCCCGACGTATTTTGATGTGGCGATTGATGCTGCGTACAATGCGGGTGTTGTGAGTGTGTTCGCATCAGGCAATAATGGTTATCAGAATGGTGTGAGTTATCCTGGCTGTAATGCTAATTCTATTGCGGTTGGCGCGACTGATAAGAGCGATAATATTGCAAGCTTTACTAACAGGGGTCCGTTGATGGAAGTTCTTGCTCCGGGCGTTTCTATTATTAGCACGAAAGCAAATAATCAGTATGGTACACTCTCTGGCACTTCTCAGGCTACTCCTCACGTGTCTGGTTTGGTTGCGTTGTTGAAGCAGTATGCTGAATTGCACAGTATTTCCTTAACGCCTGACCAGATTAAGCAGATTTTGCAGGATACTGGCGTTCCGATTGGCGGGTTTAAACGTGTTGACGCGTTGGCTGCAGTGAATGCTGTAGCGCCTGTGCCTTCACCTTCTCCAAGCCCATCACCGTCTCCTACTCCTGAGCCGTCTCCAACACCATCCCCGACTCCGTCACCAAGTCCCACGCCTCCGAGCAATAATCCACCGAGTGTTGAAATCACTTCTCCGGGTGCTGTTGCGCAGTCGCCAGTCACTTTGGAAGGCACTGCGAATGACATAGAAGATGGCTCATTGACTGGAATTTGGAGTGAGGGCGAAACTCAGTTAGGAACTGGCAATCAGCTTACGATTCCGTTGCCGCCGGGTGAGCACACAATAACTTTCTCAGCGCAGGATTCTCAGAGCGCGTCAGCCGAAGATTCTGTTACATTTACATCACATACGTGCCAATTGAGTATCGACCAGAACAGCAATGACGAGTTTGACATCGGCGACTTGGTTTTATTGATATCGCGCTTCTTCAATGAGAATTTGGAGTGCAATGTTGAAACCACGCATTCTTTCTGTACAACAGAGCTTGATATGAATGCAAACGGCAGTCTGGAAATCGGTGACTTGGTGCTGCTGCTCAAAGCGTACTCTGAGGAGAGCTTGCCGTGTGGAAGTTAAGCAGCAGGTTTGAGTTTGCTGCTGATTTCTGGCACGATGTATTGGACGTGGTCGGTGTATTCGCTTTGCGCGTATCTGATGCTGTAATCGAGCATGGCAGAAATTCCTTTTCTTTTTGCAGCGCCGTGTCCAATGACGCCTGGCTTCCTGATGCCCAGGATTGCTGAGCCGTTGTGGTTTTCTGGGTCGAGCAATTCTTTGAGTTGTTGCAGCGGCCCGCATCTGAATAATTTTAATAGCTTGTTCAATAAAGTGTAGTGAGGCTGGACTAGCTTGTGCAGTCCTTGTTCGACTGCTGATATTGTTTCTTCGTAGAGTTTGCCAGTCCACTCATCGGTTGCGCCTATGTGCATGTTGTAAGTGACGCCGTCTCTGGTCGCAGTGCCTTGTATCAAGTCTCGCGGCTCGATGAATCCCATGGTGCTGAATGGGCTTTCTTGGAATGTTTTTTTCAGTCTTTGTGCGAATCCGTTTCCTTTGTCTTTTTCTTCTCCGTTGCTGAGAATGCCGACGCTTGGGGGCAGGTTTGTTTCTTTGAGGCAGTTGATTGCTTGATATATTGCTTGTACGACTGCCATTTCGCCTATTCCGCGCACCATAGTATACTCTCTGCCGGCAAGATTTCTGTAGAGTTTTCCAGTTGCGCAGCAGGGGCGTGCTGAAAAGTACTGCTTGAATTTTTCTTCGCGCGGCGCGTGCTTCACGTGTTGTATGACTGCTTCAGCAGTCGCTTCAAGTGTTTTGAGATAAATATTGCCTGCGTATCCATCTGCGATGAGCACGTTTGGCCTGCCAGTGTAGACTGATCCTGGTCCAACAATTCCGGTGAAGTTTGTAAGCTGTTTGAAATATTTGAGTGCTGCATGTGCAGTTGGCGTGTCAAGAAGACCGATGGTTGGCATGCTGGTGTCGGCATGCATTATTTGCGCATATACCTGCGTGAGCAGTGCTGAGACAAACAAATCTTCTGGTGTCGATTCCTTGTTCGCGCCGATGTCGCTTACATAGTAATTGCTTTTCATGCCGGATGGTATGCCTTTGACGAACGACATGTGGAAGTAGTCTCCATTTGGCAGCTTGCCGAGTGGTTTGCACAATCTCCATCCGTAGAATGCTGCTGCGCCGCTGTCTCCGTCTGAGCAGAACACGCTTGCGTCTCCTGTTGCAACCATTTGCGCGGACTTTTTGATTGTGCTTGGTCCGATGTACTGCATTACATTGCCGCCCATGGGAAACATATTGGGCTCGTGCTCGATGCGTATGTTGCTCTTATCGTGAGGGTGTTCGTCTTTTAGTCTTTCTAGAAGTTCTCTATCTCCAACCATTACGAATTCAACATCAGGATACGCTATGCTGGCCTGGCAGACTGCTGGAACAGCATCGTAATCGTGAGAAACCTTTTCTTTGTGACCCCTTACGTATCTTGAGTCTCCGCCCGGACAGTCTACCGCCACTACAATCTTTTCTAGCATCACTCACCACCCACTTCTATAGAGGATAAATGAGCCCTTTAAAAGCGTTGTGACAAATTTCAGTTGGAACACAGGACCGCACTGGACACTGGACAAATGCGTCAGTGAGGCTTATAAAATGTAGAACTATGATAAATTAAATGCAAGAACTAGAGTTTTATAAAAAAACGCATTCATTAAGAGAAGTAAGTAAAAGAACAGGCATACCAGTTTCCACACTTTGGTACCGCCTATCCAAGAAAGATATTTTAGATAAGAAAACAAAGGTCACATCACTGGCTGAGAACAACGAAAAACTAAAGGGATTGTATATAGGAATATGGATTGGAGATGGATCAAGATATCATAACAATGGGTACATAACCAAGATACACGTACATAAAAAAGATACAGAACTCATCACACTTTTTCAGAAAGTAATTTGGAGATTATTTCGTAAGAATGTACGAATATATTCAGATCGTTCAAACAGTAACAGTGCAGCACTAAAGATACATTCAGAATTTATTTATAATTTTCCAGAAAGATTTGCCAAATTCGAAAAGAAGAAGTCAAAATCAATAAGACTGCGGGCTGGCTTGAAAAAAGAATTCTTAGATGGCGTTCTCTTGGGACTCATGTTAACCGATGGTTATCTTAAAGATAGGGCGATATTTGCAACAGTTTCTCCACGACTGTCAAATCAATTTGAGGCACTTCTTCGCGAAAGAAGCTTTTCACCATCCACATATATTCAAAGAAGAAAACATAAAGGTTGGAACGATCTTTACTTGACAAGGCTGACAATTAATGAAAGTAAAATTCTGAAACAAAAAATGAATGGTCTACTAAATGAGATAAAATCGAATCACACGTTTGATGAACTCAAAAGATATAAAGAAAAAATGGGCCCGCCGTGAGTTGAACACGGGACCGTTATCGGCGCTTTTTGGCGCTCTCGATGTCTAGCCCCTGTTGGGTTATCAGTCGAGTGCTCCACCAGGCTAAGCTACGGGCCCTTGACATTCGTGGGGAGTTAGACGGTTTTTAAAGCTTATGGTAAAGGTTAATAAGATGTCAAGTCGTGAAATTGCTTATGAAAATAGCAGAAAAAACAAGCGATCCGGTCATCAATGTTGCTCTTGATACGATTGAAATCAAGAAGCAGGCATTAGTATTTGTTAATGCAAAGCGTTCTGCTGAAAAAGTGGCTGAGGATATCAGCAAAAAGACTGAATTAAAGAGTTCTGAGCTTGACAAATTGTCTGAAAGCATTAAAACAGTTCTTTCCAAGCCGACAAAGCAGTGTGAAAGATTAGCGCTTTGCGTAAAACACGGCATTGCTTTTCACCACGCGGGTTTGGCCTCTAAGCAAAAAGAGCTTGTTGAGGATGCTTTTCGTGCCGGCGTTGTAAAGATTATTTGCTGTACGCCGACTCTTGCTGCGGGAATTGACATGCCTGCTTTCCGCGCGATTATTCGTGACGTGAAGCGTTTTGGCATGCATGGCATGGCGCATATTCCTGTGCTTGAGTTCTTGCAGATGGCTGGCCGTGCTGGCAGGCCGAAGTATGACACGTTTGGCGAGGCGATTGTGCTTGCTCAAACAGAATCTGATAAGGAGTACATCATTGAGCATTATTTGAAAGGAATTCCAGAAGACATCTACAGCAAGCTTGCTGTTGAGCCCGTATTGCGCACTTACTTGCTTTCATTAATTTCTTCAAGAGTGATTTCTTCGAATGAATCTATTCTTGATTTTTTCAGCAGGACTTTCTGGGCTCACCAGTACAAAGACTTGCAGAAAATGTCTCGCGTGATTGATAAAATGTTGAAGTTGTTGGTCGAGTGGGGTTTCTTGCAGGAAGTTCAAGAGGGTTATCGCGCGACATTAATCGGTAAAAGGGTTGCAGAGTTATACCTTGACCCGTTGACGGCATTTAATTTGATGAACCGCCTCGAACGCGCAACGCATACCAAGCTGAAATCTATTTCTTTGCTGCATGCCGTGAGCAATACATTAGAAATGCGCCCTCTGCTGAGAGTAAAGCAGAAGGAGCATGATGAAATTCAGCAGAAGTATGCATTGTTAGAATCTTATCTGCTCGAGCACGAACCGAGCATGTTTGAACCTGAGTATGAGGACTGGCTTGACAGCTTGAAGACTGCGCTGATGCTGGAAGATTGGATTGATGAGAAGGATGAAGAATGGCTGCTGGAAAAGTATGACAGCAGGCCTGGCGAGTCAAGGGCAAAAATTGACAATGCTGACTGGCTATTGTATGGCTGTCATGAACTTGCCAGATTAATGCAGTATCAGGATTTGCTGAAAGAAATAATGAAAGTCCGAATCAGATTGAAATACGGTGTAAAGGAGGAATTGTTGCCATTAATTCGTCTTGAAGGAATCGGTCGTGTTAGAGCAAGAAAATTGCATCGCGCAGGCATAAAAGATTTGGGCGATATCAGAAAGGCTTCAACAGAAAAGCTGACAGATATTCTTGGCGTGGCTGTTGCAAAGAGTGTTAAGGAGCAGGTGGGTGCGTGACCATATCATCGTACGCATCTTGCGCAACGCGGTCTAGTGCTTGCTCTGATAATGTATCTGTTTTTAGCATTAGGTAAGCAACGCCAAAGCGCTGAACGCCTGCGTGTCTTATTTTGGCGCGGAGTTCTTCTGTTTTTTGTCCGAGCGGAGCTGTTTGGCTGAAGATGCCTGCTACCATGTCATCGTCTTTTGCTTTGTAATGTGTTGCATAATCTGCTTCATCATTAACGATACGGGCGACACCACTGAGGGCTTCAGGCACTGCTGCTGGGATATAAACCGCAATTATGCCGCAGTCTTTTGGCGCAGCGCCTTCTGGAACAGGCAGGTCTAATTCGCGCAATGTTTGTTCTAGGCTGATTAGAAAGTAAGCTTTCGATTTGAGGCCGGTTATGGCATCTCTTGAAATATTTGTGTCAGTGTCCAAGCATACCACCTGTGTTGCTGAAGGGCAACTTTATATATAAACCTTTGGTTTTTCACCACTGAACAGAAACTACTCCGCAGGCTTGATGTGCTTGCGTGTTTCAATGAGATTGCGGGGATGCTTTGGCTCTGCTTCCGGCATTTTTTGGTTGTACTCCAGAAATTCGCTGTACTTGATAGTTCTGTTTTTTCCAAGTCTGTGAGCAGTATAGAATGTCGCATCCGCTCCACGGTAGAGCTCATCCTCACCTTCACCCGGTTCGTGCTGTTTCACGCCAAGCGCAATAGTTGTGCTGATGCCATAATCTTTTTCTTCATCGCCCTCGACTACCGTATAGACAAATTCGTGTTTTTCGACTTTTTCTCGCAATGCATCTGCAACTAAGTATGCCTCCTGCTCTGTTGCTTGAGGTACAATTATTCCAAACTCGTCTCCGCCTAGGCGTGCGACTACGTATGCTCTCGGCAAATTCTGCTGCATGAAACTGGCGATTGCCTTTAACATGTAATCACCCCCATCATGGTCATAAGTATCGTTGATTCTCTTGAAGTTATTGACATCTAGCAAAATGATTGATAACGGCGTGCCGTGCTTGTCAGCCACGCGTATGTGGTCTGGAAGTTTGGTGAAGAATGACCTTCGTGAATCAATGCCAGTAAGGTGGTCTGTCATTACTGCTTTGTATAAATCCTTATTTGTACGAAGGACGTCAAGGTTTTTCTTTTCTTGTGAGCCCATTTTCTTTACAAGGTCGTCAAGCGCTTTTTCTTTTGCGCTCAATTCTCTTTCTGAGTCAATGGCAAACATGAACAGTTGCTTTGCCGCTGCCCCAACTGTTTGCTGAAGGTTCTCAATGGGTACAGGAACTTGATACTCTTGAGCCGCGGTTTCTATATCGCTGACAACGCCGCAGAGTCCGGCAAATACGCGTATTGCTTGGAAGAATCTGTCTCCTGCGATGCGCCCTGATTTTCGCGGGAATGTATTTGCAATAGCCGCAATAGTTGCAGGTGCTTTGCCTTTCAGAAGACGATAGACGCGCTCATCAGGCATCTCAAGCAATCGCGCTGAAATGTCAGAGCTTTGGCCGCTTGTTCCAGTAAGGCTTTCAAGATCCCCTGTTCCGTCTGGCGCATCATCTGTTCCCATAATCTATTCTTCACCCACACACTATATAAAGCTTTCCATTTTAACCACTATTGAGTAGTGACTATAATCTCTCACTCTTGAGAATTTGTGTTTTGCGTGGTTATAAAAAAGTTCCGGTGGGATTCTTCCCACCGGTGTGGGCATCACCTCCTGTGTTGTTCATCTCCAAAGAACTCAAAGAAGTCGCTTTTAATATGGGTTGTGAAGTAGAAATCTGGACATGAGGTCTATTAGAATTTTATGCTGAATCCTACGCCAACACTAATTCCCATATCTTTGATTGATCTTGCGCCCGGGTCTAACACAGAATAGGTGCATCCTGCATCCCAGCTTCCATAGTCCTTTAGTTTAATGTAGCCGGAAATCGGTTCACTACGTATTCCTTTGGTTGTGAGTTTAGGGACAACAACTTGCATCCCGGAAATTGGTGGCATGGTTGGAATTTCTGTTTTGAAGAACTCTTCGAATATGCTTTCGCATACGCTGGTAATTTTTGCCAGGACTTCTGGGGAAAGGGTTTTGGGCGTTTTTGTTTCATAAACCGGCAGTGGCGCTGGCTTGGGAACAGAGCCGGGCTGCACCGGCGTAATATAGTCGGATCCCGGTTCAAGCGCTTTTCCATAAGCGGGTGTTCTAAGAACGATGGCTAACCCTACAACTGAAACAAGAATCACTGCGATGAAAATGATTGTTGCTAGTTTTTCAGCCATTCATTCACTCTCTTTTTGGATTGTTAATAAAGAATAGATTATAAACTTTCCTCAAAAAGAACACCTTTTTAATCACGGGTGTTTTCTCCAGATGCATGAAAAAGAGGTATTGGCTGTTTTTGTTAATTCTCGCAGCATGCGCGCCGGTTTCGCAGGAGGTTGTTTCTGTGCCTGAACCGATATTCGAGCCTCCAGTCGTCCAAGTTCCTGAACCCATTATTATTGTTGAGCGCACGCCGATTCCTCTAGGGAATGTTAATGATTTTGTGATTAACAGCGCAATTCATCCGTATTCGTTGGTGTCCACCAATGCTGTTCTTGATAATTTTGCGATTATTCCTGTTGTGCGTTATGATGCTGAGTATCATTCTGACATTGCTGTCTTGGTTCATTTGTTCAAGTTCTCATCGCGCCAGGAGCTTGATGTTGTTTTGAATTCTGAGTTTTATGAGATTATTGATCGTGGCGCATCTTTCCATAGGGGTCAGAGTGTTGCGGTGTACTTGCCCGAAAATGATCACCGCACGGTTATCTGGCCGAGCGGAACATTGTTGGTGTACATTGAGACTTTCCTTCCTAATTTTGCCGCGGTGGAAATTGTTGATGCGTATTTGAGGCGGTATCCGTCTGATTTGGAAACAGACAGGTGTATTGATTCTGATGGCAGGGATCATTTCCTTAAAGGCACCACGACGCGGGTGCAGATTGGTTCCACAATTATGGAGTGGGAGGATGTTTGTTTGAAGGATTTTGCGGCGTATCGCAACGGGCAGTACAGGTCGCGGAAGGGGTTGAATCCAGAGGATGGTTTGCTGGAAGGGCGGTGTGTGAATGATCTTCGCATGCCTGGATTTGTTGATGAATACGCATGTCCGAAGAGTTGTGAGAATGGCGCGTGTAAATAAATACGCCCGAGCTGGGATTACTTGCAGACCGTGGTCTGCAAGTTGCTCGGCAACCCATGGTTGCCGACATGAACCCAGGGGTTCAAATCCCCAACAAGGCGTTTACGCCCGAGCTGGGATTTGAACCCAGGTCGA
>CAYSMN010000038.1:0-9064 GCA_964432255.1 uncultured Methanosarcinales archaeon | reverse complement strand
ACATCATCGCGAAGCGAAAGTATTTATGCTGCTAAAATTAAAAATAGCAATATGGGCAGTAAGGAAAAGGGGTCGAATGCAGAAAGAGAGCTCATTCATCTATTCTGGGCAACAAAGGAGTGGACTGCATGCCGGGTTGCGGGAAGTGGCAGCATGAGATATCCGGCTCCGGATATTATTGCGAATAAGGAAGGCATTAACCTTGCGATTGAGTGCAAGTCAACGAGCAGCAATAATCAGTATCTGGAAAAAAGGGAAGTGGATGAGCTGGTTGAGTATGCGATAAAGGCTGGTGCCAGGCCTTTGATTGCTGTCCGCTTTAACCGTAAGGAGTGGCGTTTTCTGAATCCTGATGATTTGAATATGACTGAAAAGAATTTTGCCGTTACGCCTGAGCTGGCAGAGCTGAAGGGACTGACATTTGAGGAGCTTGCAAAAGGTTTATAAACAGGCGTTTTCCGAGGAGAAATGCTGATGAAGACTTCGAGCAAACTGGTTGAGGAGATTGTTTCTGAGGTAGCTGGCGAGGATGTTCTTCCGCTGGTGAAGGCTCTGCGGAATAAGATTAATGTTTCTGAGTTTAAGCTGGCTGACAACATAAGGAAGGAGATTAACCTGACAAGAAACATGCTCTACAGGTTGTATGATAACAACTTAGTGAGTTTTATCCGGAAGAAGGACAAGAAGAAAGGATGGTACATTTACTATTGGACGTTTAACCAGAAACGCATCAAAGATTTGGCGAAAGACACCAAAAAGCGGAAGTTTGAGCGTTTGGTGGAAAGATTGAATCGGGAGAAGACAACGCAGTTTTATTTATGCGGAAACAAGTGTATGCGTCTTGATTTTGAGCAGAGTCATGATTTTAATTTCAAGTGCCCTGAGTGCGGTAGTTTGTTGGATTTGGAAGATAACGCCAAATTGGTCAAGGAATTGCAGGGCGGGATTGAGAAGCTTGAGAAGGAACTGAAGGGTTTGATTAAGAAGCGATAAGTTCTTCGATTTGTTCTGGTGTGTGGATGCCGAGTTCGCTGATGATGCGCTTGACAGGCACCAAGTCGTGCGTGGCAGGGAGTATTGGAGTCCATTGGTTGCTGCTGCCAATGCAAATGAGCGGCAGTCCATTAACAAGTTTGGTTTCTTCTGGTCTGAAGAGCGCTCCGCCAAAGGTGAACCCGTCCGGCTCTGTGAGGATTATATCTGGTTCCGGAATATCTTTGCCAAAAGTGCCTGCTTTGAGAAGGTTGAGTGTTGCTTCGTGGCTGCCGTAGAGTGAGATGACTGTGCAGTGTTTTTGTTTTGCAATTGGTGGAAGCAGTTTGGCAAGGATGGTTTTGGGGAAAAGGGCGTAGATTACGCTTCCACGCGGGATGGCTTTTTCTAGGTAGTAAGAAAGGGAGTACTCTGCGTTCTCTGGATTTTTTGGCGCGGGATTGAGAAGAGAAGAAGAAAAAATAGAGGGCATTATCGTCGTTTGGTTGACCGCTCGATGCGGATTTCTTCTTGTAAAACTTTGTGCACTATTCTGTCTATGTGCTCTTCAATGCGGGCGACGCGTCGTTCCATCAGGACTAGGACGCGCATGCAGTAGACAATGCCGAATAATACGCCGACGATTACAGCAAGGACAATTCTGACTAAGACTTCTTCAGCCATTATATTCACCTCTCTTTTAATGGTTATTTATAAGTGAGAAGTATAAAAAGGTTTGGGTTGCCTATTGCTTATCCCAAATAAGGTTGAAGAGGTTGTCAAAGCTCTTTGCGAAATTTGCAGCATTGACCCAGACTCCGAAATCGTAGTTAGGGTGTATGTCTACATCGTCAAGCACCATGAACGTTACTTGTTTTCCGTCAACAACACAAAATCGTGCTGTAGCAACGTCAATGTGTTTCATTTGTGCGATTGAAGAGAGTGCTTTTGTTTGTGTGTTTTTTATTGGTGCGAGGATTCGGATGCGGATGCCCTTGTCTTTTGCTTTTTGCAGGGCGTTTTTCAGGGCTTCTGTTTTGCGCGCAAGCCCGCGCTCGGTTGTCATTATCGAAACTGTTTTTTCTGCGTTTTTGATTGCTGATGCCAGGTGATTGTAAAGGTTTCCGCGGCCTCTTACTGCGCCGGTTAATTCTGATGGCTCGACGAGCTCGATGCCTTGCGTGTGCAGGGTATTGAGTTCTCCCAAGACTTCGCTTTTGCGCAGGCCGTCTATAAGTTCGACTTGCGTGTCAGCGTCGTCTTGGACTGCCTTTTTGACGCGTTCAAGTACTTCTGCTGGCGGAACCGCAATGTATTTTATCGGTTTGCCGAGCTTCATTATGACGAAGCCTTTGCGTTCTAATGATTCTAGAACATCATAGCTTCTGCTTCTTGGCACGTTTGCAATGTCAGAAAGCTCGCCTGCCGTGGCAACGCCTCTTGATAACAGGGCGGTCCAGAGTTTGGCTTCGTAGCTGTTTAACCCGAAATCTTTGAGTTTGTTTAAAAAATCTTTTTGGACAATCATTGGTATTGTTCTCCGTGGATATCCGTCACTAGCTTGTTGTTACTCATGCGTAGGTATAACCTGTATATAAATGTTTCTCTTTTTTGCTACTGATGAATAGCAAAAACTCATTTATATACTGTCACCCCTCCGTTTCTCGTGCAAGTCACCAGTGTTCTGTGTTGTCTGTTTTCTTTATTATTATATTATTACCTATATAGAAAATAATAATAGAGGTAACCGCCCAAACTCACTACACATATAAAAAACAAAATAATAACACAAACACACACAACAAAACCTCTAGTTCCATGCGAAATCGTGGGGTGTGGGCTCTGCAAAAGTTTATATATGATTAGCGTTTGCCTTTTCCACATGCAAGGAAGCCTCTGTATTAAGGGGAGTGGAAAAAGGCGTTCTTGCCATGCTCAAAACTAACACAACAAGTGTATATTCGGGCATGTTAAAGTTTAAAGTTGGTGATTTTTGGCATGAAAGAAAAGGGGTTAGGTGACTTTTTTGAGAAGTATTTAGAGAAAAAGCCGATTTTTAGGAATAAAACTGTTCTGCAGTCCAATTACGCGCCCAGTCAGATTTTTCATCGGGATGAGCAGATTCACCAGTTGGCCAATATTCTTGCTCCGGCGTTGCGTGGCGAAAAACCGTCAAACGTTTTCATTTACGGGAAAACAGGCAGTGGGAAAACGCTCACTGTCAGATACACAGCGCAGCAGATGATGGGTATCGCGCAGCAGAAGAACATTCCGGTAAAAGTGATTTATTTGAACTGCAAGCTGAAAAAGCTGGCCGACACCGAGTACCGGATTATCGCGCAATTACTGCGCGACTACGGAAAGAACATTCCGCCAACCGGCCTGCCGACTGACGAAGTCTACCATATTTTCTTTAATACAATCGACAAGGACAAGCATATACTGGTCTTGATTCTGGATGAAATCGATCAGCTGATTGGCAAGACAGGGGATGAGTTGTTGTATAATTTGACGCGGATTAATTCCGAGCTCAAGAATACGCAGATTACTTTGATCGGCATTTCCAACGATCTTGTGTTCACCGACACGCTCGACCCAAGAGTCAAGAGTTCTTTAAGCGAAGAGGAGCTTATCTTTCCGCCGTATAATGCCGAGCAGATTCAGCATATTTTACAGCAGCGTGCTCAGCTGGCGTTTAATCCAGGCGCAGTTGAGGAGGGCGTTCTCGAAAAGTGCGCTGCATTTGCCGCGCGTGAGCATGGAGACGCGCGACGCGCTTTGGAATTGTTGCGCGTTTCAGGGGAATTAGCCGAGCGCCAGAACGAGATGAAGGTAGCGATGGCGCATCTGGACCAGGCAGAGGATAAGATTGAGCGTGACCGTATTCTTGACATTGTTGCATCACAGCCGAAGCAGTTCCAAGTCACTTTATTCTCCATTTTGGGTGCATGCGGGAGCAAGCAGGGCGTGTTTACGGGCGAGATTTACTCATTGTATGAGCGGTATTGCGCGCAAACTGGCTTGCGCCCGCTCACCCAGCGTAGGGTAAGTGATATTATAGCTGAGCTTGACATGTTGGGGATAATTAGCGCAAAGGTCATCAGTAAGGGGCGGTATGGCCGGACGCGGGAAATCAGCATGAGCGTGAGCGATGGCATTCTTGATAAGATGAAGAACATTTTGGTTGAGGAGCTTGGCGTGTCATGGAACAACTCGTAAAAAAGCGGGAGATTGTAAGTGCGTTTTTGAAGCATCGCGTATTGGTGGGCCGTGATGTTCTTGATAAGTTGAGCCAGCCGCACGTGGTCGAGCAGTGGCATACCGCGTTGTCGAATGGAGCGACCCCGCAGGAATTGTTAAGCTCTCATATAGACGCTCAGTCATCTGTTCGCATTGTTTGGGAGTATGACGACCGTCCGAAGAAGCGCTGCGTGCAGGATTTTGTTGATTATTTTAACGCGCGGTACCGCGCTTTGGAGAGATTGTTGCATTCCCGGCAGGAACTGCAAAATCTCACATCTATTGGCAGGTTGCGGGGCAAGCGGGACCGCGAGGCCGTTTCGATAATAGGTATTGTTGCGGATAAGCGGCTCACAAAGAACGAGCACATAATGCTTACGCTGGAGGACACAACAGGTGTTATTCAGGTTCTTATCTCAAAGTCAAAGCAGGACTTGTATTCTTCTGCAAAGGACATTGTGTTTGATGAGGTGATTGGCGTGCACGGCATGTTGGGCGAAGGAATAGTGTTCGCTGATTCTGTAGTTGTGCCTGATGTGCCTATCAGTGAGATGAAAACTGCGCCTGACGAATCATATGCGGCAGTGCTTTCCTGCATTCATGTAGGCTCTGCGCGGTTTGAGCGGGAGAAGTTTGAGCGTTTTTTGGAATGGATTAACGGAAGTTATGGCACTCCAGAAGAGCGCGCTGTTGCGCAGAATGTGAAGTATCTGTTTATCTGTGGTGATTTGGTTGACGGGGTTGGAATTTATCCACAGCAGGAGAAGGAGTTGAGTATCACGGATATTCGCGAGCAATATAGGGAATGTGCGCGTTTGCTTGGCCAGATCCGTAAGGATGTGCAGGTTCTTATTGGTCCGGGCAATCATGATGTTGGCAGGATTAGTGAGCCTCAGCCAAAGTTATCCAAAGACTACGCAAAGCCATTGTGGGAGCTGACGAATGTAACTATGGTTTGCAATCCTTGTTTGGTGAATGTTCATTCGTCTGCTGGTTTTTCCGGTTTTGATGTGTTGATGTATCACGGGTATAGTTTTGATGATTATGGCGAGATTGTGCCGAGCATTAAGAATAGTGGCGCGCATATTTCTGACCGTGCGCCGCTTATCATGCGGTTTTTATTGCAGAGGAGGCATCTTGCTCCGCAGCATACGACGACGATGTATATTCCTGATCCGCGTATGGATCCGTTGGTTATCGAGAAAGTTCCTGACTTATTTTTTGCCGGGCATATTCATAAGGCAGGTACGCTGAATTATCGGGGAGTTACTCTGGTGTCTGCAAGTTGTTTTCAGGCCAAGACTGATTTTCAGGAAAAGGTTGGTCACGACCCTGAGCCAGGTGTTGTGCCGGTTGTGAATTTGCATACTCGTCAGGTATCTTTTATGAGGTTTTGAATGATAAATGCGTTTAAGGGCATGCAGGATTATTTTGGGCGGCTTAAAGCAGAGGTGAATAGGTTGCATGCTGTCGCGTCTCAAGCGCGCGGGAAAGGTTTTGATCCTGAAAAGAGTGTCGAAGTGTCTCTCGCTGAGAACATGGCGCAGCGAGTCGTTGGCTTGATTTCGGTCATTGCTCCGCAGATTGTGAATTCTGGCGTGGTGGAGCGTATTATTGAGTTGGAAAAGCAGTATGGTTCGCTTGATTGGCGCGTCGCATTGAAGATTGCGGAAGAAGTTGCACTGGAAAAATTCTGTAAGTTTGCAGATAAGAAGGAAGCAATGGAAGTGGGCATCCGCACCGGTTTCGCCTACGTTACTGTTGGTGTTGTTAGTTCGCCGTTGGACGGCATCGTGAATATTGAAGTTAAAAAGCGGATGGATGGCCGGGGGGAATATATTTGTGTGAATTTTGCCGGTCCGATTCGTAATGCAGGAGGTACTGCGGCGGCAGTGAGCGTCATCATTACTGATTATGTGCGGCAGTGTTTGGGTTATGACGTGTATGATGCGCAGCCGAGTGAGATGAAGCGTGCCGTGACCGAATTGCAGGATTATCATGAGCGCGTGACCAACTTGCAGTATTTCCCGAGCGAGGCCGAGACAGAATTTTTGCTTAGGCACCTGCCGGTTGAGGTGAGCGGAGACCCCAGTGAGAAGATAGAAGTGAGTAATTACAAGGATTTGCCGCGTATTTCAACTAATCTTATCAGGAGTGGTTACTGTCTGGTGTTATCCTCGTGCATTCCATTGAAGGCGCCGAAGTTGTGGAAGCAGCTGAGCGTGTGGGGCAAGGATTTCGGTCTTGGCGCGTGGAATTTCTTGGACGAGTTTTTGCATATTCAGAAAAAGGCAAAAGCGGGCAAAGCAACGGCGCAGTCTTCAAGCCAGAAAATTTCTCCTGATTATACTTATATTTCTGACTTGGTGGCCGGTCGTCCGGTTTTGGGTTATCCTCTGCGTCCAGGCGGGTTTAGATTGCGGTATGGGCGTTCCCGGGCGAGTGGTTTCAGCGCGCAGAGCATTCACCCGGCGACTATGTACATTCTTAACCAGTACTTGGCAACCGGCACGCAGTTGAAGACTGAGCGTCCGGGCAAGGCTGCGAGTATAACATCGTGTGATTTGATTGATGGCCCGATTGTGAGGCTGCAGGACGGCTCTGTGGTTCAGGTTTCTTCGCTGGATGACGCAAAGCGCGTGCACCCGTTGATTAAGGAAATCCTGTTTTTGGGTGATTTGTTGGTTGCGTATGGTGATTTTTTTAACCGTGCGCACATGTTGGTGCCTTCAGGGTATTGTCCTGAATGGTGGGCTCAGGAGCTTGCCAAGGCGCTCAACGGTTCATACGATGGCATTGTTGCTTCAGGCGTGCTGAAAGAGCGCGTTGAGCAGTTGTTGGCTGACCCATTGCGCGTGGTGCCGAGCGCGCAGGAAGCGATTAAGATTGCGCGGGTGACGAATACTGCACTGCATCCGGCATATGCTGTTTTTTGGAATGTGCTGTCTTTGGGCGAGTTTCGCCAATTGTTGGACTGGTTTGACAGCGCAAAAGTGCATACTAGTGAGTTGGGGGTGCAGAAAATCGTGCTCCCTAGGCACGATGCAAAGCGGTGTCTTGAACTCATCGGGCTGCCGCACGCTTTTGTGAATAATGAGTTTGTCGTTATTGACCGTGAGTTTGCTACAATGCTGACGGTTGTGTTCCGGTTGACTGATGAGCGTCCGAGTGAGCTGAAAAAGTACACTGTGGCTGATAAGTCCGTGCTTGATGCAATCAACCAGTTTTCTCCTGTCAAAATTCGTGATAAGGCCGGAACTTTTATCGGAACGCGCATGGGGCGTCCGGAGAAGGCCAAGCAGCGGGAGCTTGCCGGAAGTCCGCACGTTCTATTCCCAATTGGCGAGGAGGGGGGGAGGCTGCGCAGTTTCAAGAGCGCGCTTGATGCCGGAAAAGTCATTTCGGAATTTCCTTTCTTTTTCTGTTCGTCATGCAAGGCTGAAACCGTGTTGGGTGTGTGCGAGGTATGTGGGAAACAAACAGTGAGAAAGTGGAAGTGCGCAAAATGCGGGCTGATAGACCAGCCAAAATGTCAAACGCATGGAGACGCGCAGGGCAGTTCGCAGCGTTCTATTCCGGTTAAGCATTATTTTGATTGTGTGCTGAAGCAGTTGCGCATTCGCGATTATCCTGAGCTGATTAAGGGTGTGCGCGGTACGATGAATAAAGAGCATATTCCAGAATATTTGGGAAAGGGTATTTTGCGCGCACGGTATGGCGTGCACGTGTATAAGGATGGCACAACGCGGTATGATATGACGCAATTGCCGTTGACGCATTTCAAGCAGTGCGAGGTTGGCACGAGTATTGAGAAACTGCGGGAATTGGGGTATACTGCCGATATTCATGGAAGCCCGTTGATGAGCTCAGACCAGGTGTTGGAGTTGAAGCCGCAGGATATTGTGTTGCCGAGTTGTGATGAGAGTCCTGATGAAGGTGCGGACAAAGTGTTGATGAATATTGCGCGGTTTGTTGATGATGTGCTGGTGCACATGTATGGTTTGCCGCCGATATATTGTGTTTCTTCTGCCCAAGACTTGGTTGGCCAGTTGACAGTTGTGCTCGCTCCGCACACGAGCGCAGGGATGGTTGGCAGGATTATTGGTTTCAGCAAGACGCAGGGTTTGTTCGCTCATCCTCTGCTTCATGCCGCCACCAGGCGTGACTGTGATGGTGATGAGGCGTGTGTGATTTTGCTGATGGACGCGTTTTTGAATTTCAGCAAGAAGTACCTGCCTGGAAGCCGTGGTTCTACAATGGACACGCCGCTTGTGCTGACTAGCGTGCTTACTCCGAGTGAGGTTGATGACATGGCGTTCGACGTGGATATCGCGTGGAGGTATCCTTTGGAATTGTACGAGGCAGCACTGAATTATAAGCAGCCATGGGAAGTGAAGATTCCTCAAATCAAGGCTTTCTTGGGCAAGCCTGAGCAGTATGAGAAGATGGGCTTCACGCATGACATTACCAATCTTAACCTGACGGTCAGGTGCAGTGCGTACAAGACCTTGCCGTCCATGGAGGAGAAGTTGAGGGGCCAGATGGACTTGGCTGAGAAATTACGGAGTGTTGACACGTCAGACGTTGCCAGATTAGTAATAGAAAAACATTTCTTGAAGGATACGAAGGGCAATCTGAGAAAATTCTCAATGCAGGAGTTCCGCTGTGTGAATTGTAATGAGAAGTTCCGCCGTCCGCCGTTGGTCGGCAAGTGCACGAAGTGCAATGGCAAGATTATGTTCACCATCAGCGAAGGTTCTGTCTACAAGTATTTGGAGCCGACAATCTCTCTTGCCAAGAAATACAATGTTTCTGCGTATTTGCAGCAGACAATTGAATTATTGCGCGTGCG
>CAYSMN010000037.1:0-9069 GCA_964432255.1 uncultured Methanosarcinales archaeon | reverse complement strand
TCCTTGATTTTTGAAGACTTGACAATCTTGATTCTGCCAGCCTCCAAAGTGTTCTTCAGATGAGTGCCGCCACAAGCCTCAACATCGATGCCTGGAATCTGCACAATGCGCAATTGTTTGCCAGGCGCAACACCGCCCTGGTAGATAGCCATGCCGAATGTTTTTTCTGCTTCCTCACGAGACATGAATGAGAGCATGGTTTTGATGCCAGACTTGACAATCTTGTTAGCTTCATCTTCTATTTTTGCAATCTGTTCATCTGTCAACGATTCGTAATGTGTAATGTCAATGTGCGCCTTGTCAACGTCTTTTTTGGCTGAAGCTTGATTAACGTGAGCGCCCAGCACTTTTCGAGCAGCTGCATTCACTATGTGCGTAGCAGTATGGTGTTGAGCAAGCTGGACACGACGAGCAAAGTCTATTTCACCATGCACTCTGTCTCCGGCATGAAATTTTGGCTTGTCTTCAAGCACGTGCACGACATACGGACCCTGCTTGAAGACATCTATAACTTTAGCACCTTCCAATGTTCCCTTGTCAGCTAGCTGGCCGCCAGATATAGGATAGAAGACTGTTTGGTCCAAAATGACGCTGTTGCCATTGATTTCAAGGACTTTCGCATCAAAAGAAGATTTTTCGTAATCATCAAAATAGAGAGATTTAGTCGGCGGAATATTAGGAGCGATGTCAATTTTTTCTTCTCTAACTGTCGCTGTTTCCTGCTCTTTACTCTCGTGGCGGGCAGCGACAAGAGCGTAAAAATTGCCAGGAATATCAATTGTTTTGCCAATCTTTCCGGCTTCCTCACGAAGCATCTCGGGAGCAATGCCCTGGCTGTCATAAATGGTGATGAGGTCTTCGGTTGTGAGCTTCTTCTCAAGCAAGCGCGGCAACATGCTTTGCGTTTTCTGCTTTGTAGCTTCATACTTCTTGCGCTCAACCTCAAGAATCTCAGCAACTTCATCCAAATTCTCGGAAACTTCAGGGAATAATGGCAGCAAATAATCAGCATGCCACCGACAGACTTCAGGCAAGGTGATGTTCCACTTATACTTCTCGATAAAGCCGAGAGCACGGCGCAAGATTACGCGCAAATTATACATACCTCCCACATTTGAAGGCAGGCCCCCGTCATTGATAGCAAATAAAAGCGCGCGGCTGTGCTCAGCGACGGCGTAGAGAGCGGCAAGAGGCTCGATTTTCTCGCGCAAGGCCTTCACGTCCATCTTCAATTGGTCGGCAACGAACTTCCAGGCAGCATTAATGTCCTTAACTTCGCCAATATTGAGATAAGGAGATAAAGGCGTGAACTTGCGCATGAAAGCATCATCATACTCAACACCAGTAATTTCGCGCAATTTCTTGATAACAGGCGGGAAAGAGCACTCGTAAATTGTAGGCTTGCCCTGCGTAAACCACGCAGCACGCTCCTGGCCCTGGCCCATATCAAGCACTTTAATATTGAGCTCTTTGAGACCAGTTGGAGTAATCTCATACTGCATGTAGACTTGATTAGACACTTCAAGTCCTTTAGAGAAGAACTCCATGCAAGGGCCAAGATTGCCGCCGCCAGACCAGACGTCTTCGTGGATTGTGAGATCTTTGAGTTCAATGCCCATGCCCTCGTGCAGCCACGTCAAGTGGTCAGACATGTACTTTTCAACATTGTAGTCCTGTGGAGGAAAAAAGCCAGTCTCGCCCATCATGACAAAGGCGACGTGGTGGCCAGTAATGCCAACATTGTCGATGTCGGGAAAGCGCAGGCACATCTGAGGAATAACCAACGGATTGGCTGGAGGGGCGACTTCGCCTGATACGACAAATGGCTGAAATGCCGCGATAGAAGCAATAGTGAAGTCTGTAGTGGGGTTCCAACGGGCTATGACAGGATAGCGAGCAACAGGAGTGTAGCCGAGCTTTTTATGAATTCTGGCGAATTCATGCCAGACTTCGATATAGTCTAATGGCTTCTTTGTAGGGTGGCCAATAAAGCGGAAACCGCCGCTGCAGGAAGGGTCGCCGCAGACGTCCTGAGTGTGAGAGATACTCCAGAAGAAGCGCTGGCATTTAGTGCACTGATGGCGAACAAAGCCCTTTTCCTTGAG
Organism: uncultured Methanosarcinales archaeon; assembly: GCA_964432255.1. Taxonomy (GTDB): domain Archaea; phylum Nanobdellota; class Nanobdellia; order Woesearchaeales; family ARS49; genus CABMGU01. Next base: position 6,964 of record CAYSMN010000037.1, on the reverse strand, counting down.
CGTTTTGACAGGAAAGAACTTGTCAGGGTGAGCATTCGCGTTTACACGCACTTCCTCAATAATTTCCTTATCGCTCATAACTGAAAACAGAAGGTAAGAGCTTTAAAAAGATATCGTAGAAAATAAGAGAAGAAAAAAGGAGATTAAAAGAAAAAATTTACTCCTCGCCGCGCATGCGGGAGAAGCCGATTATCAAGCCGACAATTACAAGCAAAGCAACAAGCACCAAGAGGATTATCTCCAATGCGCCGCGAACTTTGCCTGCTGAATCACTTGATGCAGCAACTTCAGTTGAAGTCTGGTTCTGAGCTTGCTGAACAACAACCAATGGCGCTGGCTCAGGCTTGCATGCCTCGTTCTCGAGGACAGTTACCTTGCCTGAATCGCCAACTTTGCTGTGGCCGTCATTGTACAAGACTTCAACAGTCAGTTCATAGACGCCTGGCTCTGCGCACTTCGGCAGTCTCAAGAACAGCTCTTCAGTCTCTTCCTCTTCGTCGCTTTCGACTTCCTCTATGTATTCAGAGGCTGAGACGCCCAAAGCTGGAATAGATACAATAACCTTAACGTCATCCTCATCCTTCTGGCCCTTGTTCTCCAAACGAACAGTTGCCAAAAGCGCCTGGCCTGCCTTTACTGCATTGCCTGGGCTCAAAGTGACATCTTCAATCTTCATTGAGTGACGCTTAGTGTCAACCTGCAATTCGTAGTTGTACACGAGTTCCCAGCCATTCCTGTCTGAGAGAATAACACGCAACTGGTAGTCATCAACATCAACATCATCTGGGAGGGTTATGTGCAATTTCTTGACATACGTGACGTTTGCATCAAAGTCGAAGGGACCGATGTGATCTTCAATGTCAGCAACGTCATTGAATTCGTATCCAGAAACAAATGCGCGGATTTCAACATCCTTGGCGTTTTCCCACGCTTCCAAGTTAAGCCTTAGCTCGAATTCCTGGGCGCGCTCAATGTCCAATTGGTTGATTCCAAATGGCGCAATATCTGTGTCATCAATTTCCGCTCGCATAATTTCGACCGGAACATCGTGATCCTGTGCTGCAACAAAAACTGCTGACATCACAAGCAACACGCTGAACAAAACAGTTGTCAATGCTTTCATTCTTAATTCCCCCCGACGATATTTTCTATAAATTTTAGAGTTGTTACTACTCACGAAGTATAACTTATATTTAAAGGTTTCGCATGTTTTAGTATTGGTAAGTAACAACTATCAGTTACATAGAACCAGTGGTTGATTCTCTTCAAAAGCTTTTTAATGACGCCCATACGAGTTCACCGTATGATCAGACAACCAATCGTGGTCATCATGGGCCACGTCGACCACGGAAAAACTTCGTTATTGGACAAGATTCGAGGTACAGGAATTGCCGCACGAGAAGCAGGCGGAATTACACAGGCAATCGGCGCAAGCATCCTGCCATTGAAGACTGTCAAGCAGATTTGCGGAGCACTGCTTGAACAGCTGAAATTGACATTAACTATTCCAGGTTTACTATTTATAGACACGCCAGGGCATGCCGCATTCGTAAATTTAAGAAAAAGAGGAGGCAATTTAGCCGATATTGCAATTCTGGTAGTTGACATTAACGAAGGCCTGATGCCCCAGACAAAAGAAAGCATTGAGATTCTCAAACATTCCAAAACACCATTCATAATCGCAGCAAATAAAGTGGATATGGTGGAAGGATGGAGGCAAAAACCAGGCGCACTCATACAAAACATTTCAGCGCAAAGCCCAGAAACACTGAGAAAATTTGAGACAAAACTATACGAAGTAGTCTCGCAAGTTTTTGAACTGGGAATACAAGCAGACAGATTTGACAGAGTTACAGATTACACGAAAACCGCAGCAGTCATTCCAGTCAGCGCGAAAACAGGAGAAGGAATACCAGAATTATTAATGCTATTAACAGGACTTGCGCAGAAATATTTGGAACAGAACCTGAAAATCGAAGAAAGCGGACCAGCAAAAGGCACAATAATGGAAGTCAAAGAACAAAAAGGCCTAGGCATAGTCATGGATGCCATAATTTACGACGGCACACTCAGAGTAAACGACCAGATTCTCATCGGCACACTGGACCAGCCATTACAAGTAAAAGTCAAAGCACTCTTCGAACCAGAACCACACGCAGAAATGAGAGAGAAAAAAGCCAAATTCAAACCGGTCAAAGAAGTCACAGCAGCAACCGGCGTCAGGATAGTAGCGCCAGGAGCAGAAGCGGCAATAGCCGGAGCGCCAATCATGGGCGCGGTGGGAGACATACAGAAAGCAAAGGAAGAACTCCATAAAGAGATGCACGAAGTATTGATTGAGACTGACCAAGACGGCATCATCATCAAGGCGGACGCACTTGGAAGTTTGGAAGCGCTGATGACTTTACTGCGAGAAAAAGGAATTCCAATCAGGAAAACAGGAATAGGACCGATAACGAAGAAAGACATCTCGGATGCAGAAGCAATACTGGCGACAGACCCACTGCACGGAGTAATTCTGGCATTCAATATACCAAAACTCGAATTAGCAACAAGCGCGCACGTCATTGTCAATGATGTAATTTACCGATTAATAGAAGACTACGAAGCATGGAAGATAAAACAGCAGAAACAAATTGAATTATCAAAACTTGACGTGCTGGTCAGGCCGTGCAGAGTAGAGGTATTGAAAGGCTACGTATTCAGACAAAGCAATCCAGCAATATGCGGAACAGAAGTAATTGCCGGAATTCTCAGACCAAACACGCCGCTCATGAACAAAGAAGGAAAAGAACTCACTGTTGTGAAAGGCATTCAGGTAGAGCAGGAAAATGTTGAGAAACTAGAACGAGGAAAACAAGGAGCAGTCAGCATGCCAGGAGTAACAATTGGCAGACAATTGAATGAAGGAGACATCCTGTACAGCGCAATACCAGAAGAACACTTCAGACAATACAAGGAACACAAAGAACACTTGAGTGAGGAAGAAAAGAATCTTTTGAAGGAAATTGCGGAAATTATGAGAAAAGGCAACCCGATGTGGGGAATATGATGAAAGAGAATTACGATTTCATGGGGAGCAGAGAACTCAAGGAATTCTTCAAACTAATTGAAAAACAGTATGGAAAAGTTCCGGAGCTATTTGAAAAACTCGCATTCATCCGCGGAAAAGAAAGAATACATATCATAACAAGAGATATAGATGCCATCGACATGAAGAATTTGCGCATCAACAGCATGGGATTGTATATTGCTGAAGTCAAGAATGGACAGCTGCGGCTAAGCATTGAAGGCTCACAGCTGATTGGACCAAGCGCTACCAAGAATGTTTGCGAATTAGACAAAGAACAGCTAAAAGAATGGTTCAAAGGAAATGATTTGAAAGCAGAAGGAGCATATGAAGGATTTGTCATACTAAAACACGGAAAAGACTACATTGGCTCAGGGAAATACAAAGAAGGACTTATTATGAATTATGTGCCAAAAGCACGACGACTTCTAGAAGTACACTAGTTCAGCATATAAATGTTTATAAATGACCAGCTTGAAATAACCATTTCTCTATAAAGTTTATATAAAATATAAGGAATAGTGAGTGATGACAGTGAACACAGCATTAACAGACACAGTAGGACCATACGTAATAGAAGATGAGCACCCAAAAGCGCCAGTCTACTTTGCAAGACACAAAGAAACAGGACTCGAAGTAGTGCTGAAAAAAGACACTCCCTGCGATCTTCTTGGAGACGTCAATCCGTTTAAGCTCGGAAGAATTATGCTTGAATTTGAAGCCGAAATCCAAACACGGCTAAGCCACCCAAACATCTGCCCTGCAATAGGAATCATGGAACATGAAGGCAGACTATACTTGGCAATGCCTAAAGTAGGCAAATACGATTTAGCAGACGTGATAAAAAATAGAATGCCGACTGGAACAAAACTCTCAATTCTAGAACAAACAGCAAACGCACTCCAATACTGCCACGAGAAAGGAATAGTTCACCTTGACTTCAAATCGACAAACGTAAGAACAGACGATGAAAACACGGCAACAGTAATTGACTTTGGCAGTGCAAGAATACTAGACGAACCACACCCTACAGTTGACAGAGTCTTCTGTTACACAGAAAGATCAGTAGCTCCTGAGTTTGCGCAGGGCAAAATATTCACCAAAAAAACAGACGTATTCTCATTCGGATACATGGCATACGAAATTCTCACTGGAAGCGAACCATTCAAACACAGAAGAGACAAAATAGTATACGAACAGCCAATACACAGTCCAGAAAGAATGGAAGCTTTTGGCCCAGCGGGAGAATTAATCATAAGAGCACTAGGATTGAAGCAAATAGACAGGCCGGGAATGGACGAACTCGCGGATGCGTTCAAGGAACAAACTGCCAAACAATATCGCCAACCCAGTGTAGAGACTTCAACACCGTCACTTCTTTCATGCTGAAAATCTATTAAGAAGAAAAATGGAACTAGACACGACTCTCCCAATGCCAGCAAGAATAGGACCGTACTTTACACACGTGCGCTTGCACTCAGGAAAAGCAATATTTCTTGCGAGTGATGCAAAAACAGGAGAGCAGGTCGTAATCAAAAAATCAAGACCACACCGCAAAGACAACGACCTTGGCGAACAACTCCTATTATACGAAGCAGAACTCCAATACAAATGCCGGCACCCAAATGTCGTACAATTGAAAGAACTCATGAGACATGATGGAGAACTCTACATTGTAACAAAATACAGCGGAAGAAATCTAAGAGAACAGGGAGAACTCCCAATAGAAAAAAAACTAACAGTCCTTGACCAGCTGGCACAAGCATTACTGCACTGCCACAAGCAAGGCGTCATACATATGGACGTGAAAAGAGAGAACGTGCTTCTAAACGGAACAACAAGACTAGCAGACTTTGACGCATCAAGACCGATAAAAGAAGACCACCCATATTTCGAACAAGGACTAGTTGTTGGCACACCATCATCACTCGCACCAGAATACTGGCAAAAAGGAGAGTTCAGCACGCGCACAGACGTGTTCCAATACAGCCTGCTCGCATACCAGCTACTCTTCAATCAAGAACCATTCGGAATGTACGAATGGGATGGAGACGACTGGATAGCATACGACAAGCCACAATACAAAGCAGCGAAATTTAACGCACACGGCCAGTTCGGAGGACATATTTACTTTGGGCTAAGCGAAAACCCAGACAACAGACCAGAAATGGAAGACATAGCAAGAACAATCAAGGAACAAGCTGCCAAACTTCATCGCCAACAAAGTGCAAAGACTTCAAAACCTTACCCCGACCCATCCCGAGCAGGTCGATACCCGAGAATAGAGCCCGAGCAACACATAAAGGCTTCTTATGAGTCTGATCAACAACCACAACAAGCTCATCTTTCTTAATTAAATTATCAAACTCGACAATGCCGGGGCGCATCACGTCAGCGCCCGATGAAACAAACTTCACCGCGCCCATGTCGACTATGACTTGTTTTAGTAATTGACGCTGTAAGAGCAACTTCAGTGTTGGTACTAATTTGCCCTCACGATAAAAGAAAAATGGCACGTCATCTTTCAGCACGAACATTTGCTGATTTACATCAGCTGATGAAACCTGATCTTTTTTAGAGAAAAAGTCAGCAACGCCGAATTGCTCTTGAATTTCTAGGTTAATCTTCTCAACATCAGACTTACTCAACTGCTTCTTCAACGTCGACCTCCATTGGACTGCCCGTTTGCAATGCTTTAACGAGTTCACGGTCTAAATGCTTTGCTGCCTTATCTGCTCTCACGGCAAATGTTCTTGGAGAAGCGTATTCACCCAAGCGGATGACGAGTTCTTTGTCATCAACAAAGCCGGGATTGGTCTTTGCAGTGATAATTTCCTTCAGAGCGCCTGTTTTAATGGTGATTTTGACGTGCTTGTGCTTTTTTACGAATTGCTTCAGTTTAGCGGTGTCAAAGTCAGCACGAACGCCAACAATACAATCTCCTTCTAGAGTAACATAGTCCTCTTTAGTGAACTCTATGGTGTTCTTGTGAGTTGCCTTGATATTGGGGTGACCCCATGCGCGAAACATCATAATGCGGTTATTCTCGACAACATTTTTAAAACTTTGCTACTCCCGACGAAGTATGATAGAGGAATTTGAGGCTGGAAAGCTACCTGTGGAAGAAAAGTGGAAGGCGCATATTGACGAGCTCCGACAGAAGACAATTCCAAGCACACAGGAAGAAGTAAAAAAGGCATTAATTGCGGCAGTTGAAAAAAGAGTGCCAAAAGAAAAATTCGGACTTTTCTTGAGTGGCGGCGTGGATAGCAGCTTTTTGGCATTATTGCTCAAGAAATTCACAGATAATTTCATCTGCTATAGTGTTGGCATTACTGGAAGCAAGGACTTGGAAGCAGCAAAACTTGCGGCTGAAAAATTGAAGCTAAATTGGAAACATAAAGAGTTTACGATAGAGGAAGTAGAGCCAATCCTGAAGAAGACTGCTGCGATGTTTGAAAAGCCAGATGTAGTAAATGTAGGCGTTGGCAGCGTTATTGTTGCGGCTGCAGAACTGGCAAAGAAGGATGGAATAAAGATATTCTTTGGCGGACTGGGAAGCGAAGAGATATTTGCAGGATACCAAAGGCATGCGCATGCAAATGATATCAATGATGAATGCTGGAAAGGACTCAAAGACATGTGGGCACGAGATTTGGCGAGAGATGCAGCAATTGGAGAGAAATTGGGAATTTCTGTAAGAGTGCCTTTCCTGGATGATGAGTTGATTAAGGCGGCAATGGGAATACCGGGCAGCAGGAAGATAAATTCTGAACACAAAAAAGTCATTCTACGCGAAATCGCAGAAGAACTCGGGCTGCCTAAAGAAATTGCATGGCGACAGAAGCAGGCAGCACAGTATGGAAGCGGATTTGACAAGGCAATGGAGAAATT
>CAYSMN010000036.1:0-9495 GCA_964432255.1 uncultured Methanosarcinales archaeon | reverse complement strand
GGCTTTAATGAGAAAGCGACTGTTTCGAACTCCTTGACCATCATGTTGCGGCCAAACCAGCCCAAGTCGCCGCCTTTTTTTCCTGAAGGGCATAACGATTTTTCTTTTGCAACAGCTTCAAAGTCCTTGCCGTGGTTGATGTCGAATAAGAGGCCGAAAGCTTCCTGCTCGGTTTTTACTAAGATATGGAGTGCGTGGACTTTGGATGGCATAAGGGCCTTTTTAAATGGCCATCTATATAACTTTTGCCCCAAATCTTTATATATCCTGAGTATACAAAAATGTGATATGGAAGGGAGTGATGCGGCGACGACTTCACAGCTTGAAAATCCAGAGCTAGCGAAAGCCACCAAGATAACAAAACTTGTTCTGGACGGATTCAAAAGCTTTGGAAAACACACAGAATTGCTGTTTGGAGACGATTTCAACGTCATTCTAGGGCCTAATGGCTCTGGCAAAAGCAACGTTCTTGATGCGCTGTGCTTTGTTCTTGGAAAGAGTTCTTCAAAACAATTACGCGCAGAGAAAAGCGCAAACCTCATCTACAACGGCGGGAAAACAAAACAGCCGGCAAAAGCAGCAGAAGTAACAATCTCTTTTGACAACAAAACAAAAATGTTCCCAATAGAAGAAGACGAAGTGAAAGTCTCAAGAATAGTAAGAGCAGACGGCGCGAGCAAGTACAAAATTAATGGGAAGACGAAGACAAGACAGGAAATTCTTGAACTGCTCGGAACTGCCAAAATAAATCCTGACGGGTACAACATCATCCTGCAAGGAGACATTGTCAGACTAGTTGAGATGAGCCCCATTGAGAGAAGGCAGATCATAGAGGAAATAGCTGGAATAGGAATGTACGAAGAGAAAAAACAACAGTCACTCAACGAGCTACAGAAGGTTGGAGAAAAATTAAACGAAGCAGAGATAATTCTGAAAGAAAGAGAGACCTATTTGAAGGAATTGAAGAAAGACAGAGACCAGGCACTCAAGTTCAAGGAACTGAATGACAAAGTAAAACAAAACAAGGCAAGCCATCTGAAAAGACAATTAAACAAAAAAGATGACGAGTTAAAGAAACTGGAAGAAAAAAGCGGAGTGCACAGGGAGAAATTAACGAAATTACAACAACAAATACAGGCATTGCGCGACGAAATAGCACAGCACAAGCAGACAATCCACGATATTAATTCTGAGATTGAGAGAAAAGGAGAAGTTGAACAGATAAAGATTCAGAAAGAAGTTGAGCAGCTCAGAATTCAGCTTGCAATGCATAAGACGCGCGTCAGCACCTGCAAGACAGAGATTGATAGAATAGGGCAGAGAAAAGAACAACTGCAAAAGAATCTGGAAGAAGTAGATTTCAAAATAAAAGAATTGAATGAACAGAAAGGAAGCCAGACGGCGCAGTTACAAGCAATGCAAAAGACGATTGTTGAGATTGACGCTAAGATAAAGGAATTCAAGCTAAAACATAATTTGGCAGATGACGCAGACATTGACAGACGATTTGAAGAATTAGACAAAAAAGCAGAAGAAAAACAGCGAGAATTACAATTACTGAGAGAAAAACAACAGGCACTCGTCAGAGAGAAGGACAAGGCAGAATTCCAAATAGCCACGATGGACGAGAAAATCGCCAAAGTCAAAGAACTAGAAGACGCACACAAAGACGAACTAGACCAGCTCAAGAATAAAAAAGAACAATTCAAAAAATTAGTCTTGGAATTAAACGAACTTCTGAATCAGGACAGCAAAGACGCCAATACTCTGGCAAAAGGACGAGCAGAACTGCATTCCATGCGAGAAGAAGAGAACAAACTGAGCATCAAACAGTCATCAGTGCAGGAAAGCATCATGCAAAACATAGCAGTCAAAAAAGTGCTCGAAAACCGGCAGAAAATCGGAGAAGTCTACGGTACTGTTTCTGAACTCGGAAGCTCTGAAGGCAAGTATGCAATGGCGCTGGAGATAGCTGCTGCACAAAAAATCCACAGCATTGTTGTAGATGACGATAAAACCGCTTCACAAGCGATTAAATTCCTGAAACAAGGCAAGTTCGGCTTTGCAACATTCCTACCATTGAACAAGATCAGGCCAGCGCAAGTCAAAGAAGATTTGAAAAAGCTATCAAAAGAGAAAGGAGTGCACGGATTTGCAGTAGATTTACTGGAATTTGACCTCAAATTCAAAAATGTCTTCTCACACGTGTTTGGAAACACTCTTGTTGTTGAAGATATCGAAACTGCACGACGCATCGGCATAGGCGCAGCCAGAATGGTAACGCTGGAAGGAGACTTATGCGAACACTCAGGCGCTATGACAGGAGGCTTCAGAGCCAAAAAAGCAGGAAGCTTCAAAGAAAAAGAAATCGGCGCAAAACTCGAAGATGCACGAAAACAAGTAGCAGCACTAGAAGACAGACTGCACACACTTGAATGGAACAGAAAATCGAACGAGGATAAAATAGCGAAATTAAGAGAACTTAAGGCAAATCTGGAAGGAGATATCATCAAGCAGCAGAAAAGTTTGCACTTGGACACCGGCGATTTAGAAGCAACAAGAAATTACAAAGAAGAACTCACCAAGACAATCAAACAAATTGGAAAAGAACTGGAAGAATTGGAAGAAAAAACAGCCATTGAGACAAAATCGCTTACTGACTTAAAGATTGAGAAGCAGAATATTCGAAACAAAATCACTGAATTAAGAAATCCTCGCGTTCTCGCAGAACTAAACGCCTTTGAAGAGAAAAGAAAACAGCTCGACCAGGAGAAAATACGAATAGAATCAGAGCAGAAGGGCATTGATGTTCAATTGACGGATATTTTAGGCAGGGACAAGGAGAATATGCAGAAACTGGTCAAAGACATGGACAAAGAAGCAGAAGCGTTCAACAACGAAATAACTGATTTAGACAAAATGACTGGCGGACAAGAAGCAGAACTCGACAAAAAAGAGAAAGAACAAGCACAATTCTTCAGCCAATTCAAAGGACTCATCGAGAAGAGGAATAAATTAGACAAAGACGCAAGCGAAAAGGATAACAAAATACTAGGCATAGACGAGAACTCACGCAAAGAAGAAATGTCGGTAAATGTTTTGTCAATTGAAGAAGCACGCATTAAGGCGGAAATGGCTGGCTTTAATGCTGAGTTCGAACAGTATTCTGGTGTTGAGTTGGATATGGCGAAGCCTGAAGAACAGCTCAAGAAAGAAATTAATGATTTTGAACGCATGATGGCGAATATCGGAAATGTCAACATGAGAGCTCTAGAGATTTACGAAACGGTTGAAAAAGAATACGGCGGACTTTTAGACAAGAAAAACATACTCATGAAAGAAAAAGACGATGTTGTGAACCTAATGAATGAGATAGAATCAAACAAGAAAGAACTATTTTTGAAGACACTCACTGTGATCGACGGACAATTCAGAAGAATATTCGGCCAATTGACAACAAAAGGCGAATCTTACCTGGAATTAGAGAATAAAGAAGACCCATTCGCAGCAGGACTCAGAATTAATGTTAAAATAACAGGAAGTAAATTCTTAGACATTAGAAGTTTGTCAGGCGGAGAGAAGACCATGACTGCGCTGGCATTCCTGTTCGCCATACAAGAGCACGAGCCGGCAACGTTCTACATTCTAGACGAAGTTGACGCTGCACTAGACAAGCACAACAGCGAGAAATTAGCCAAATTAATCAGAAGCTACTGCCAGAAGGCACAGTATATAGTTATTTCACACAACGATGCTATTATTTCTGAAGGAGACATACTTTACGGTGTTAGTATGAACACTGACGCAGGATTGTCTAATGTTGTAAGCCTGAAGATGTGAGTATCATATTTATCTTGTCAACTGACTGCTGCCAAGAATAATCTTTCATAATAGTATTACGTGCAGCACGGCCTAATTCCTGACGCTTCTTAGGATGCTTCAACAAGTACACTACTTTTTCTACAAGCTCTTTAACATCCTGACGGGCAAACACCAAACCATTCTTGCCGTCAACAATATACTCGCGAATATTGCCAACTGGCGTGACAACAACCGGCAAGCCAACAGACATTGCCTCCATAGTGGCTAGCGAAGACGTTTCAGTTAAACTTGGAAGCACGAAAATATCCATCGCCTGCAGAAATGGCACAACATTATCCTGACGGCCAACCCTCATGACGTGGCGTGATGCAGGAATCTCCTGCTCAAGACCCTCGCCGACAATTAGAAGAACAGTGTTTCTGTATTTTGCATGCACCTGCTGGAATGCCTTGTATAATGTTGGCAGATCTTTCTCCCTTGCAATCCTGCCACAGAAACCAATAACACGCCTGCTCTCAGGAATGCCCAGCTTACGCTTTGCAGCGGACTTTGATTCGGGCGGCATAAATCTTGAGGTTGCAACACCCATGTGCACGAGCTCCTTCTTCGTCTTCACCTTATGCCCTGACAACAAGTCAGCAACCTCACCAGACGGGACTAATAACAATGAGCACTTATTGTACAATCTTCGCGCGAGCCAGCCCACATACCAGCCAGCAAACCACTTATACTGCTTCACAGCACGCCTGGCAAGCTCCCACTCAATGCTATGAATGTAGCTGACTACAGGCTTGTCAAACTTTTTCGCAATCTTAATGCCAGCCTGGCCAACCGGGCCAATCGTCTGGTTGAAAACAACATCTGCGTCTTTGATAACTTTCTTCATGATGCCCTTATCAGGAGAGCAAAAGAAAATATCACCAAACTGCCAGTTCACCAATGGAAAACGGATTACTTTAACGCCTTTCGGCATAGGCACCTTGCCAGGGAATTTCGGCGCAAAGACAACAACCTGCATGTTTTTAGCCAGCTCTGGAAGTATCAAAGACAAGAAACGCGCAATGCCATCCCAGCGCGGAAGGAAACAGTCTGTTGTAACAACGAGCTTCATTTTAACCGGTAAAATACCTCCGCATACTTGTATCCATGAATAACACCCGAGAGCCAGTCTTTCAAGATTAACTTCCACAACAAAGCCCAAATGGCAAACTTTTGACTTTCGTGGATTAAGAATGCCTTGATTTTCGTGTTGAAAGTATCGCTTGTGTCTACGACTAAACGAGGCAGGTTTCTGTTGCGCAATTTCAACAATGACCAGACTTCAAACGAGTACACAGGACAAGTGATTTTCTTCTGCTCAATCAAATTCATTACTAACCTATACACCGCGCGATGGTCGGGATGGAAATCGTCAATGCCATGCGTGAAGATTTTTGCTGGTTTTTCTTTTTGAATAATCCACGCGAGTTTTTCCACGATATTACGAGACTTGAACTCATCCTCAAAACTACCTTCCTTGACGCCCAAATATGCAACGCCTGCTCCGCCCATAACCTTGTCAGCCTTTATGCTTTCTTTGACACGGCGCTCCACAATGACTTCTTTCCTTAGATGAGGATGAGACCGCTCGCCAAAAGAACAGATTATAGTGCGAACACGCTTGCCTTCCTTGGCGTATTTGGCCAAAGCGCCGCCTGCGCCTATGATGTGGTCGTCGTTATGAGCAGCAATAGCCAAGATGGTTTCTTTCATACAAAGAAAGCTACTCTAAGTGTTTTTAAAGGTTTGCTGAGAAAGAAAAATGCGCCGACTGGGATTCGAACCCAGATGATCAGCTGACGTCTAAGTTAACCTTAATGGAAGGCTGACATTCTACCATTGAATTATCGGCGCGAATACCCTAAAACCGATATATTCGCTATAAAAAGATATCGCCTACAGTTTCAATTCCTTCTTCAAATTCTCAAGAAAACGCTTGAAATCTTCCTTCTTGATGCCGGCGCCACAGGCCTGCTCGTGACCGCCGCCATAGCCTTCAATGCCAATCAAGGCTTTTGCCAGGGCAGTAGCAAGCTTTGTCTGACCCGGAGCGCGCAAAGAACAACGGACTTCGCCAGATTTTTCCCTGCCGACAATAATCACTTTTTTCAACTTATACAAAAGTTCGTTGGAAAGGTCTTTAGTCAGGCTAAGCTGGTCATCTGTGTAAGTGTAAACGAAAATAGGGTCTTCTGAATCGTGTTCTAGAGCTTTTGACAGCATATCTTCATAGACTTTGTTAACTTCCAGATACTTCTTCCACAACAATTTGCCTTTTGGAGTCCTTTGCTCAAGAATTTCATACGGGTCATCAATTCGTGTAAGAACTTTGATAGACTGCGTGACGTCAGACATCGGACCTTTCAAGTTAAACGAGAAAACTTTGACTAACGTGCCAATTCTGGTGTTAAACAACGCGTCTTCAACACTCGTGCAGGTTGCCGGCAAAAGCTCAGGGTATGCCTGCTGGAACGCAGGAGCAAAATCAGGAAAATACCAGTCACCAATCGAGCCGGTAGTCGCAATCCACAAGTCCTGAGGACGCTCCTCGCCAGTAACCTGCCAGATTAATGCAGGAGTTGGAATGTTCACGCCACGCTTCTGCGGGTTGAAGTATTTCACTCTGTCTCTTTCTAGCACTGCATGATGGTCAACCCAGATGACCGGAACTTTAACAGCGTCGATGAACTCCTGGTCCATCATTGCGACATCAAGAACAAACACTTTATCGGCACCAAATTCCTCCACTTTCCTTGCATACGGCTCAACGGTAATTCTTGGGTATGCCTTTACCGGAATGCCTCTGCCTTCCTGCTTGAACCGATAACACAAGAGAAAACTCGCAAGACCATCAGGGTCATCATGGAAAATGAAGAGCGGGCGCTGGCAGTTCATCAATTCTCCCTTTACTGTTTCAACTTCCTTGGGTGTAAGCATGCAAAAAAGCGGTTAACACCGGCTTAAAAACCTATCTAGAAAAGTATATAAACGCCTTTGATGAAAATATTTGCATGAGCGTCTGCGACAACTGCCACACATACAAAACCTTCGGCAATAAGTGCTGGTTTTATTGGGAAAACAAGAAGAAGTGCTCACAATTCAAAAGCACGCCAGAAGACGAACCGCACTTTTGCGGAGAAGAACTCGTCCAAATACACTAAAAAAATATAAAGTTCTGAAATTATTTACTTCCTATGATTATAAAGGGGGTATCGTACAAGGAAAAAGAACGAATTCTCAACAATGCGCTAGCACGCGCACGACCATTAACAAGCCAGCAAGAGTTTACGGGAAGCGCGCCAGCACCATTTGTTGGAAGGTTTGGATATCCGTACGTGAATGTCGGCATTCTAGCACCGCAACAGCACGATGACAATGCGTGGCGATATGACGCGCCACGGCATTGGGCGAATAATAATTTGGGAATTCCGGATGTTGTCGCATACAGGACAAGCATGGTCAACAGCAGGTTTACGAGCAACGTCAAACAACCGGATAAACTTGTTGAGATTGCACAGGACGTCGCGATGGCAGCACGACCTGTTGATATTGATGTTATACTTGAGAAAAAACCGAGTTTGAATATCCAAACAGACCGATGGGTGGCGCCCATGGGACCACAGGCAAAGTTGAAAAAATTGCAGCTGGCGAGCAACCCGCACATCCCAACAAAAGTCCAGAAGTTCTACGACGATACGGATGCGCTTGCAACAGAAGCAGTTACGGAATTGTACAAACACGAAATAGACGAAAATTCACTAAGCAGAATGCTATCAGTAGGAATATTCGGCAAACAAAGAAAACTTGTGCCGACAAGATGGAGCATAACTGCAACCGATGACATTCTTGCCAATAAGTTCTTAGAAAAAGTAAGAGAACAACCGATTGGCGAATATGCAGCGCATTTTGGCAGTTATTTAGGAAATTACTATCTGCTTTTATTCTTCCCAGAGCAGTGGAGCTATGAATTATTTGAGATGTATGTTGGAAATACTGACATGCTCGAGTACAGCACGGATCATGAGGAATTTGCAGGAAGAAAGAGCTATGCAGAAAATTGCGCAGGAGGATACTACACCGTCAGAATGGCAGTTGCTGAGCACTTGATGAACAACAAGCGGCAGAATACCGTGCTGGCGTTGCGCTTTATCACAAATGAATATGTCCTACCACTAGGCGTATGGGTGACTAGAGAGGCGACGAGAAAAGCGCTTGTAAGCAAGCCGATCAAATTTGGAAGCAAAGAACTAATGCTAAATTATGCACAATTATTGGCAAAGAAGAAGTTCGGAGTTGATATTACGCCGATAATCCAGAAAAGTAAATTGTTAAAAGAAAAACAAAAAACGATTGGAAATTTTATTTGAGGCGATTGTCGACAATCTTGGCAACAGCATACAAGCCCTGCTCGTCGCACAGGCGCGTATCGCTTCCAACTTCCAAAATAAACTCGTCACGCAGGAAATTGATTGTCTTACGGTCAACCTTCGGGAACTCATACGCGCGCTCGCCAACACTCTTATCAGCACCAACTTTCAAGACAACAAGGCGACGGTCGAACTCCTTCTCAGCAGTCTCTTCGTCATCAAATCCGCTCAGCGTGATTCCGGCAGTCAAACGCTCATTTGCCCTGTCCTTGACGTTAACAAAACAGTTATGCGTGCCAATCTTATACGTAACTACTAATTCATCAGCACTCTTGCCACACGAGCTTGCAAACTCCTCTTCAGTCAACAACTTTTCACAACCAAGTTGAGTATAAGGATCATGCTCCCAACCAGTCGGCTCTTCAGGAGTACCAGTAACTTCCTCCTCACCAACAGTAGGCTTTGGAGGCAATTCCTGCGGCGGAGAAACCACTGCTTCCTGCGTTGACACTTGCGTCTCAGCAGGAGCTGGGTGTGCTGGCGGCTGCTTTTGCATCCCTGCAGGAGCACACGCTACCAACAGCAAAAACAAGAATACTATTGTCTTTTTCATACAATTCTTCGAGAAGCAATAACTATATAAATCTTTATCTGCTGGAGAAATCACATGGATATACACCACATTCTCGTCGATATACAACAGGCATTGAAGGCTATTGAAGAAATGCCGCGCGGAAACATTGCAGATGTCAAGAACCAGGGGTTCTTGAGCACTGTCGGAAATCAAAATGATTTCCGAAGTTTTAAAAAGCAAAAACAGGAAGGAGCAAGACTAATGCTGAAAGGAGCAATACAGCGACTTCTTGATGAGACAAAGAATGTTCCAGAAGCATACGCACTTGCACAACGACTCTCTGTAGCAAAAACTGAAGAAATTCAACAGTATTTGGACAGACTCGCAGATTTAGCAGCAGACGAACCTGAACAGAAAAGACAAACCCACAAGATTCCGAGACTGCCAGGCGAAATACGAGATGACGTCACAGCAGACTTGCAGGAAATACAAAAATGCGTGAATAATGAATGCTATAGAAGCGCAGTCATATTATGCGGCAGGGTAATGGAAACGGCATTGCACAGAAAATATTACGATGCAACTGGAAATGATTTGCTTGAGAAAGCGCCCGGGACTGGATTGGGCACGCTGATTGCGAAACTTTCTGAACATGGCGTGAAATTAGACCCGGGACTGCCGAATCAGATACAC
>CAYSMN010000035.1:8412-10004 GCA_964432255.1 uncultured Methanosarcinales archaeon | reverse complement strand
GGATGCGGAGGATACCTCTGCGCACGAGTCTGCCCGGTCAACATGGAAGGACAGGACTGCATAGTTCCAGCGCCGACTGGTGATAAGAAGCCCATAATAGATGAAAAGCTATGCACGGGATGCGGGATTTGTCCGAACAGATGCCCCTTTGGCGCGATTGACATCATCAATCTTCCCGAACAACTCGAGAATCCAATTCATCGCTATGGAAGAAACGGATTTCACCTGTATTCACTGCCAACACCCTTGTTTGGAAAAGTTATCGGCATCGTCGGAAGAAACGGCATAGGAAAATCAACCGCGATAAAGATATTAGCAGGAGTTTTGAAACCAAACTTGGGCGGGGAAAAAGAAGCAGACTGGAACGAATCATTAAAATTTTTCAAAGGACACGAAGCACAAGTATACTTTGAAGCTGTACGAGACGGAAAAATAAAAGTCGCATACAAGCCGCAGCACGTAGAACTTATTTCTCAGACAATGAAAGGAAAAGTTAGTGAATTACTGAAGAAAGTAGATGAACGAAAGAAATTTGACGAAGTAGTTGACGCGCTGCAATTAAGAGATGTTTTGGACAGAGACATTACACAGGTTTCAGGAGGAGAATTACAACGAGTAGCAATTGCTGCCACTGTGCTGAGAAATGCGAATTTGTACATATTTGACGAGCCATGCTCATATTTGGACATCAAACAGCGAATCAGGGTATCGCAGTTCATCAAATCACTTGCAAATGAGCAGACGGCGGTACTTGTTGCAGAGCACGATTTGATAATTCTGGACTACATGACAGACTTGCTGCACATAATGTACGGAAAAGAAGGCGCATATGGAATTGTTAGTTTGCCAAAACCAACAAGAACAGGCATGAACATCTACCTCGAAGGATTCATACGCGACGAGAATATGAGGTTCAGAGACCACGAGATAAAATTCCTTTCACGGCCGCCGCCAAAGGCAATCAGCAAGGTCACGATGACCACCTGGGGCGCGATTGACAAAAAACTAGGAAGCTTCCACCTGCACGCACACGAAGGAACAATCGGCAGAAACCAAATAATCGGCATTCTAGGCGAAAATGGAATAGGTAAGACAACCTTTGTGAAAATTTTAGCAGGCGTAATAAAAGCAGACTCAGGAGATGTTGACACCAAAATAAAAGTCGCATACAAGCCACAATATTTAGAAGGAAGCAGCGATGAATTAGTACTAACCTTGCTAAAAGATGCAGCGGCAAAATACCAGAACCAACTGATTAAGCCTTTAGAGATTGATACTTTACTGCTTAAACCATTGAATACTCTGTCGGGCGGAGAACTGCAAAGAGTAGCAATTGCGCACTGCCTTGCGCAACCAGCAGACTTGTACCTGCTTGACGAACCAAGCGCGTATCTTGACATCGAACAAAGACTGGCATTCAGCAAAGTAATTCGCGATATTGCTGAGCAAAGAGGAGTGAGTGTTCTGATTGTCGACCACGATTTATTATTCATAGATTACCTTGCAGACAAATTAATCGTGTTTGACGGCAAGCCAGCACACGAAGGCATTGTGGAAGGACCATTCTCAATGGAAGAAGGCATGAACGAGTT
>CAYSMN010000035.1:0-8312 GCA_964432255.1 uncultured Methanosarcinales archaeon | reverse complement strand
TAAAGTTTTAATGATGAAAGGAATGTCAGGATTCTGACGAGTGACAGCAATGACAGAAAGTTTTGTCAACTTTGAGAGCAACGGAAGGTCAATAAGATTGAAACCGCCAACTGAGATGCCTTTCAACATAATACAGCGCAACTGACTTTTGAACTTTGACTTGTTAATCATCACTGCTATGCTTTTGGTGCTGTCAGAGCCGTCAACCTTCGCTGATGTTGTTACGACGCCATCCATATACTGGCCGCCACGATAAATAACACCAACAACAAGCACTTTACCCTTTCTAAACTTGAAGAAAGGACCGTCATCAATGCCGATAATACGAACTTCTTTACGAACATGCCTGTGCATACAATTGAATAGCAAACATTTTTATAAAAAGCTATGGGAATCTAAAGCATGAGTGTAGAAAAAGAGGTCTTCGAGCTCTGGAAAGAACTCAGCCCAACGAGCGCCTTCGGCGCAGGACTCAAACAATACGCCGGACACATCTGGATACCATCACACTCCAATGTCAAACACGCACTCGCGCGAATAGGCAAGCTTGAAAGAAAAGCTGACCCAGTCACGAAGAAATTCTTAGCGACGATGAAAAGGGATTTGATGATTGAAGAACCGCAAGACCCGCCCGGAGCACTGCTCGGCGCATTCTTCACACACTTAATCATTGAAGGCATCAATGAAAAGCATTTGTTATCATTAGCAGAGCAAAGCCTGAACTTCTTAGCAGTGCAGCAAGACCTGTGGGAACAAAAATGGCCGATTGAACTCCAAATATTCAGCGCGCAGGAATGCGACGGCGCAAAAGCAATCATTGAGACGATAAAAAAGAAATGCAAAAGGAAAGAGACTAAAGAAGCGCTGACGGCAGTGCAAAAAAGAGTCAGTGTGTGGAAAGAAAAAACTGCGCACGTGAAATTAAAAAGAAATGATTTCACTGAAACGTATCCAATTCTGAAGAAAAAATCAACCGGGCTAGGAAGAAAAAACTGGTACAGAGCAGCAATAAGAGACTTGTACGATTATACTGAAACACCGGAAGAAATAGAGACGCTGGCTATTTCTTGGATAGAACAAGAACTCTCCGGATTCAAGAAAGTTATGAAAAAACTTGCAAAAAGATACCACTGCAAGCCAACAGTTGAAGATATTGACAAAGCGCTGGACAAACACCAGAAAGTGCCATCTAAAAAGCTTCTAAAAATTATTGCAGGACTCAGGAAAGCACTTCAACGACTTGCAGACAAAGAATGGGTCGCAATAACACCAAAGTATGACGTCCGAGTCATAGAAACACCGCCATACTTAGTGCCATTTTTGCCAACAGCAGCAATGCAAACATTCAACACACTCACAAAAAAACCCTTTTGCCTGTTCTTCGCTACCACAGACCCAAAAGCAAGCCCGAGCAGCTCGCTACCAGATGTCGCGCAGACAACCATTCATGAAGAATACGGCCATTGCGTCAACTTTTTGAACAGTTACCTTGGTGTTGTTGGCAAGCCAAGATTAATAGAAATAATTGGTTCAAGCCTAGACGTTCCAATAACAGAAGGAATCTCGTTCTTCCGAGAACTTGAGTCGATAAGAACATTCGAGAGAATAATGCACCGAGGAGCACATAATGCAGTTGAAAAAGCAGTCATAAAAGAAGTAGAGAAGTATGTGCCATTCGAAGAATTTGTTGAAGGAGTATTCTTTGTAGTCATGCAATGGCGAATGGTCAGGTTTTTGAGAGCTATCAGTGACGTTAGACTGAATCTGGAAAAACAGACATTCCCACAATTTATTGAGTGGGCAAACAAGAAGACGGGATTAAGTAGGAAATTAATCTTTGACCAGACATTCCACTTCCAAGAAAATCCCGGATACGCGCCCTGTTACAGCGTTTTCGGGCAGAGATTAAGAGAAATGCAGAAAAAAGTGATGGGGAAAGGATTTACGCAGAAAGAGTTCAATACTTTTGTAGCAAGCACAGGATTCCCTGCAAGAAGCATATTTGAACAAAGAATCAGAAAACACTTTAAGATCTCGTGAACAAGTTAATTCTAAGGTTTAACTTTTCTTGCAAACGAAATAAAGCCGCTGTGGCCAATGCCAGTGCTCTTTGGCCGTACTCTTCTGCCTTCAATTTCCCACAAGCGTTCTATGAGCTCGACAGTTTTCGTGTAAATAAATTGTTCATGCTTGTGCAGTTCATTAACAAAGT
Organism: uncultured Methanosarcinales archaeon; assembly: GCA_964432255.1. Classification (GTDB taxonomy): domain Archaea; phylum Nanobdellota; class Nanobdellia; order Woesearchaeales; family ARS49; genus CABMGU01. Next base: position 6,100 of record CAYSMN010000035.1, on the reverse strand, counting down.
CCTGAACTTGAGGAACGCTGGGAGAATAGCTGATGAGGAAGCCGCCGATTTTCAACGCTTTGGCAGCATGCGGGACAACTTTCCACGGCTCAGGAACGTCCAATGTTATTAGGTCAACATCCTTCTCGTCAATACCGTCATACAAGCTTTTATTTTTGACTGTAATGTTGGTCAAACCAAGCATTTTGATATTAGATTCAGCAGTTTTTATGCAATCATCACGCACTTCATAGCTCGTAACATGTTTTGCAACATGCGCGAGAGCAGAAGATAACGCGCCGCTGCCAAGACCGCCATCAACAATTATGGAATCTTTGTTAATGCCGGTTTCGCCGATAATTAAGCCGATGTCCTTTAACGGAATTGTCTGCGGCAATTTCCGGAAACGCTTGTAAATGTCAATATAAGAAGCGTCAAGCAAGACAAATTCTTTGCCCGTACTTGATTTAACAACAGACCCGCCAGGCTTTGACAAGTCTGCCTTTGAGATGGCACCGTACAACGTGTGAACGTCTTTAGAAAGGTCTGTAACGAAGTATTGGCGGGCCTTGGCTACAATGAATTCGCGGCCATCCACAACTTCACGCTTTTCCTTATGAATTAACACTTTCATAACGAGAAATCGACGAGGACGGTTTAAAAATGTAACTAAAAAAATGAATAAAAAATAATTAAACTACTTCTTGCCCTTGCACTGCTTGCAGCCAGAGAAGGCCAATGAAAGCAAGCCAGCCAAATACGCGAAGTTCACTGCTGTGTTGCCACCGCCAGTGTTCATGACTAACAGTTCACGCAGAGTGCCAACCATGTTTGCAGCCTGCCCAAGCTTGAACGTCTTGACAAGTGCGACAACAATGAAAACTGCTAATAACGCTGCTGCGCAAGACGCGTGCCAGTTGAAAAGTAACGCAAGACCGCCTAAAAGCTCGATAGCAATTGCCAAGTACAGTAATGCAGGACCTGCGCCGCCAAATAACTGCGAAAACATGCCCTTTGCCATTTCCATGCCCAGAATCTTGTCCAGCGCTGCAACGATAAATGCAACACCGAAAAACACTCGAAGAATTACTGGAGCCCACTCTGGGTGCTCGTTAAAAAACTTCATTCCCGTCATAAGATAGACCTCCTTAATGGTTTTAGACTAATTAGTATAAAGCACGTTAAAAAGGTTTTCCCAAATTACACCAAGAGTAAGATATGTTTATATTATAAGTGAGATAAAACACGACTATGCGGCTCTGGTATTTGCTCTACATTGCCATCATTGTTTTCTTAGTATGGTTCTTCGCGCATACACCAAGCAATACGCGCAATTGGACACTGGACCAAGCAGTAATGCCATATGCACAGATTGAAGGAGACTTAGTGCACATTAACAATATAAGAAATTTCACATACCGAAGCACAAAAGACTACGACGCACACTATTACAACAAGACATACGATCTCAATAAATTGGACAGTCTGTGGTATGTTGTCGAACCATTCGGCAGCTGGACAGGACCCGCGCACACATTTTTGAGTTTTGGGTTTGGAGATGAATACGCAGGTATTTCTGTGGAGATAAGAAAAGAAAGAGGCGAAAAGTTCTCAGCATTCAAAGGACTCTTCAGACAATACGAGCTAATGTACATCATAGGAGACGAGCAGGATTTGATTAAACTCAGAGCTAATTATCGCAACGATACTGTCTACTTGTACCCGATAAACGCGCCAAAACAAAAAATAAAAGAATTGTTTTTGCACATGATATATCGTACGAACTATCTTGGAGAACGCCCAGAGTTCTACAACACATTTACTAACACGTGCACGCTCAACATCATGAGACACGTCAACAACATCGTGCCAGGCTACATACCAATGAACTGGAAGATTTTCTTCCCAGCATATTCAGATGAGTACGCATACGACCTTGGACTCATACCCGACGGACTTCCATTTGATCAACTGCGAGAAAAATACAAGATTAACGAGAAAGCAAGAATGTATGCCGATGATCCTGAGTTCTCGATAAAGATAAGAAAATAAAAAGGCGAGAGAGGGACTCGAACCCTCGAATGACAGGGTTGCAGCCTGTTGCCTTTGCCGCTTGGCTACCTCGCCATAGACGATTTTGCCTAACGGCGGGTATATATAACTTTTGCCCGCCCGTACAGATGTTTTTCAATAAAGGCTATTGTAAAGAGGTTCGCCCTCTTACCAAAAGGAATACCACACTGAGACGCCCACAAATCAACATCAATCCAATTGCCTTTGCAGCTTATCTGCACATATTGGTGAACCATGGCGTAAATGGGCGTGTGGCGCAAACGGATTTGGTCATCTGATAAAAGACCGCTCTTTACTAAGAAAACTCTGTAGATAAGATTCTGCTGGTTGCACGGCAAATAACCCTTGCGAGACCACAACTTGCCCAGATTTCTTGAAAACACCAAATCCCAGCGATAATAAGCAAAAATGTGACTGCCTTCATACTTGCGTGAAATAACATCATAGGCTGCTTTTGCGAAGTCTAACGGACTCTTATAACGTTTTTTCAGTCTTCCAATTTCCTTTTCCATGCTTTTCGGAATAACTCTTGGCAGAGGCTCTTTACGGAAACCGAGATGGGGCACGAATAAACGAGAAAAGACAAAGATGACTAACATGTATATCATGAGCGCCTCAAGTATGCGTATGATAAACACGTCCATACCTATAGATAACACCATAATCTTTTTAAAAACATTGCCAGATTGCACTAACTATGGCACTCGACTTCCACAAGCTAGCACGCAAATGGCAAAGAAGATGGAAAACACAAAAAGTCTTTGAAGCAGATGCCAACAATGACAGGCCGAAGTTTTTCTTAACGACACCGTACCCGTATGTTAATGGCCTGCTGCACTTGGGGCATACTTACACTTATGCGCGTGTAGAAGTTTTTTCTCGCTTTAAAAGAATGCGCGGGTTTAATGTGCTTTTTCCGTTCGCATTCCACGCTACAGGAAGCCCCATAGAAACAGCGGCAAAAAGAGTTGCGGAAAATGAAGAGAAACAAATACAAACGCTAAAGATGATGGGGTTCAAGGACGAGGAAATACCAGCTTTCAAGGAACCGCTGCACTGGATTAAAACGTTCACAAAAGCAGCAGAAAAAGACCTCAATGCATACGGCACCAGCATAGACTGGAGAAGAACATTCATAACAACAGATTTGAATCCTAGATATGATAAGTTCATCAAATGGCAGTTTAACACGCTTAAGAAAAAAGGATTTGTGGCACAAGGAAGCCATCCAGTGGTGTGGTGCTCCAAAGAGAACGCGCCAGTCGGAGACCACGCCAGATCTGAGGGCGAAGGTGAAGTTCCTCAAGAGATGATTGTTCTCAAATTCCGAGCAGACGGGCATGTCCTGCCATGCGCGACATTCAGACCAGAAACAGTGTTTGGCGTCACAAACATCTGGGTGAATCCAGACTTAACGTATATCGAAGCAGACGTTGACGGCGAACACTGGATGATAACAGAACAATGCGCGCTCAAATTACGAGATCAGAAGCATAACGTGACTGAAATACGAAAGATTCCAGGAAAAGAAATTGTTGGAGCACACGTCACAAATCCAGTAACTGGAAATAAAATTCCAGTTTTCCCAGCACACTTTGTCACACCAGATACTGGCACTGGAATCGTCATGAGCGTGCCAAGCCACGCACCCTACGACTGGATGGCACTAAAAGAATTACAAGACAAGAATTATCCAGAAGCGAAAGACATCAAGCCAATTTCTCTAATATCTGCAGAAGGCTATGGAGAACACCCTGCAATAGACGCGTGCAAAAAACTCAATTGCAAAGACACCAAAGACCCAAAAGTAGAAGAAGCAACAGGAGAAGTCTACAAAAAAGAATTTCATACTGGAAAGCTAAAACAAAACACTGGAAAATATGCAGGAAAAACAATACAGCAGGCAAAGCCTGAAATTATTGCAGACTTTACTGCTGAGAAAAAGGCGGTCATTCTATACGAACTAACTAATCCAGTCATTTGCAGATGCCTAACACGCTGCCATGTAAAAATTGTCGAGAATCAGTGGTTCCTGAAATACGGAGATGCTGCATGGAAACAACAGGCAATGAAATGCCTGCAAAGCATGAAGCTTTATCCGGAAAAAGTAAGATCACAATTCGAATATGTTATAGATTGGTTGAGAGACTGGGCGTGCACACGCGAGTTTGGAATGGGAACATCATTGCCATGGGACAAGAAATGGAAAATAGAGAGCTTGAGTGATAGTACCATTTACAATGCATTTTACACCATTGCGCACCATTTGAAAAAAGTGCCACTTGGCAAGATAAAGGACAAACTTTTTGACTACGTGCTCTTAGGAATCGGAAATCCGGACGAATTGGGAGTGGACAAGAAAATACTCGAAGATATGCGACAAGAGTTCACATACTGGTATCCAGTTGATTTCAGAAGCTCAGGAAAAGACCTTGTGCAAAACCATTTAGCGTTCTACATATTCAACCACACAGCCTGCTTCCCAGAACAACACTGGCCAAAAGGCATCGGCGTAAACGGCTACATCAGCGTCCAGAAACAAAAAATGAGCAAAAGCAAAGGCAACTTCAAGACGCTCAGAGACGTCGTTAGTGCATTCGGACCGGACATTACGAGAATTACCATATTGTCGACTGGAGAGGAGATGAACGATGTAGACTGGGATCCAGACCTCGCAGAAACCATGAAGAATAAACTGGAGAACTGGTACGAATTCGCCCTCAAACACTACACAAAAAACCATGAACGAGCACATTCTGAAGAAAAAAGAGAAATAGACAAATGGATGGAACACCAATTGCATTCTGTTGTGAAAGATGCGACAAATGCGATGGATGAAACATTGTTCAGAACAGCTGTTTCACGAGGATTCTTTGACTTACAAAGACACCTGAAATGGTACATACGAAGAACTGCAGGAAACATGAATCAGGCATTACTAAATGATATAATCGAAGCACAGACATTAATGCTGCAGCCATTCACTCCGCACCTTTGCGAAGAAATATGGAGCAAACTAGGTAAGCCACAATTGATTACACTCGAAAAATGGCCTAGCCATGACGAGAACAAGATTAATACCGCCATCGAACAGGCAGAAGCATTAATGGCACAAGTAATAGAAGATGTTTCACAAGTATTGAAGTTGGCAAAAGTTGAACACCCAAAAATGATAACATTGTTTGTATCAAATGACTGGAAAGCACAACTATTCAAGAAATTAAAAGAAATTATTGCAACAACGAGAGATGTCGGACAGATAATGAAAGCTGTTATGGCAGAATTCAAAGAACACGCACAAGATGCAGCGACATTGGTGCAGAAGATTGCCAAAGACCCATCAAAATTGCCGCAACAGGTTGCGCACCAGGAAGCGGAGTATCAGAATTTAGTAGACGCCGTGGCATTCTTCAAGCAAGAATTCAATTGTCCAATAGAGGTCATTAAAGAACAAGAAAGCCCTGAACAGAAAGCAAAACAAGCGCTGCCAGGAAAACCGGCAATACTGGTGAAGTAATGCCAAGAGAAGTCGAACTTAAAATTCTAGAAATTAACGTCAGAGAAATGCATGAAAGACTCATGCGGCTTGGAGCTCGAAAAGTTGAACACGGCCTTGTGCACGAAGTTGCCTTTGATTTTCCAGACGGACGCATTAGAAAGAGAGATGAACTGTTCAGAATCAGGCAGTATGGAAAGAGAACGGAAATTGCATACAAAGCAAACTCAGCGCATAACAAAGAATTCTTAGACCATGATGAATATCAAACTGTTGTAGAAAACTTTGACATCATCTGCAAAATAATGAAGCTGGCTGGCTTGAAAATGGTACGAGACAGGGAAAAACGAAGAACGTCGTATGCGCTTGGAAAAGTCATGATTGAAATAGACAAATATCCGTCAATTCCCGCATATATGGAAATTGAGGGAAGCAAAAAAGGCATCAAAGATGCACTCAGAAGGCTTGGTTATACCATGAAAGACACGACCAACATGACAAGCACAAAAGTTCTCAAATATTACGGAAAAAACCCGGATTATCAGAAATTCA
>CAYSMN010000034.1:0-10113 GCA_964432255.1 uncultured Methanosarcinales archaeon | reverse complement strand
CCTTTAGCAAGAACTTCATTGGGACCAATCAACTGCTCAACCGGACTGTACGGAAGCAAGTCAATATAGCGGTCAAGGCGTGCATAGCCGCGCACACCAGGATCAAAATTACTTATGAATGAAGGATCACGACCCCTGTTGGAGAAAGTATTAGTGTCAAGGTTAAACACAGAAGAAAAGCCGCTCTTTGCGCCCGTGTTCAGCAGACGGTCAGTTGGGCCCTTCGAGCCAAAATTGTTAAACTGTCTCTGGTAGTCGCTTCCAAAATAGCGCTCTCGGGTGTACGGATCGTATATTCTTCTGTCGCGGGCAAGCTGGCCGGCATAGCCGTCAACATTATTGTCATAAACCTGAAAATCATGAATAGCCAGAACAGTAGCGGAAAGCAACATTACTATGAGAACTGCGACAGCAAATCTGCTCACTATTATACACCTCTTTATGCTAATTAATCAGTCCACTGGCATATATAAATGTTATGATGGTCCCTTAGCCCGTCGAAGTAACCACTTCTAAGTGGTGAAAAATGGAAAGATTTATATAGTGTGAAAGTGTCTTTCCCTATATGACAACCCAGATATACGACAAACAGCCGGCATATCGGACAGAGAAACCTTTGACGCGTGAAGACTTACGTGCTCTTTTGCAGCTTGCAAGTCCCGATTACGTGCCGTCAGAGAATTTGAAAGCCAGAATCATGGCCGCGATAGAAAAGACTCCTCAGGACGGAAAGAGCCCTTTCACAGAAACTCCTAAAGAACAGTGAGGGAACATGCTCAGCATTCTAAGCCTGAGATATCCGACAGGACTCTTCGCAGCAGCACCGAATTCTAGAACAGGATATAATCGAGTTTGGATTCGCGATAACATTTACGCAACACTTTGCCTTCAGGATAAAGAGGCAGAAAAAACCATTCACGCACTTCTAGACATTCTAAAAAAACACGCTTACAAAATAGACTGGATGATAAAAAAGCCATCAAAAGAAGGCTACCGATACATCCACCCAAGATACGATGAACACGGAAACGAGCTTCCAGAACAATGGGGCTGGAAACAAAACGACGCAATCGGAGCACTGCTCTGGAAAATTGGCGATTTAGACAAAAAAAACAAAATGATTTGGCGTGCAGGCGATAAAGAAGCAGTTCAGAAGTTAGTCAATTATTTGCAGGCTATAGAATACTGGCACGATGCAGACAATGGAATGTGGGAAGAAAAAGAAGAAGTGCACGCCAGCTCAGTGGGAGCGTGTTTGGCAGGACTTATCGCAGTACAGAACATTGTAGAAGTGCCCCTGCACTTGATTGCCCACGGCGAACACGCATTGAGAACTATGCTGCCACGAGAAAGCATAACAAGACACGCCGATTTTGCACTTTTATCGTTAATCTGGCCGTACAAAGTTGTAACAACACAAGAAAGCGAACAGATTTTGAAAAACGTTGAAGAACAGCTTGTGCGCGAAAAAGGAGTCATCAGATATCTCGGCGACGGCTACTACAACAACGGCGCAGAAGCAGAGTGGCCGCTAGGTCTGATTTGGTTAGCTGTTATTTACAAAGAACTCGGCGAGACACACAAATACCACTTTTATATGAACAAAACACATAACTGCATGACTGAATCAGGACTGCCTGAATTATATTTTGGCGGAACCTCCCAGCACAATGAAAACACGCCGCTTGCATGGGCGATGAGCCTGCTGGAAGCAGCCGACAATAGGTAAATTTTTTATACCACGATTAACTAACCACTCTTAATGGATTATTTAACCCTGCGCGAGCAGCTGGAAAAAAGAGGATTGCTGAACAAGACCCCGTGGTATTACACCAGAGTAATCGTACTCTTGATAACCTTCTTTACAACATCATGGATTGCATTCTACCTTGTACAAAATACTTTTGTGCGCGTCGTAATAATTCTCTTCCTCGGATTTCTATGTGTGCACATCGGATTTATAGCGCATGATGCCGGGCACAAAGCAATCACTGATAAGCCGGCAGTAAACAACATCATCGGCCTTCTTTCAATGACCTTTGTCAACGGCATCTCGTGGTCATACTGGTTTGACCAACACAACAAGCACCACAAAGACCCAAACCATCCAGAGGACCCCGATGCAAATTATTTGATGGCGGCATTTGATGAAGAACAAGTCAAGAAAAAAAATAAACTGCTCAGGTTTTTTATCAAACACCAATCCATCCTTTTCGTTCCCATGCACTTCCTGACCACATACAGCATGACTGTAAACTCAGTAATCCACTCCATCAAGAAGAAAAAAGCAATGACGTTTGCAGAAATCGCGCTGATACTGCTCCATTTCACTTTTTGGATTGTCATCCCCGGCATCTTCATCGGATTCTGGTATGCGGTTATTTTCTACGTTATTGCATCATTTCTCAGAAGCATTTATTTCTCCATGGTCTTCGTGCCAAACCATGTCGGCATGCCCATGCTCAAGCCAGACGCAAACCTCACTTTTCTCGAGAAGCAAGTCGTCACGGCACGCAACATCACGCCCTCTTTGCTGAAGGACTTCGTCTTTGGAGGCCTTAACTACCAAATAGAACACCATCTCTTCCCAAACATTCCAAGAAAACATCTGAGAAAGTCAAGAGAAATCGTCAAAAACTTCTGCCAGAAAGCACGGCTCAGATATGAAGAAGTTGGGTTTGCCAAATGCTATAAAGACATTTTCTCGCACGTGCACAAGATAAGCAAACTTGCTTAATCGTATTTCTCTTCGTATCGTATGACGCACTTTGTGTCCTCGCAGTCAAAACCAGTCATGCGTGGCTGCTGTTCTGGAGTCACACACATAGCGTTCATGACAGAGCATTGTTCAGCACCACATCGGTCTGGATAGAACACCGGCGGCTTATGCAGAGTTTTCGTTGGACCGGCAATCATATACGGACCACAAATACCTGTTACGCCCATCAACTGGCAATCACTCTTCTGGAAACAGGAATTCTCAAAACACTGTTCTGGAGACTCCTTCCAACTGCCATCTTCACACAACCAGTGCGCATTTGACAGGCTCGTTTCGGGCTCTTCCACAATTTCGCCCTCACCAGCCAATATCGCTACACACTGCTTGTTTTGACACTCACAACCGCCACCACAATCCATCGTGCCAGGAGCACAATTCATAGTGCACATTTCTCCAGCACAATCTGGAGCCTGGCTTTTTGAAACGCAACTTGTTGCGTGACAACACTCAGCAGGCACGCAATCAATTTTAGATGAACATCCCTCGCCCTGTCCCTCACCCGGGCACGGCGCAAACTCACAATTCGGGCCGGTCCTGCCGACACCGCTGCCATCAGGACACAATTTTGCCTCTTCAGTACAAGCCCTTGCCGGCGGCTGGTTCCAGCCTTCGCGCTGAACATTCTGACATTTGTGATCAACACACTTTGTTTCCAAATGACCTGCTATGCCGGTGCAGAAGTCTGCACAATCGCGTGAATGGTCTACATATTTAGAATCATACAATTTGTTTCCGACAAAACAATTGTCAGTCTTCGGGTCAATGCCGCCGCACACACAGTCTGCATCAACATTGCACAATAACGGGTCGTCCAGCATGTTTCCAGCTGGAGGCTGTGGCTCTTTAGGCTGCGAAGGTACAACCGCGCAAGCAGCTAAAAATAAAAGAAAAAAGAAACTAACCGATTTCATAACTCACGCTCACCTGCGCGCTGATGTGAACTGTCTGCGGCGAAATATCGGTCGGAGGCACTTCCATTCCGCCCATGTCTGCCTTTGCCATCATAGCTTCACGATAGAACGGCTGGACATAATAACTGCTCTCAGACAATGAAAGCACTTTGCCCAACCGCACTCCTGCGCCGTCTGCCAGGGCTTCTGCCTTACCGCGGGCGTTCTGAGTGGCCTTGCGCAACGCTTCAGTCTTCACTTCATTCTGCTTCTCATCAGAAAGCTCGAAGCTGATGCTCTCAACATTGTTCGCACCAGCCTGGACTCCAACATCAAGCAAAGGACCAACCTTTTCCAAGTCCTTAGTGGAGACAACAAACGCATTCGTTGCACGGTAACCCTTGTCAACCATCTTATTATTTTCCGGATCCCACTCCTGTACTTTCTCAATGCGATAATCAACAGTTTCAATCTCATTGGCTCTCACGCCTGCCTGCGCCAGTGCATCTTTTACGCTCGCGCCGATTTCACGGTTTCTAACCTGCGCATCCTGAGCCGTAACGCTCATCGTTTCAACCCTGAAACGAACCTTCGCCAAATCAGGAGCCACGTCAAACTCTGTGCTTCCCTGCACCATAATAGCATTCTGCGGTTCCTGCCCAGGAGGCTGTGAGACAACCTTTACCTCGCATGCTGTCAATGCGATCATCAAGACCGCCAAAATTCCGATAATTGTTTTGTTCATGTTTATCACCATCTTTTTGTAAAGTAGAGCGTTAATAAATACCCTATTTTTTACTAAGGGATTTGCCTAATAGCAGAGAACGTTTATTATCGTGAAATTGCGTTCTCTGCTAGTATGTCAAAGAGCACTATTTCGCTCTTGGCTTTAATGCTCTTTGACATAACTCCCTTTTATATTGTGCGCTTTTTATGAGCAGCCAGATGAATACAACAGCAAATACTATTGCGGCAATTCCGAACACGTACGGCCAGTAGTTCACCGGCGCCGGAACTGGCATTGGAGGCGCTTCAGCCATCATGCTCAAACTCTCAACACCCGCATCCATTGTTTTCGCCATCATCTGCGCTTCTGCAGGAGCACCCACACTCATGAATGACTTGAAAGACGTCCAAATACCGCCAACCACGCTGAAGACAAGCATTGCGAGCACAATCCAAATCTTCATCTCCTCTGGATTTAATACGCCTTTGCCCTTCTTTGTCAAAGAATAATACTTCCACTTCCTGCCTTCCTCATGGCGCTCGACCAAGCCTGCCCTTTCCAGCGCATCGAGATGTTCTTTTACCGTAGGAACAGAAAAACCAAGAGATGCAGCAATTTCGCTTTGCATATGTCTGCGCTGGTTTAACAGCTTGAGAACATCAACTCTGGTCTCACTCGCCAATGCTTTGAACGTTTCCTTATCAAGACGAATGTCCATGACGATAAAACAGCACGCGCGCTATATTAAGATTATGATTTAGTAAGGTTTTCTCCAAACAGTTCTTCAATGAGTTCAACATACATCGCAGCACTCCAAGCCTGCACGAGACTTCCAGCAGGCTTGAATTCAGATGCGCTGCTTAGTTCAGCATGATGGCCAACCACGCCCTCATACAAAATGTCCTGCGTGCCGGCTTTCAGAATGTGCTGAATGTAATTTTTGTACTTCTTCTTGTCAAAGGCAAATAGGACGATTGCTGCGAGATTATTTATCCAGAACCAGCTGTCGCCGGAATGATAACTTTTAGGATTTTCGCCTGTATGATTGCCGACAAAACTTTCATGACTTTTGTCAATAGTCGAAATTCCTCCCCAGTCAAGCCACAGTTTCGGCAGTATAATATCAAAACAAGCAATCCAGTCCTTCTTTGACAATAATTCAGGATAGGCGTATGCTGCGATGAAAATATTAGGACGGATCGTATCATCATCCGCACCATCAGCAAGATACTTTCCACGCCAGAATGCCTCTTTCACCCGCGCTTTCAGCTTTTGTTCCAATGGCGACTCCTTTCCAAGCAGACGAAGCAAACGACAGGCCGCTAACGCCAACGCCTGAATCTCTATCCGTGCGCCCGGACGGTCAATGCTGTCCATCCACGTCTCACGGGCGTTATTAAAGACGAGGCCGTCTTTCAAATTCTTCTCAATTTCGCTCAAGAAAAATTCAACTTTACGAATCAGCCATGCTTTTTCCTGTTTTTTCAGCTCGGGCAGATAATCCTCGAATCTTAAGAAAAGCCAGCCGGCATCAGCAATGGACGAAGTAAGCGTTCCTGGAAGCTTGCCGCCCGGCAATAATTTCTCAAGCCATGAGAAAAGAATTACTTTTGCAAGACTCTTCTGGCCAGAATGCAGCAGTGCCTTTGTCGAGATTAACTCGTCACGCGCCCAGCGCTGGTGAAACCACGGCAAACCAGCATACAGACCGTGATTAGAACGCAGACACGCCAAAGAATAACGCGCACACTCTGCGGCAACCCGCATGTCATCATTTTTTATTTGTACTCCTTTAACCAGTTCTACAGCATACTTTTCAGCCTCTTTTGCCAATTCTTTTTTCCTCTTCCACGAATTCTTGGCAATGCTTAACGCCTCATCCTTTGACTGGCTGAATGCCGCTACAAAATTACCATGCGCACGGCAGCCGCGCAATACCCATCTTGAAAACGGCGGACTATTGCGCAATTCGTCATACGTATAATGCTGCTCCTCCCACTGCTCGAGCTTCTCGAACTCGCAGCCATACATTGCCAACCAGAAACCATACTCGCCATTCTCGGAACTTTCACGGTCATCGTGCTTTTTCTCAAAATTCACCAACAAAGCCTTGTCCTGCATCAAGAAGGTATAATTACGCCCCCACACACGGTTATCGTAATTCAACTTGCAGTCGAATAAGATATCAACTTTTGCAGGCTCAGATAATTCGTAAAAGAAAACAGGCAAGTTGCGCGCAAACCAAAAAGATTCCTGCACGCCCTCGCGGTCACGCGTAACTTTCCATAACTCATTCAAAATAGCGCCAGGAACGCCTTTCAGGTCAATATGCGCGATTGTCTTGAAAACTTTGTCCTGATTAGAGAAAAAAACACCCTGATATCGCGACTTAATGCCAAACAGCGCAAAACTTCCAGACGTATTTGAGACTAAAAACGTCATTCTTCACCACGATAAAACTTCGCTGCATCCTCCGGAGCAACAGAATTAATGATAATGCCCGACTCAAGCTCAAAACCCGCCCAGATAGCTTGACGCGGGCACACCTCAATGTGCACGTGAAACATGTCTTCACCACGCGGGCCGTAATGAACAAACATGTCATAATCATAATTCAACTCGTGAACCTTACGCAGCACCCTCGCCATTATTTCTGCCAGCTTAGAGAAATCAAGCGCCTCAAAGCGAGACACGTGTATTTTTGGAAAAACCCATATTTCATAATTAAACCGCGATGCGTACGGAGTGAACGCGACAAAATCATCATTTTCAAAACAGCGACGGCCGCTGTTCTTTTCGGATTCGACGACCTGACAATACGGACACGAAATAAAATCATGGATTGCGCCCACCTTTTTCCGAATGTCGGGAGGCACGATAGCCGTAGCGATAATTTGTGAATGCGAATGAACAATAGACGTTCCGCCAAGATAACCATGATTCTTAAACACGTTCACATAAGCGATATTCGGCTTTGACTCAAGCTCAACAATTCTTCTAGCATACACATGCAAAACCTGCTCGATATCCTCAACAGGCAATTCTGCCAGCTGCTTGTCATGCCGAGGCGTTTCAACAACCACCTCGTGATACCCATAATTGCTGGCAAATGTGTAAAAACGATTATCGGTTCTAACTGAGAAGTCACCTTCCGGCTTAACCGCGGCAAACTTGTTCTCAAACCAGCGCACAGCCCAGCCGCCATTACGCGGAACACGTCCAATCTCTGAAGGAGTAAGATTTTCACTTCCAGGACAGAAGAAACACTGGCCCGGCTGTACTGCAGTTACTGCCTTTTGCAGTTCATGCGGGCGCTGGCCACGCTTTAGAGAGATGATTACCCAGCGGTCGAGAATGTAATCTTTACGCAATTCCCCCATTAATACACCTCTTTTCACTATATATCAGTCTTGAGCAATTTATAAATCTTTAGCCAGCATACTGAACGCATACCAGTATACGTATTACACAACCAAAAGATTTAAATACAAAGCAAGCCAAAACTCCCTAAATGAAAAGAGGTGAGCAAGGCAGTATTGCCATAGCAGTGCTGAGCATCATCGGCATCGTTGGCGTGCTTGCAACACTCACTCTATTCATGCGGCAGCCAGCCGGCCTTGTCACACAGGGCGAAGGCGTATACGCAGTCAAGTACGGCGTCAATGGAATCGAATGCGAAAACAGATTACAAGAAGCGTACTTCCTCGGATACGAAAGCAATTATGAAGTGTATTGCTGCGTAGAAGACATGAACGGACAGAACGAGTGCAATCAACCGTACAAAATATTGATAGTAAACAAATATTAGCGCGCGAGCGCAGGAGGAAATCATCATGGCAGACAAAAAAGAAGTGAGCATCTTGCTTTTAGGCATCGTAGCCATCTTAGCAATCGTGGGCCTAGTATTATTGTTTACCAGCCCAGCGGCGACTGGAAAAGCATTCTTCCCGCCACCACTGCCACCAGACGTTTCATATCCTGCACCAATTGGGTACGAACCTTCAATTGGAGGAGGACAATATTCAGGCACAGGATACGGCAATGCCATTCTCATCTCATCATTAGAGGGCTCAAACCTTGCGCTCTGTCCGAACGGCAGAATCAGAACACGCGAACAAGGAAACATTGACTACGAAGCAATACCAGGCAAAATGTGCAGCTGGTTTTACTGCGCAGGCCTTGTAGGCAGCCCTGACCCAAGCGCACAGCCAATAATGGCATGCGCTGACGTATAATTATGAATGAGCAGAGCGTAGGACTAATTATTTTCGCACTCATCGCGCTCGGCGCGGTGTTTGCTTTTATTCTTGTATTCGGCGGACCTCCAGAAGATACTGGAATGGTATCCGGCTCACAGCGACCCGCAGTCAGCTGGTTCAAAGTCAGAGACGCGTACGACGCATGCAACCATGGCTCGCAATGCGAAGATGGACTGCCAGGCATACCAACAGGAAACTTTGACGAACTGCATGAACTGTTTGAATGCCGATGCCAAACATCCAATCCAAGCTTCCTCTTCTACAGAAGCGCGTACAGCTGGGGATAGGCTTTTATTTTAGACGAGTTCTCCATTCATAATGCACCCATTAATACCTGACAAGCTAAAAGAAATACTGGCAAAAGAAGGAATAACCACTTTCAGACCAGCACAAGAAAAAGCGCTCAAAGCAGGACTTCTCGAGCACACGAGTTTGCTTGTTTGCACGCCAACAGCGTCTGGCAAGACGCTTATAGCTGAAATGGCGGCAATGAAGAACATAATTGAGGGCAAAGGAAAAGTCATCTACATTGTTCCACTTATTGCGCTCGCGAATGAGAAATACAAGGAGTTCAAAAGAAAATACGGGCATTTTTGCAAGATTGCATTGAGCATCGGAGACCTGGACAGTTCAGACCCGTATTTAGTCGAGTATGACTTTATCATTTGCACCGCAGAGAAATTGGATTCGCTGATACGACACCATTCGCCCTGGCTGAGCTTTGTCAGTCTAGTTGTTATAGACGAGATTCATTTGATAAATGATGTCGAAAGAGGACCAACGCTGGAAATTCTTATAACAGTGATGAAGAAGATTCTCAAAAACGTGCAGATAATCGGGCTCAGCGCGACCATCGGCAACCCTGATGAATTGGCCGACTGGCTCGGCGCGACACTGGTAGAAGATTCGTGGAGACCTGTTCCTCTTAAGAAAGGAACATTTTATGGCGGCGAAGTCGACTTTATAGAAGAAGCTTGATGGCGCAGAGGCTTAGCCCCAGTGGAATGGCTGTTGTAAGAAAACCAATCAATACTCCGGCATAATCAATCTCGAACAATTCTTTTCCTGCCCTGAATAAAGTGGCTGTACCTAAGACGTAACCATATGCGACGATTATTGAGGCAACAATCACTCCAAATGGAAGGAATAAAGCTGCACCAGCGAAGAATAATGAAATAGCCGGAGCGACCATAGCAAGAACTAAAGTGGCAAGACCATCATAATAACCGCCCTTGCCATCAAGAACGTGCATCGCAACAGAAAAGAAGAACGCGACAATGAGATGTGCGGCAATTAATGAGAATAAAAGACCGATAATGCCGTTAACAAGAGTGTTTGTCGTCAGAATATCACGGAAATAACGCCACGCGATGAATAAGATACCGATTGTTTCGAACAAAGAGGCAGTCAGCAAGTACATCAATATTCTTGCATAACTTTGCCTCTTAGATTTTCTTA
>CAYSMN010000033.1:0-10305 GCA_964432255.1 uncultured Methanosarcinales archaeon | reverse complement strand
AATTTTTCACCTTCCTCTTTGTATTGGACAAGTTTTATCGCACTTAATTCGCCGTCGGAGTATGCACGCGGGCTTGCCTTTTCCTTGAATAACGATTTCACATCACCACGCTCAATAATCTCGCGAGCGAGAAGCCTGCCAAAGCCCAAGGCTGCCAAGGATTTCTCTTCTTTTGGAAGGTCTTTGGCTTCGAATAAGTTCGCCTTTGCAGGCGGAGGAACATACTGCAAGCTGCGCCTTATTTCGCGGTCCTTCCATGCACGCTCTTCTTTTGCCCCAAGAATACGAAGAGCATCATCAGTCAATATGATGTTGCCTTTTGAGAATAACTCAACATAGACATAACGCTTTTCTTTCTGCGTTTCAAAGGTCATAAGGACTATACGCTCACTGCCTAATTGCTCTAGCTTTGTCAGCTTCTTGCCCTCAAGATGGCGGCGCAACGCACCGCAGAGACCTGTGACAGACTCAGGAGCCAATGGCTTAGACTTAGACAGCCAGAGGACTTTATCGGTTATTCTTAGAAACATTTTGCCAGAGCCTGACTTGTGCAATTGGAAGACAAAGCCATCAGGCTCGTAAATATTATCGACACGCGAGCCTACAATAGCCTGCAATTCTTCAGCAAGAAAATGCAGTTCAAGGAAGTTCAGCTCAGTCTTCATGCACCCATCGTAATAGAAACGAGATATAAAGCTTACTCAAGAAGCATCTGAACAATCGCTGCATAAGCAGGACGAGTGATGACGATACCAATCGTTGTTGCCAAGATTGTGGTGATAGCAAAACCCTTCAATAATCCGGCTCCAGCAAACAACAACGGCAGCATGGCCACAATCATCGTCAGATAAGCGCTGAAAATGATAAAGAAGGCACGCTTGATACGGTCCTTCCAATTATACACGACATCCGTCTGTTTGCGGATAGCCTCATCAGTAATAACGACCTGGTCATTGACACCTTCGCCCACTGCAAGGACGAGACCAGCAATCGCCGCCAAGTCGATATTCCAGCCAATCAGTGCTGCAAGCGCAAGCGTAAGGAAAATTTCAGAAATTGCTGTAAAAATGATTGGAATCGCGATGATGAATTTACGATAGACTGCCACGAGAAATATTGCAACACCTGCCAAAGCAAGAAGCCAGACATAGAACGCGTTCTTCAAGAATTCTTTACCCAAGGTTGGTGAGATGTTGTCAATACGTTCAACCTCAATCTTAACTGGCAATGAGCCCGTAATTAGAATCGTTTGCAAACGCTTCATATTCTTCAATGTGTTCTCAATAGCAGCCTGCTCTGTTGTGCCCTGGCCGCCGCCAGTAATTGCGATGTCAGTAACAGCACGGCCTCGCAAATCAGAAGCGATACTCAACCGGTCAACCTCCTGGTCGTCAAGGAATAAGACCAATTGCTCGGAAAGACTTCCAGAAACAACAGTCAAATCTCTTGTCAAATCAGCCTGACGCCTGGCAGCATCAGGTCTCAAAGTAATAGAGAACATGAAACTGCAACCCCAACCTTCCGGAGACTTGCCGCACCCCTGATTGGGGTTAATACCAGAACACTGCGCAGTCTTGCACACATAAGTGATGTCGTCCCCGCCTTTGAAGACGGTCTCACTGCCAATCTTTGCCTCAAACTTGCCCTGCTTGCCCAACAAGTCACGAACTTCCTCTTCAGTAGCTCCTGCTATTTCAACAAGAATAAACATGTTGCCTTCGCCCAAAAATCCAGGACGATCAGACACCTCAGTCACGACAACATCACCAAGACCATAAACATTCAAACGCTCTTTCAAAGATTCAACCATCAAACCCATTGTTTCGGCTGAGACTTGCTCAGCAGGCCTGAGAAGAACTCTGGTGCCTCCCTGCAAGTCAAGACCCCTGCGCAAATTGCTCTTCGGAGCATTCTCAACACTAAAGCCCAACAGTTCAACACCGATAACTTCGCTCTTTACTTTTTTCTGCTCTACTTCCTCAGCAACTGTCTTATTCACCAATTGAACAGTGCCGTTTACAGTCTCGTTAACCTCTATTGTTTTATTAACCAGAACAATCTCGGACTCATTCAGCTCAGTGAATTTCAACTTTGGATTTGCCGTCAGTTTATACGTGCCCTTGCTCGTTTTGATATTGATTGTCTGATTCGGCTCAAGCGCCTCGACAAAATCAAAATAGGCATTCAAATCAAGAATAGGCTTGTTATTCATAGCGATAATACGCTCACGGCCCATCGGCGCCAATGATGCCTTGGGGTTCTCAAAACCAGCGAGCTCCGCGCTGCTGTTTCTCGCAATCGCCTTGATAGAAACACCCTCATTCCACGGGCGAGGATTAATAGCAAAGAGTCCAAGAGCTAGGCAAATCAGCAAGATAATAACTCTGAAATTCGTCAGTACTTTCTTAACTCTGCCCATGCTGCTTTCTCTCCAAATACCATCTCAAGATGCCCGCGTTCTGGAACCACGTGTAAATGAGGTCAAAACACAAGCCAATAGTCACAATAATCATGATTTGCTTAATGACATCAGACTGCGTGAAAATCATGCCGATAATGGATGCCACCAAGGCCGTGCCGGTCATTGTCAAACCAGTTTTCAGCGCGCCAACGGTACGGTCAAAAATAGAACCGCCTTCACCCTTGCGCTTCAGCACTTTTGTTGTGAGCAAGATGTCTGTGTCGACAGAATAACCGATCAACATCAGCAATGCAGCAATGCCAGCCGTGCTGAGCTTAATCCCCATCAAATCGATAACGGCAATGGTTGATATAATGTCAGAAATAGCAGCAAGAATAACGAACGAAGACGGAATAATTGAACGGAACGTCAAAAAAACCACGATTGCCATAAAGATAAACGCGTATACCAGAGATTTCACAGTCTGCGCAAAGAAACGCTGGCCAAGCGAGCTTCCCATGCTTTCAACGCTGTACTTTCCTGACTCCAGCGCAACGCCCAATTCCGGCAGTGCAGACTGCAAGTCATCCGCAGTTACATCTGCGGCCTCTACAATCAACGCAATTGTTTTACCCGCTTCTGTTATCTCGCGAACGCTAATATCCGCCTGCGGAAATTTCAAGCCCAATGAGCTTTCAATCTGATGGCTATCAACACTATGATCGATTGGAATCGTCATCGTTATACCGCCTTTTAAAGAAACGCCTTTCTCAAAGAGCTCACCTGTTCGCGCATAACTAACGCCTAAAGAGATAATGCAAGCAAAGAGAAGGACAAAACTAAATATCATCAGCGTCTTGTACTGTTTGTCGTAAATTGATAAGAGTGTTTCCTTTAGTGACAAATAAACCACCTTCACTGCGAAAACTATGACGCCTTTTTAAACGTTATTGTTCTTGACAGCAGCCTGAACAAAGCCCAGAAAGAGAGGGTTTGGCGCTTCCAGACGAGACGTTAATTCATTATGCGCTTGCGTGGCAACAAAATACGGATGATTCGGCAGCTCGATATATTCTACTAAGCGCTTGTTTTCAGAAGCACCTGAGAAAATCATGCCGTGTTTTAGTAATGCGTCATGATAGGCAGGGTTGACTTCGTACCTGTGACGGTGGCGCTCCCAAGCTTCATCGGCGTTGTAAAGTTTTTGAACAATGGTACCTTTTTGTAAAATAGCTTTGCATGCGCCAAGACGCATAGTGCCGCCCTTTGACTTAACGCTGCGCTGCTCGGGAATGTAATCTATTACTGGATGAGGCGTTTTTTCTTCAATTTCGGTTGTGTGAGCGCCTGACAACTTGCACACGTTTCTGGCAAACTCAACAACGGCCAATTGCAGGCCGTAACAAATGCCCAAGAAGGGAATATTATGCTCACGAATGTGCTTGATTACGCTGATTTTTCCTTCCACGCCCCGCGTGCCGAAACCACCAGGAATAAGAACTGCGTTAACGCCTTTTAATGCGGCCTCAACTGAAAGTTTGTTCGTCTCAATATCAGTTGTTTCAACCCACTTCAAGTTGACTTTTGCATCGCAATGGGCACCTGCATGGATTAATGCCTCAGTAATACTCGCGTAGCTATCTTTCAGTTCGGTGTACTTGCCGCACACAGCGATTGTAACTTCATGCTTAGGAGACTTGATCCGCTGAACAAGCTTTTCCCACTCAGTCATATCCTCTTGGAATGACAGTTTTAATCTATCCTTAATACGATCCAGTATGCCTTCCTTCTTGAACATCAGCGGAATCTCGTAAATACTCTCAATATCCCTGCCACTGATGACTTCATTCGGAGCAACATCACAGAACAGCGATATTTTTTCCTTGATTTTCTGCGACAACGGGTTTTTGCTTCGACAAATGAGAAGATCGGGAGAAATGCCTTTTTCCCTCAGCAGCGCAATATCCCTTTGCGCCGGCTTTGTTTTTGCCTCGCCGACACTATCCAGATATGGAACATACGTCAAATGAATGTACAACACATTATCATGACCGATTTCTTTCTTTAATTGACGCGCGGCCTCAACAAACCAAGAGTTTTCAATGTCACCTACTGTACCACCGATTTCAATCGTCATAATGTCAGGCTTTTCTGTTTCAACAATTTCTCTCCACCACTTTTTAATCTCGTCAGTAATATGCGGAAAGATTTGAATGGTCTTGCCCAGGTATTGGCCTTCACGCTCTTTTGCTATGACGCGGCTGAAGACCTTGCCGGAAGTAAGATTCCAATTAGACTTGCAAGTGATTCCTATAAAACGCTCATAATGGCCAAAGTCCATGTCGACCTCGCCACCATCAGCAAGCACGAACACTTCACCGTGCTCTACAGGGTTCATCGTACCAGGGTCAACGTTCAAGTAGCCATCACATTTGATTGTGACGATTTTGTTGTGATCTTTGAGAAGACGAGCAATCGACGCGGTAGCGGTGCCTTTGCCTATCCCAGAAAGAACTCCGCCAGTTATTACAATAAATTTCGTTTGGTGCACGATTGAGAAAGTGCTGAGAACTTTAAAAAGTTTTTGATATTAAGTTAAAAAATAGTCTGGAACAAGCCCTGATACACCTTCATGCCGTCGAAGAACGGAATGGGAAGCATGTTGAAGACGAACAGGAATAGATTGATTTGTTTCGTCACGTGCAGGAAGATGAAGGCGTTCTTCTTCAGACGCCGCTGCTTTAACATCAGCCACGCCACGACGAACAATACTAGATTAAGGAACGGTCCGGCAAAAGCAATTAAGGCGCTTTGCAATGGTATTACAGACATTCCGGCTGCACCGATGCTGACATACGCCGGAACGAAAAAAATGAAATTAAAACGAATCAGCTTCAGCACAACACCCAAAATCAGCCAGAAATACGCAGCATGAAACTCTGCCTGCAGTCCGAATGATAAAGCGACAAACTTATGCGCAAGTTCGTGAGCGATTAAGGCAGGGGCTGTCACCAGACATGCAAACCAGAACGCCTGCTTGTCAAAACCAATCGGATGACGGCGAAACATGTCCATGAAGATATAGCCGACTGCCAACGTCATAATAATGACGTCAAAGAGTTCGCGAAGCGTAAATATCATAATTTGAAAGCTTGCTGCAATCTATATAAACGTTATGCAACAGTAATGCCGACAAAGAAATTCCTGAACGCCTGGTCCAGATGGAACAGGACATCCGGGAGATTTTCCTTTGTGACCGGAGTGCTCAGCTTGGCGCCGGCAGCAAACGGCCTGCCTCCGCCTCCGAACAACTCCGCCAATGACTTCATGTCGACCTCACACTCATCACGACGGCGGAAGCCAAGACGGCCATCGCGATAGAGAACAACAGCCACATCAACCCCTGCATGGCCGTCCAGAATACGCTGGCACGCATCAGCGGTTGTCAACAATGAGGAAGACAAGGCAAAGCCAAAACGATACTTGACATAAGACTTTACAATCAATGATTTGAGCAGTTCGTCCAACGCCTCCATCTTTTTCATACTATACTCCTTATGGAAAAGCTCAAACTGCTCATTCCAGAAAGCCCCACGCGACAAAGAATCAATCAACTCCAAGGGATTATACTGCGCTGCAATCAAATCTGAGATTTTTGAAGCGTTCTCATCACGCACCTGCCAGAATTTTACTTCGTGCGCTAGTTCTGCCAATTTTTTCGCAATCAAGTCATTCGGAAGAAAACGCTGCTGGGCAAGCTCTGCAGAACACTTACCCTCAACAGCCCTGTCAAAAATCTTGGCAGACGGAACAACACTCTCGGCATCATGAGTGCACCAATAGACAATCTTGTTTTTCTGGCTGACTTTTTCAAGCAAAGACATATGCTCCGGAGCTACGCTAACGTCAAGAACGAATATTAATTGATGCTCCTGACTAGACATGTCTTTAAGCTCATCCTCAAGCGCGTCCGGATGCAGAAAACCGCCAAAATGAACTGGAAGCTTGGAAAGAACTGCGTGGCGCATAACAATGGCAGCAGACGCCACCCCATCCAGCTTCTCAGAGCAATAAATCGATATCACGACGAGAAAGAAACAGCAATTGTATATAATTGTTACTTCATAATCTTATACCACTGGAATAACAACCTATCAACACTTTTCAACAAGTCCATATCAAGACCGCTCAGCCTGACACAGTGGTCGTTTAATGTAATCTGCGTTGGAGCCTCAGCCACCAGATAGATAACGCTCTTGTCAACATCATCACAGGTTACGATTGGCCTTTCAACACAGGCATCTGTTTCGTTCTTCGTGCACGCACCAACCACCGTAAAGTTCAGCCCGCGAACAATGTGCAGGCTCAACTCGGACGAAGCAAGAGCGAGATACTTGAACTGCTCCTTGTCAGCATCAGGGTCAAACGTGATATAGATTGGAGAATTTTTGAAACCAGAGAAATTGCCGGAGATATAAACATCACCAACCTGTTCAGGATTAAACCTAAATAGGCCCTCATACACCTGATTGTCAAGCTGAATGTTGGTCTGCCACAAGCCGCCCACTTCCTCAAACTTGAAATAATTATACTCTACAACAGCAGTGCTTGGCGGCGGTGCGCCTTTCATGCCGAAAAACACAAAGCCTAGAATGGCGATGAGAATTATTCCGCCGACAACAATGAAAATCATCGTCGGCTTTTTCGTATCTTCAGGAACATCTTCTTGTGCTATTTCTTCAGTCACGTCATAACTCCAAGAATTGTGTAAATAAGACGCTCAGACTGCTGGTACAAGTCATACGCGTCAAGAGCAGTAACAACAACACAATTTCCATCCGCGCTGATTATTGAAACGTCACCTTTACGCAACTCGACAACCGGCTGTTCTATGGTTGCGTCTGCGCAAGTCTTTTGAGGAAGTTCTGTTCCTTCGTTATTGATGAGCCCGCGCTCAATGACTTTCTCGTCCTGCAACTGCACCTCAAAATAATACTGCGCCTCTCCCAAGTTTTCAGCAATATCACTCTTAGGGTCGTACGTTACGGTCAGCACCGGCGCCTTGAGCAGTGTTTTCACGCCATCAGAAATCTGGATAAATTCCAAGTCGCCAGGGAAAAACACAAACGTGCGCTCTTTGCCGCCAACCGTTGCAAAATACTGCTGGTTAACAAACTTGAACTTGAAATCGCCATACTTTAATTTCTTCACAGAAGGATTTGCGGCAAAATCAATAACAAAACCGAAAATGCTTGAAATCATCAAGAATGCAATAATAAGCCCAATAACCATTTTCTTGTTCATACCGACGATACGGGAAAGTAGAGATTTAAAAAGGTTGTGTAGCAAAACTTTAAATAAAGAACACAAGAAGGCACTCACTATGAAATGCGACATTTGCAAGAAGACTTTGGCTGAAACTTTCCTCAAGAAAATAATCGGCAGTTATGTGAAAGATGGGAAGGGAAAGTTGCATCCTATTTGTCGCGAATGCCAGAAGAAGTTGGGAAAGAAAGAAGAAATTTTGAAAGAAATAAAATAGAAATTTAGTCTTCGCGGATTCATATCGAAGGGGCCTTAACGCCCGGCCCCTTCTGGAACCCCGACGCACAATGCCTCCGTAGCTTAGATAGCTAGCCTTTGAAAAAGGCTAGGACCCAAACCACTCAAGTGCCATCTGCGATGGCACGACATATGCTTCACATTCACGCCTCCGTAGCTTAGTAGCTATAGCGGCGGTTTCGTAACAAACTTTTGTAAAAAGTTGAGAAAGAACCGCAGGTCGCGGGTGCAACTCCCGTCGGAGGCTCTAAAAATTGCTTCGCAATTTTGGATCCTCAAAAGTGCAAGACACTTTCGAGGCTTATTCCAATTCTCTTTTCAATATTTTATGCGCGCGATTGATCGCTTTGAATTTGGCCAAATTGCCTGTAGAAACGTCAGGATGGTGTGCTTTTGCCAGCGCCTTGTATTTTTTATTGATGGCGTCTAAATCTTTAGTATCGTGGCTTACTCCCAAGGTCTCTCGCGCTTCTTTGCGCTGTTCCTCAACATCTTCCTCCTCTGAGAATTCGCTGATGAAGTCTTGAATTGTTTTCCGTTTGTGAATCACGGCGTCGACTTCAAGCGCGATTACTTTTGAGATGACGTACAAGTTTTCAACAAATTTTGGGGCCGCTTCATAGCTGTAGTACATGCGGTGCCCATCCATAAACCACAATACTGACGCAGGAGCTTTTTTCAAAGCGAATTTTTCCATTGGGACATCAATCTGGCTTTCTGGAACTCCCAGTGCGTTCAACGCTTCAATAATATGATTCATGAATTGTATCGCTCGCCTGCTGAACGAGTCAACTATGAATGTCTCGAATTCATGTCCTTTCACTTTTGTTATTGCCATATATTCATTACCAATTAGTAGTCATATACAGAAAACGCGCGTTCTTTATAAACCTTAGCTATACGTGTAACCGAAACATTAAAATGCTCTCATCTTAACTTCTAACGTATGACTATAGGAAAGAAAGATCTTGAAAAGTTGCGGAAAGGATACCGCGAAGAGCTGGCCATATTGGAAGAAAAATGCAAGGCTGGCAATGCAACTAAAGAAGAATACGAGCAATTGAACAAATTGCGTAAAAAGATGAAATAATTATCGTCTTCGTTTCCAGAACTGCTTGTGCTTCTTTTGACCGCCTTGATGCGGGAATGAGCGTTCGTGTGCTGGGCCGGCGATGAGTGCAACTTTCTCAAACTTCGGAAGCGGAGCAGACTTTATTTCCCGGCCAAGATCCCGCATGATTAACTTGAAATCGCGGACGTCTTGTGGAGTTACAAACGTTACTGCATCGCCTTTTGCTCCAGCACGCGCAGTACGCCCGATGCGGTGAACATAATCATCTGATGTTCGGGGCATTTCATAATTGTAAACGTGTGAGATGTTATCGATATGAAGTCCGCGGGAAGCGACGTCTGTTGCGACAAGAATGCCAAGCCCGCGTTTGTGTAATGTAGTTATAGTGTGTATGCGCTTGCTTTGGGAGAGGCCGCCGTGGATTTCGGTCGCATCAATTCTTTGCGCGCGCAAATTCTTTCCGACTTTGTCGCAGCTGCGCCGTGTTGCGCAAAAGACAAGCGCGATTCCAGGAGTTTCGTGCTTGAGACAGTGCACAAGAAGAGAAAATTTGTCCTGCGATTGAACCAAGTACGCCTTTTCGGCAAGAAGACTTGTGTCAACGTGGGTTTTTGCCTGCACTGAGACAGGCGAGTTCATGTAGCGGTGGACAAGAGAACGCAGTTTTGGAGAAAGCGTTGCGCTGAAGAGATGTGTCTGACGTTGCTTTGGCGTATGGCGCAAGATTTTTTCGACATCATCAATAAAACCCATATCAAGCATTCTGTCTGCTTCATCAAGGACAAGATAGCGAACACCGCTGAGTTTAAGTCCCCTCTCAATCAAATCAAGAAGCCTTCCTGGTGTTGCAACAACCACGTCTGCCGTGCGGAGAGCGTTAATTTGCTGTCCAATTCCTACGCCGCCAAAAACAGGGACAATCCTGACGGAAAGGTATTTTGCAAATCCCGCAAGAGCCCCGCTCACCTGCACGCATAGTTCGCGGGTTGGCGTCAAAATTAATGCCTGAACACCCTTGCCGTGTGAGATTGTGCTTAACAGAGGAAGTCCAAAAGCCGCAGTTTTTCCAGAACCGGTTTCCGAGTGCCCGATTATGTCTTTTCCTGAAAGTATGAGCGGAATTGCTTTCTCCTGAATAGGAGTTGGCGTGTGATAGCCCTGCTCATGGACTGCTTTCAGGATCGGCGCTGACAGTTTAAAATCGGAAAATTGCATGTGTGTCTCCATTCCTATTCTTCAAACATCGGAAATCCTTTGGATTTCCGAGTGT
>CAYSMN010000032.1:2861-10513 GCA_964432255.1 uncultured Methanosarcinales archaeon | reverse complement strand
TTCCGTACAGTCCGGTTGAGCAGTTGATTGGTCCCAATGAAGTTCTTGCTAAAGGAGTGACGAGGATTTTAAGCACGGGCAATGAGTATGGTGTTGGTTTGAACAAGGCATTGCCGCGTTCGCAGGTTTTCATTCAGGCGATTAACTTGCAGCCGGTTGGCGAGCATTATGTGTATGAGGCGTGGTTGCTGGATGACGAAACTGAGTATGCATTGAGCATGGGCGTATTGAAGAGCGGTGCTGGGTTGACGACGCAGCTGGTTGACTGGGAGATTAGGCGGCTTGTTCACATGTTTGAGCATGTTATGATTACCCGAGAGCCATATCCAGACCCGGACCCAACTCCAGGAGAGATTATTTTGATGGGAGATATCAATAAACCGAGGATTGACACAACGCCGGATACGTCGGAGTTTGACAGGTTAAGATGAAAGCATTTATTGGCATAATGATTGGACTGCTTCTGGTTTTGTCAGTTGTCGCTCTGCATAACGAATTTAGGAGTCCATTTGAATGGGAATACCGAAGGTATGGAGTTGAGCGCGTGGGTGTTGAGCGTGTGACGCATTATGATCCGCGTGTGAACTTCGCCCGCATAGACTCGACTGTGTATCTGAGCCCGCCTGGCCAGCAGGAATATACGGGCGTTGGAAGGGGCGGTTATGCTCCATTTTATGCGAGAGGCACAGCCGTTGTTAGAAGCTCGACGTGGTATGGTTATCCTCGCGCGCAGGTTAACGTTATGACGAAAGATTTGGAGCCTTCGTATGATAAACTTCAGCAGTATGAAGCGTGGCTGGTTGATTCTGATACGGGCTACCGATTGTCGTTGGGCACGTTTACGACTGGTTTTGGCGGCATTGGCGAATTATGGTACAATTCAGATACATATTTTGACCCATATGAGTGGTTTGAGCTGACTGTTGAACCGTTTGATGACATGGATGTGTCTCCTGGTCCGGTTGTGTTGTTAGGAAGAATTCCTCCGCCGTCTCAATTTAATCCGCCTCCGAAGCAGGCAAAGATGGTGACAGAGACTTTCACTGGCTATTAGAATTCAAGAAGGTAGAAGAAGTCTTAGGGTTTGCCAGCCGTTGTTTTTAGGAAACCTGAAGATCCCACAAGTTATTTATACATATGAGTGGTTCTGATTTTTTAGATGGTAAACAAAACGACTCTTAGCGATATTGAACAGGCCCTTAGTAGTAGTATAGCCGCGCTTAGAAAGATGCAGGATTATGAAAGAAAATTAACTAATGCAGAGCTTGGTACACTTGTTAAAAACGTGGAACTTTTGGCAGACTATATGTCTATCTTAACTAGAATAATATCAGAGTGTGATGATCGTATCACCACATTAGAACAAAAGAGCTAATCAAACATAAATGTTTTGAACCTTCAACAAGAGTCATCTTTTCATACAGTTTGAAGCGATATTAATTCCAATCTTTATTCTAATATCAGAATTCAAGAATTCGTGCTTTTTTCTTGCTGGCTTTTATCGTGACTGATTTCCCTTTTGTAAGAACAACCATTCTTGGCTCGTTGTCAGCTACTACAAATGCTTCTCCGCGTGTTATGGTCAATTGTATTTTGGATTTTTCTGAAAGAAATATTGGTGCGTGGGTGATGGTTGTATTGTTGAATGCTATGCCAATGCCTTTTCTGAAGCTTTTTTTGGTTATGCTGTGGAAGTATGCTGTTGAGCCGAATGGCGTTGCCACGACAATGCCGTCGCCGATGAATTCTTCATTGATTTTCCTTCCGTTTATCGTGAGTGTGAATCTTATTGCGTGGGTTGGCAGGGCATTTCTGACTACGATATCGTTCGCTCCAAGCAATATTGTGGTATTGATGTGTGCTTCTAATTTTGAATGTGCAACAATCTTGTATTTTTTCTTTTTTATGAGCTCTAAAGCGTGGTCTATCGGCAGATTATGGCATTTCTTGCATGTTTTGCTGTATCTGAAGAGTGCTTTTGGGATGCCGGGGTATTTTCGTTCTGCCCATAGGAATGTGCCGTCTCCGCCGTAGGAAATGACTAAATCTGGCTTCTTCTCGTCGTATGTGAATCTTGCTTTGCGGACTGCCTTTTGTAATTGTGCTTTGCTTTCAGGTGTTTTTCCGTAGACAGCTATTTTCATGTGAGCCATCGTGTAATTGCGAGCGCCATGCCGAGGCGTGTGTGCGCTTTTTCTAAGTTGTTGGCAAGCGCTGGTTCATGGAAAACGTCTTTCACCCATGCGCTGAAGTCGTTTTTGTGGTCGTTGCAGTGGTGTGAGAATGTTTCATTGTCCATAGTGATTAGCGCTTTGTGGAGTCCTGGAATGCTTTTTATCACGCCTCCATCGCGCAGTCTGAAGTGGAGTTCTGGCTGCAGTGCTGGATACAGTTTTCTGCCGTGTTCTTCAGGTATTTCAGTGCAGACGCTTTCGCATCGCTGCAGGACAACGTCTTTGACTGCGCGCATTATGGCAGTAAACCCTTCATTCTTTGTTATTCGCAAAGGAATTGGCGCGTTTTGGCTGAGTATTTCTGCGACTGCGCTTCCCAGTCCTCCGGGAATGTGTTCTTCGACTGTGGCCATGCAGCCTGTGAGCCGTGCGCTGGAAATGATGGCGTGTTTGTCGAGTGGCTGTATCGTGTGGCAGTTGAGCACGGTGCATTCTATTTCTTGTTTTGATAGCTTGTCTGCTGCGATAAGCGCATCGTGCACTGCCGTGCCTGAGGCAATGATTGTGCAGTCTTTTCCTGCTTTCATGATTTCTGCTCTGCCTATGGTGAAGGATGTTTTGGCTGTGGTCGCGTATGTCTTTTCTGCTGCGAGTCTGATATAGACTGGTCCTTTGATTATTCCTGCCGCGAGTGTTGCTTTTTTCGCTTCGTGGTAGTCTGCTGGAGTGATTATGGTAATGTTTGGCAGTGCTCGCAGTAATGCAATGTCTTCGCGGTTGCTTTCAGTGTCTGATATCTTGATGTTGATGTTTTTGTAGCAGGCTTCTCTGATTGCTTCCCAGTTTTTCCCAAGTGCTGCGCAGGCACTTACAAAGGGCGTTTTTCCTTCGAGTGCCATGCCAATTGCGATAGCGAGCTGTTTTTCTTCAATAATGTCGTCTCGCTGTTCGGCGAGCTCGCTAAGAGCTTCGCGGTAGCCGTCTTTGCTTGTTTTCATTGTGTTTTTGTCAGTTCTGTTATCGCTTTTTGTTCTTCTTCTTTTGTTGGTGTTTTTTCGTGCCATTCGGGATTGTTTTCGATGAAGCCGACGCCTTTGCCGGGTATGGTGTGGGCGAGTATAACTGTTGGTTTGTTTGCCTTTTTTGATTCCTGTACTGCTTCGTTGATGTGTGTGATGTTGTGCCCGTCGACTTCGATGACGTTCCAGTTGAAGGCTTCGAATTTGGCGCGTACCGGCTCTATGCTCATGAAGCCTTCTGCGTGTAGGTTGTTTCTGTCAATGATGAGTGTGAGGTTGCTGAGTTTGCGCGTACCAGCTGTTGCGGCTGCTTCCCAGATGCGCCCGTCCTGTAGTTCTGCGTCGCTGATGACGCAATATGTGTGCTGTCCGGAAGCAAGCGCTCTTCCGATGGCTATGCCGAGTCCGTGGCCTGCAGGAGTTCCGTCTGGGAGTTCTTTGCTGGGGTGAATGAGTTCTTTTTTTGAGAAGTATCCTGAATGCGCCATGGCGGTGTGCCAGGCAGGAATTAATTGTTCTGCAACAACTATTCTTTCTTGCGATGTTTTTTGCGGGTGGAATTTTAGCGCGGTAAAGTATATTGCAGTGAAGATGTCTGCTGCGCTTAGGTTGCTCGCCGTGTGTCCTCCTTTTTTGGCAAGTACTCTGATGATGTCCTGTCTGACGTGTTTTGCTTTGATGTTTAGCGGCATTTTTTCATCAGTTCCGTGTATGCTTTTTTTGGCTCTGTTGCTTCTGTAACAGAGTGTGTTGCGATGGCAAAAGTTGCATCTGCGTGTGCTGCCAGTCTGCAGGTCTGCGTGTTAATTCCTCCATCAACACCAACGACGATTGCCGGGTTGTGCTTTTTGATTTCTGCAATCTTGTGCAATGGTCTTTTCATGAATTGTTGCCCGCTGAATCCTGGACGTACTGTCATTACAAGTGCGATATCAGCGTGCTTTACCAGGTCTTTGTCTATTTTTGTTTCTGGGTTAAACGCAATGCCTGCTTTCATTCCAATGTCGCGCGTCATTTCTAATGTTTCTGCTGCTTTTTTGGTCGCTTCTGCGTGGAAGATGAACTCTTTTGCGCCGAGGTTTGCGAATGCGCTGATGTATTTGTGCGGCTTGTATGCCATCAGGTGTATTTGTACGTCCATGCGTGGCAATATTTTAGCCAGCGCAGTTGGCTGTATGGTCTTGTTGGGCACGAATTTTCCGTCCATTATGTCTATGTGCACTTTTTTCGCCCAGCTTAGCTTGTGCAGTTCTTCTTTCAGTTCGTTCAGCGTGTGGACGAGTATTCCTGGAACTATCTCGATTTTCTCACCTTGTCGATGATCGTTGCAATTGTGTAAAACCAGAGTGTTATTAGAGGCCAGAAAATGATTACTCCAATCCAATCTGAGGGGCCGCCGAAAAGGTCTTCCAACAGCATTGGTGGCGCAAGTATGTACCAAATCCAAGGAGTTGCAAAATACCAGTCGTCATTGATAAGAGCTGGTCCTATAATTAGCACGAACAGTATTACTGCGGTTATTGCTCTGAATTTGGTAAATTGATAGAATTTTCTCAGCTCTTTTCTTTTTGTGTAGACTTGAGCAATGAACCATGAGACCGCAAATGCCTCGATGAGCAGGGTTATTGTTTTGATAACGTAATCCAGTGGTGTGTATGGTGTGCCGTAAGATAATGGTGAGTTTTCGTAAGACTCTTTTCCAATGGCAAGCAGCCTGTCCTTTCTTTCCTGTATTGCCAGCTGAAGTTCAGGCCTGTAGATTTTGCACGGCATTTGTTCAAAGTTGAAGGCGCAGTGTTTTTTTCCAAATGTCAGCTTGTCTATTACGTATTGGGCACCCATCGCATATGCGGCGACGTTTTTTTCTGTCTGGCTTGTTGTGAATTCTTGACCGAATCTCTGGACTGCTTCATCTTTGGCTTCTTTGGTTTCCAGCGTGGCAAGTTTTTCCATAAGTGCTGTGTGCTTATGGTAGAAATCAATTGATTGGGTTTCGGCCGTTCTCATCGCGAAAATTGAGATGACGTACAAAGCGAGTATTATTGTAGGCAGTATGAAGTGTCTTTTGTTCATCTTTCCAGCCTCTTTATCTTGTTGATTCGTCTGATGTGCCGTTCTTCTTTTGAAAATGGCGTTTTGAGCCAGGCGAGCGTTATTTGTTCTGCTTTTTTCTTCGGCAATTGCCATCCGCTTAGGCAAAGCACATTTGCATCGTTGTGCTGCCTGCTCAATTTGGCGTTCTGTAAATTCCAGACCGCTACTCCTCTGATGCCTTTGATTTTGTTTGCTGCGATGCATATGCCTTCTGCTGAGCCGCAGATTAGTATGCCCATTCCTTTTTTCTGTACTGCTTGTGCTACTTTTGCCGCGTAGTCGGGGTAATCATCAGTTTTTACGAATTTGTGCGCTCCAAAATCTTTCACAGCATATCCCTTTTTATGCAAAAACTTTTTCAAATGCTCTTTTAGCTCAAACCCTGCATGGTCTGCTCCGATGTAGACGGGAAATTTCATCCTGCGACCACCGCTGCGGTTCCTATGACTCGGCTGATTGCCCACGTGTAGACGAACCAGACGAGAAGATACACAAGTCCTGCGCTCACCGCGCAACGGAGGAGGAGTTTGTAATCAAGAGACTGCTTTTCTTTGAACTGCAGCAATGCAAGCGCTGGTGCAAAAAGGCCGACGAACAAGAGCGTGAGGCTGAGCAGGACGTTCTGTTTCCCGAATAACGACGCAGTTGCTCCGGTTTTGGTAAGCTTGCCAATCATCTGGGCGAAGATCTCCACTGCGGCATTGCTGAGGAAACCTGTGATGACCAGGAAGACTGCGCTTGTGATGAAGACGAGACTGAGTGATTGGAGATTATCTTCAGGTCCGAAGAGATAATAGAAGAACAAGCCCAGGACTGCAAAAACTGTCAGCGTTTGCCAGGCAGCAACCTGGAACAATCCTGCGGCAATGATAAAGCTGAACATCGCCGTTATGCACAACGTAAACCCCAGCGTCTTGATGATCGTCATGCTTTTCCCGAGCTCCCGAACAATTGCATTCTGTGTTCGACAACTTGTTGGATTAAGTCTCGTGCCGGTGCTAGAATGTGTCTTGGGTCGAAGTCTTCCGGCTTCTCTGCCAGGAATTTCCTGACTGCAGCGTCGAATGCAAGGCGCAAATCTGTGTCTGTGTTGATTTTGTTTATGCCGTATGCCACTGCTTTGCTTATTTGGTCGTCTGGCACTCCTTCTGGTTTGCCCAATTGCGCTCCATAGCGTGCTGCTTGTGTTACCAGCCATGCTGGAACTCCTGATGCACCGTGTAATACTAGTGGCATGTTGAGTTTTTCTTTGATTGTTTTGAGCAGGTGGAGGTCTAGTTTGGCGCTTCCCTCAAACTTATATGCTCCGTGTGATGTTCCAACGGCAACTGCTAAAGCATCTACGCCTGTTTTTTCTACGAAATCAATTGCGGCATTCGGGTCTGTATAAATGATGTGTCGCGCAATAATCTTCTCCTCTGCCCCGCCAATAGTTCCGAGTTCTCCTTCTACTCCGATGCCTTTTTTGTGCGCCCATTGGACGACTTTCTTAGTATTTTTAACATTCTGCTCAAACGGCAGGTGGCTTCCGTCGTACATGATGCCGGTCCAGCCTGCTTTGATGCATTTTTTGATTAAGTCCAAGTCTCTTCCATGGTCGACATGAAGAACTACAGGCACTTTTTCTTTTGCAGCGGTGTAAGCGAGGCATTTCAAATAGTCAACTCCTGCATAGCCGAGCGCGCCTTCTGATGTTTGTAATATTACTGGTGATTTTTGTGCTTTTGCAGCATTGATAATTCCTTGTACGATTTCCATGTTGTTGACGTTGAACGCGCCTACAGCATAGTTTCCTTTGTGCGCTTTGCTGAGTATTTGTTTTAATGTGACTAACATGTTATGCCTCCCGCACGCGTCCTGCGCGCATTGATTGTTTTGTTATTTCTTTTCTGTTTAGCAGTATATTTGTGGCGCCAAAATGTTGTATGACGCTGTTGGCCTGTGCTGCTCCCCAGCGCAATGCCGTTGGAATGTCTTGCTTGAGCATGAGTGCAGCCAGGAATCCGCTTGCGAATGAGTCTCCGGCTCCTGTTGGCTCGATTACAGGCACATCTGTTGGCTTAATAGAATAAATTTTCATTCCGTTGTATGCCCAGGCTCCTCTGGGTCCGTCTGTTATGACGACAAGCGGAATATCTTTTTGGAGTTCTTTAAGTAATTTTGTAATGTTTGTTTTCTTTCCTGTTACTGCCTGTGCTTCTTCTTTGTTGAGTATTAGCACGGTGCAGGCGTCAAGTACTGGCTTCAAAAACTTCTTTCCTTGCTCTGCCAGATAGAGTGAGGGATTGAAAAGCACTTTTATGCCGTGTTTTTTTGCGTATTGTGCAATCTGGCAGTGTGTTTTCCAGCT
This sequence comes from uncultured Methanosarcinales archaeon, assembly GCA_964432255.1. Lineage (GTDB taxonomy): Archaea > Nanobdellota > Nanobdellia > Woesearchaeales > ARS49 > CABMGU01. The sequence goes on along the minus strand of CAYSMN010000032.1, from coordinate 2,876 downwards.
TTTTCCGAGCATTGT
>CAYSMN010000032.1:0-2761 GCA_964432255.1 uncultured Methanosarcinales archaeon | reverse complement strand
TTTTTGCGTATTGTGCAATCTGGCAGTGTGTTTTCCAGCTTTTTCCGAGCATTGTGCCAAAGTAAAACCATTTGGTGTCGAGTTTTTTTGGAACATCTGCGGGGGTCATCAAGTCATTGTTTCCTTTGTGCGTGAGTATTGTTCTGTTGTGTTTGAATCCTGTCAGGATGACCGAATATCCAGTATGCCCTATTGTTTTTCTGCCCAAAAAGCCGACTTTTTCTTGTTTTAGTTTTTTGAGTATGCTGTCAGCGTTCATGTCTGCTCCGAGTTTGCTGATGAGTCCTGTTTTGAAGCCGAGCCGTGCGAATGATATGGATGTATTGACTCCTCCTCCGCCTACCTCTGTGTGCAGCGAGTCAATGAGTATTTTTGCGCCGATGGGCAGGCAAACATCTTCGTGCGCGTGTATTCTTTCGAGCTCGATGTCCTTGCTCTTGCTAGTAATGAATACGTCGATTGATGCGCTTCCCACACAGATGATGTCGTATTTCATGTTAGTTTAGCATAATTGCGAGTGCTGCTATTGCCACGCCGATGACGATGCCGAGCACCAGGTGGCTTATTAGCAGTGCTGCCGAGTGATGTTGTGTTTTGACTTCGTGAAAGTATATCTCTTTTTTCGGCTGTTCGTGTGTTAAGGTTAATTGTGTTTTGTGCGGCGTGTGTATTATTTTTAGTGGAGTTTTTATTTCGAGAGGTATTGTTTTTCCCGTTTTGATTACCGTGTTATCCTCTTTTTCAGGCGTTATTGTAAGCATCGTTACTTTACGTGTTCTGATTACTGTCGGCTCATGAATAAGTGAAAGCGGGGTTACATTCTTCGTGCGTATGATGGTCGTTTGTTGCAGTGTTTGTTTTGGTTTTTCTCTTTTCGGCGGCTGTGTAAGTTCTTGTATTCGTCTTTCAACAATGGCTGCCATTCTTTCTTTGTTTTTGGTTGAGCGTACGAGGATTGCGAGTTGTTCGTCCTTGACGCAGTGTTGTATCCAGTTGGCAAAATCATTTTTTTCACTGTTGACGTAATGGGCAAATATCTCGTTGCTAATTGTTTTGAGTTCTCTGCGTAGTTCGAGGATGTTTTTGATGGATTTGCCTCCATGAAGCCAAAATACTTTGTCCGGCGGAACGTCTTGCAGGCTCATTTCTTCTTGGTCAGCTCCTTGGTCAGTTCTCTTACCAGGTGTTTTAGTATTGTGCGTTGCGCGTCTATTCTGTTTCGTATGTGCCTTAATTCATCAGCAAGGCTTTTCTCGCTGAATACGTGTTCTATCCAGTTGGCAAAGTGGTTTTCTGTGTCAGTGACGTATTGCCTGAATGTTTCTTCTGTCATTGTCTCTAATTCATCAATTAGTTCGTATACGCTTTTGAGTTTTCTGCCATCTTGCAGGGAGAAGCTGTATTGTTCTGGTGCTTTGCCAAGCATTTTCCGTGTTATGGCAACTTTGACAGCTGGGTTTTTTGTTTTTGCCAAATGTTTTGGCTTGCTTTTTATTGTGCGTTGTGGTTTTCCTCGTTTCACATTTTCACCTCCGAGTCATACGAGGAGGTCTTATGAACTAAGTTCATACGATCTCCTTTAGATAATTTTTAAGCGTGGCAAATAATCCGGGTCTGTGTACTCGGTTTGCCATGTCTTGCAGTACGTTCATGAATGAGATGAAGCCGTCGTAGGGCGTGTCGTATGGGTTGAAGTATTTGTGTACGTCTCCGTCGTTGAACCATTTGGTGCACATGTAGTAGAAGTGGTCGCTTGTGGTGAGTTTTCTCCATGCGTCAATGAGTGTTCTGTCTTTGCTGGCAAGAACATTTTTTCGCAGCTGGTAGAGGTGTGTGCTGGCTGCCTGCTGCATTTTGTTTCCTAGCCATGCGCTTGTATCTCGTTCAACGTCTGCCCAGCTGATAGTCTGCGGTATGTCGAGTTCGTCTTTTGGCTCGATTTTCAATAATTCGCTTGGGTGGTGGAAGCCTATGTCGTGTTTTTTCAGCGCTTTTGGCAAATGTTTGAGGAAATTGAATATGCCAGTGTCTTCCCATTGGTGTTCGCCGAATGTTTCGTAGTCAACGAATAAGTTTACGGTGTCTCCGAGTATTGGTGCAATCCAGCCGGCGTATTTTTCTGCTGTTAATGGCCATCCACTCCAGTGTTTGTTGGAAAACCTGAAGGCGATGTCGTCTGACAGGCGGTAATTCTTCAGCAACAATTTAATTTTGCGTGTTCCTGCTGGCTTATAGACGTGGTTGGGGCTTCTCCAGCCTAGCACTCCATCCCATCCTTCTGCGAGTATTCCTTTGAAGCCGAGCTGTTCTGCTGTTTTTGCTATATCATTGTTGTAAATGAGCTCTGTGTTTCTGAATATTTTTGGTTTTTGTCCGAAATAGTTCTTGATTAGTTTTTGGTGTTCTTTTACTTGCTGTGTGAACTCGTCTTTGTCGTAGAGGACGCTCAATGAGTGGTGGCTTGTTTCTGTTAAGAACTCAACTTTTCCAGTGTCTGCTAGGTCTTGGAAGCTTCTGAGAACGTTTGGAGCGTATTTTTCAAATTGTTCAAGTGCGGTTCCGGTAATACTGTACGCGACTTTGAAATCAGCGTTCTTTGCTATTAATTCTTTTATTACATTGTTTGCAGGCAGGTAGCATTTGCGTGCTATTTTGAGCATGACTTCTCTGTTTTTGTAGTGGTCGAAGTAGTCTGTATTCTTGCCGATGTCAAAGAGTGTGTACTTGCGTAGTCTGAATGGTTGGTGGACTTGGAAGTATA
>CAYSMN010000031.1:9699-11084 GCA_964432255.1 uncultured Methanosarcinales archaeon | reverse complement strand
AGAATAAAACTGATGATAATCGGCAAATAAACTTGAATGTTTCGCGCAAGAACAAACTGCTGCAACGTCGGCCAATCCATAATCTGCCTAAAGAAATAATCAGGAATTGTCAAACTTCTAAATACGAAATCAAATACGCGGTCAGACAAATCGTACACGATAATGCCAATGTTAGCAACAAGCAACAGCACTGCAAGAACATTGAGCGGCATCTGGAAAAAGCCATACATGCCGTGCCGTTTTGAGAAAAACATATCACGATAATTCAAATGATTGTAAATATAGCCGCGAGCCCAGCGCATACGCTGGCGCCACAACTCAGAGAAAGTATTTGGAACATGCGTGTACGTGATACTTTCAGGCTCCATCTTGATAAGATACCCATTATACTTCAAACGCATCGCAATCTCCAAGTCCTCAGTCAAATTGTGCTTGTCTTTCGTGAACCCGCCAACTTTACGCAGTACATCTATGTGATAGACAGACAACACGCCTGGCGTCATGTACAGCGTGCCAAAATTACACATAATCTTGCGCACCATGCTTGACATGATGTATTCAAATCTTTGAATGCGCTCAAGGAAGTTCTTCGGCTTATCAACACGAACACGGCTGATAACAGCACCGATTTTCTTATCTGTAAAATTAGACAATGACTTCTTAACGCTGTTTGCAGAAATACGGCTGTCAGCATCAACAACAGCAAAAAATTCACCGGTTGCATTTTTCAACGCGACATTTAACGCAGATGCCTTTCCCCCATTTTTCTTGCTGATAAGCAAAACTTCAGGATGTTTAATTGCGAATTTCTTGACAATGCCTGCTGTGCTGTCAGTTGAACCGTCATCGACAACAATGATTTCTTTCTTATTTGAAGGATAATCTGCTGCAAGAATTGATTTAACAGTCCTCAAAATCGTTTCAGCCTCATTAAATGCAGGAATGCCAAACGAGATTTTAGGATATACAGAAAACTTCCTTTTCTTGGCTGGCTCTGCGTACAAAAAGTTAAGCCAAACCAGCGTCAACCAGAGGGTAACGAAGGAGATTCCCCATAGTACGTATTGCATCATAGTAGACAAAAAAGGCTACTGAGCCTTTATAAATGTTGCGCTAATTTTATATACGACAAAGGCGCTTTTATCGACGGGGGATCTCGCAGAACAAGTTCTGCGAGCCTTATTCGCTCCGCTCATAAGCATGGACAACTACGTAAAGACACTGACCATCATAAGCATCCTAATTTTCTTAGTAATGATACCAATCGCGTACCTGAATGGGGTGTACGGATGGATACCCGACATATTCGTGTTCATCGCTCTTACACTATTCTACTACTGGACGTATGACACGCTCAGAATGAACATGCCCATCTTCACCATGCT
>CAYSMN010000031.1:0-9599 GCA_964432255.1 uncultured Methanosarcinales archaeon | reverse complement strand
GTGTTTAATACGATTGGAATAATCGCTGGCATGTTCATAATGATAATTTTACGATTAACACGCAGGAAAGAATAAAAAGCGTATTATTTTGAGCCAGCCGGAGATCATTCAACGTTAACGCGATAACCTGGATAAAGCGTTGGCTTAAAAAGTTCAACTTTAATTTTATCATTTACACGAATGACTCCAGGCCTTTCAACCACGCCAACTAGGCCACGAAGATTGTACGCCTCTCTTGGAAAACGGTGAGCAGGCACACCACATTCCTTTTCTATGACCTTTCCCGGACCTGTACAGGGCTCATTTTCGTCACACACTATGAGCACCGCATTGCCAGGGAAAATAATACGTGTCAATGGAGGCAGCTTCGAAAAATAAGGAATGCCTCTGATAGAAAGATTGGCGCCAAGCCATTCCGGCAACATTCGAGGAACTGCCATGTTTTTCGCAATTTCATTAAGATCTTCATCAGAGACAGCAGAAAACTGACGCATATTGCGTATTTGCGTGCCACGCGGGTAATACGATTCTCTTGCATCTGCCAGCTTTGTAAAACCATAATGCCTGTCTCCAGCAATCCCTTCAAAAGAAACCACTAATTCAGGGACAGACCGGCTGACTGTCTTTTGATCACCGATGAAAACACCGGTGACTTCGCCTTCCAATGTTTTAACCTTACCCACAGAAAAAACAATAAACTTGCATTATAAAATCATTTCGCAAGCTTCTTTAAGAGTTCAACAATCTTCTGGCCAGAAGCTTTGCCTCTAAGTTCTGCCATGGCTTTGCCGATGAGAGCGTTCATGGGAATAGCTTTGTTCGCTTCGATAATTCTTGTTAATTCGCGCAACAATTCACCTTCAGACAACATTCTGAACTTATGCAACACGTCCTTGACTGGTTTTTTTTCTTTCAAGACATCAAGAACACTTTCTTTGGAAATTTCGTCATGCTCTAAAGCTTGGAATAACACGCAAAAGTCTTCATCCGCAGGAGAAATCTCAATATTGAATTGCCGCCTGATAGTGCGCTCTGATGTCATAAGAATTTCAGCAATGTATGCCGGCTTTAGCACTTTGAACGACTTGACGAAATCATCAAATAAGGCAGAACGGTCTGACTTAGCAACAAGTTCAGCAAGATCATGACCAAGGCCTAATTTTTCATAACGGCCAGTCTTGTGCTCGATAAGCTCAGGAAGCTCAACACTGGAAATCATCTCCTTGGTTAATCTTATCGGAAGCACGTCAGTCTCAGGATACATACGAGCAGCACCTGGCATAGGACGCATGAATGTGGAAGTTCCGTCCTCATTCGCACGACGGACTTCCTTTGGAACACCATGAACTGCCGCATTCGCACGCATAATAACAGACTGCAAGGCGCGCTCGGCTCGCGGTTTCATATCAGCAACCAAAACAAACGCGTCATGCTCACCGCAGTCAAGATGCGTTGAGATTTGCTCAACTTCATCAGGCATGATACCGTAGTTCGGAAGCTCATCACTGTGGAAAACACCACCAACACCAGCTGCAACTTTTGCGCAATCAGAGAATTCCGTGCCCAGACGACGGTTCGGCTGAACTTCTCTGCCAATAAGACCTTTGAAACAAGACAATTTAATGCCCAGAATGACGCCGCCTTTAGCGATAGTTGATTGAGTAACTTTAGACTTGCAGTTCTTTAATAGGCGCGTCACGTCCACAATCTGTGTAAGAACTTCACGCACTTTGCGTTTTTCCAATTCTTTTTTAATGGAAAGCAGATTTTCCTGGCGGACGCCTTCGAGCTCGACTAGCTTTGGAATAAGCTTTAGGTCTTGGGCGCCCTTAAGCTCAACACGCTCGCCACCCTCGACAGAGACGTTCAAATCCTGACGGATTGTACCAAGACCACGCCTAACTCTGCCGGTGCTTCTCAGCAACAGACCAATCTTTTCTGCAACTTCGGCAGCATGCTCAGGAGACACAATATCCGGATCAGTGGAGATTTCAAGCAATGGAATGCCAAGACGGTCAAGACGGAAAGTTGTCTTGTCAATCTCTTCCTTGATTAATCTGGCGCTGTCTTCCTCAGCGATTACTGTTGGAATCCTTACCGGACCAAGAGAAGAATCAATCTTGCCGCTATGCGCGACCAAAGCAGTACGCTGGAAACCTGAAGTGTTGCTGCCATCAACCACGGTTTTACGCATCACTTGCACTTCATCAACGAATTTTGCCTTGAAGAGCTTTCCAACCTGAATTGCTGCAAGCAATGCGTCCTGGCGAAGACTTCTTGGAGGCTCCTCGTCAAGTTCTATGAGACAACAATTATCATCATACGCCTCATAGATGTACTGCTTGCCCTTCATCGCCTCTTGAGCAGCCGCGACATCAATCTCACCAGTTTCACCGACAACTGCTCGCAGTTTACGCATTATTGTGAAATGCGGGCTATCATCCTGAATAACACTATCACACTCACAGAACAGCTTCTTACAATCAAGCTGTTGGTGGATTTCTAAGCCGCACTTGATCTTTGCCACATTATCTCTCCATTCTTTTTGATAAATCGAATTCTGTGCAAGGGAATGTTTGTTTCCTCGCCATTCTTGTCAACAATGATGAACAAGCCCTCAACGCGCTTGATTGAAGTGTACTGGATTGACGTGAGCTTGCCAAAGTCGAGATACTCGACCGTATAATCTTCTGGTTTAAGCTTCTCATCCCACTTAATCTGGTTAAGCACATCTTGAACTGGTTTCATCTCAGGAAACAATCATCTGTCTCGCGGGCAGTTATCTCGCCAGCAATATTTGTCAGCATGAATTCAACTGGGTTTTTCTGCATTAATGCAACCATCAGCTTGACATATGCTACTTCTGGAAGCATGTCGGCAAGGTAAGTCACTCCCAAACCAATGCTGACCTTACGCAAATTGGTGTAAACATAGGGATTAACCCGTCCATACAACGTTTGCGAGCATAATACAACAGGAATCTTCGCCTTCCTGGCCTTCTCAATAGCAGGACCAAGCGATTTCGGGTTGTTAATTGGAACATGACCGAGCGCGGTTGCTGCAATCACAATGCCATGCACCTTTTGCTTGACATGATATTCGATAATTCCGGGGTCCATTTCAGGATAGACGTAAATTAAAGCGACTTTAGGGTCCAATTCACGCAACGATGGCTTGCTTTTGGCGCGTTTCGGATGCTTGTCATCAACAATTTCTATTGTTCCGTCCGTGAACACAGCAGCCAACGGTTCAGCACCAATAGGGCGGAACGCATCACGGCGCGATGTGTGCATTTTTCTTACCTTTGCACCGCCTAGCAAATGGCAAAACTTGTCCTCCATTGAGCCATGCATGCAGATGACGACGCCTGCACCATCCCATTTAGCAGCTGCCGTGACTGCACATATTAAGTTCATGAACGCATCAGAACTTCCACGGTCGATAGAACGTTGGGCGCCGGTGATAACAACGGGCTTGTTTAAGTCTTTGAGCAGGAATGATAATGCTGCGCTGGTAAAGTGCATCGTGTCCGTGCCGTGCGTGATGACAACGCCATCAACATCATTGATAACTTTGAGGACTTCCTGCGCCATCTGCACCCAATCGCTTGAAAGAGCATCTTCACTCATCACACTCATAACTTTGGCAGCTTTGATGTTTGCGATGTCCTGCAATTCAGGACACATTGCGACAAAGTCCTCTGCGGTGTAATCGGCATAGACACCGCCAGTTCTATAGTCAATTCTTGAGGAGATCGTTCCGCCAGTAGAAAGAATGGCAACTGTCGGCAAGTCCTTGTCCACTTTAATCTTCTTAACTTTTGGAATCGGCGCCTTGTACTCTTCCAAGACTTCTGTCTTCTTGATTTTCTTGGTCTCAATGCCGATATTATAGCCGGTTTTCAGTTTTAGGACAGTAATGTCCTGTGACATCATTTCCGGTCTTGGCAATAGAATACCTTCAAATTCGCCGTCAGAAGTTGTTAATTTGACCTTGTCACCGGCTTTTGCTTTCATACTTTTAATAAGAATAGCGACTGTTTAAAAATGTTTACCACGTCTTTCCAGTCATACTAATCTTGCTTTTGGGATCGTATATTTCAGGTATTGGTTTACCACGGAAATGCTCGGCAATTATTTTGCCAGCCAACGAGCCTTGGGACATGCCCTGCCCATCGCAGCCAAAAGCGTGCCAGATCCCGTTCACATTGCAGATGGAGAAAATTTTTCTTTGGGACTGAGCAACTTTGCAGTCCCACTGATGGCTTATTTGGACATCGTTTTTCTTAAGCGCTGGAAAGTACTTCAGCAAAGTACGAATCAAAGCAGCTGCGTGCCTGTCTTTTTGCTGTTGTGATGCACTCGCGCTTATGTAATGCGTGATTAGCAGGCGATTGTCAGAAAAGCGAATTGCGTGATACTTTGGGATATTATCCCAAAGCATATGACCATATTTCCAGCCGAGCTTGAAAGCGTCAGGTATGGGCTCGGTCATTATGGCCAATACACCCTCCTTGCCGGATTTAACGAAATTGTTATACGATTCAAGAGCAACAAATACCCTGCCGCAATAAATTATGCCTTTTGGCGTGTGAACTGCGTGAGGCTCAATCCTGACAGCCGGCGTCTTTTCATATATTTTTACCCCGAGTCGCTCTGCTTTCTTCGCCAAACCACGCACGAGCTTGACAGGATTCAGCATGTAATTGTTGGGAACGTAGATCGCTGCTTCAAAAGGGCTGGAGACTACACGCTTTAGCTCTGATTTATCCAAAAATTTGCAATAAATTCCACTTTTATTGCGCTCAACGGATTCTTTCTTCAACCAAGCCTTCTGCTTTTTATCAAGTCCAACGTACAAACTGCCTGTTTTTTTCAAACCACAACTAATTGACTCTCTTTTAATCAGCGAAATTAGATTATCCCGGCCTTCACGAGTCAAGCACCACCATTGCTTCGCATATTTCTTACCTAGCGCACGGACCATTTCGAGAAAATCAAAAGCAGTGCCTTCAATCGGCAAACCCATATTTTTGCCGCTGGCACCGCTGGCGATGACATCTTTCTCAACAAGAACGCATTTGAAGCCTTTCTTCGCTAGATGATATGCTGCAGAAACACCAGTAATGCCGCCACCTATGATGGCGACATCTGCACGGATGTTACCCTGCAGTCTCTTACGAGGACGATAAGGCACATCCTGCCAGAATGATAAGTTCTTCATATACTACCACTGCACAGGCTTACTTAAAAAACTTGAGAAAATCATCAGTAATGTAAGAAGTATCAACCTTGTCGTAGCCAATCATCTTGGCAAGCTCGTTCACACTCTTGCCGCTGCTGCCCCACTTCCACATTTCTTTTAGAAATACGCCGGCTTCCTTCTTCTCAAACCAGTTTTTGCCGTATTTCTCTTCTAATTTCTTTCTTATCATAACTTCAAAACACCAGGCACGCACGTAATCAGCTGCGTACAAGCCTGAGTCGACGTCCAAGAGATAACTTTCCGGCTTGTAATTGATTTTTGTTGCTTTTGTGAGGATGTCAACATACATTTTCGCAAGAGAAGTATATGTGCCGACATTTGGCGTGAACTTGTCATCAAGCTTCGTTAAGTCGTTGCGGTGAAGCTTGAGCTCATAGATAACTTTTGCAGCATATCTTCGGAATGCCTGGAATTTCTGCTCCATAATGAAGTTTGCAAACTTTTTAGCGTCTTGTTCAGACATATTCAGGTATTTCTGCAAGAATAAAGTATTGGAAAGAAGGTATTCGATGAGGAAGGCGTATGATTCAGACACGCTGTGGTCGCCAAGATGCTTGAACTCGTATGACAAATTGGCATCAGTGTTCGCAAAATGCTCAGTGTGGCCAGACTCGTGCAGGAAAGCCTGATAGTCATCCTGACCGCCATTTGGTTTTATCACGAGAATTACTTCTTCAGGCACTCTGACCGGCATGCAAAACGCGCGCGGCACTTTTTTCGGACGTTCTTCCACGTCCAGAACGACATTTTTCTGACTGTCAACCTCAAAACCAATATTACGCCAGAAATTCTTGGCAACCTGAACTAACAATTCCTTTTTGAAGAATTGATCAAAGGGCTTGGCGCGAGCAAAATACGCGTAATCATACGGCTGCGCGTCCTTTAAGCGAACCCCGATGGAGGCCATGTTTTTATCAAGCTGCTGCTTATGAAGCTCCTCAGTCTTAATCAGGAATTCACGCAAATCAGAAGCCAAGGCATCATACTCGACTTCCTTGATGAAAGACAAATAATCAATGTAAGACCTGCCAGACAACTCCTGGATAAGCTCATAGACTTTTTTCCACGCGCGCTTCTCAAAAGACGTCAGCTTCTTCTTAACCGGCTTTGTTGACTCGTACAGCATCCGACGCTTTTCACGAATGTCCTCATTCATCAAAATAGAAGTTATTTGGCGGAAAGGAATCTGCTGGCCGTTCACGTCAACAGTGGCAGAAGCCTCGTATGAATTGGATTTGTCAGTAATGCTCTTCAGCTGATTCCCGATAAAATTGCCAACAAAAGCATCGTACAAGAGCTTGCCTTCCTTAGTTGAAATGTTCTTATTAGCCTCAGCAATGTGCTCTTTTGAGAACAAGTGCTTGAACTGCCTGTAGATTTTAGAGCTTTCGAGCTCGTCCTTCTGACCAGAACTATTCAGGTAATGCTCACGCGAGAGCGCCTCGTCAAATTTCTGCAAGTCAGCCACTAAATGAGAGACCATTGGCAGTTGAGAAAAGAGGTGATATAAAAACGTTAGGAATTAACCAAAGTAAATCGGCAATTCTTCCTTCATTTCCTTCGCACGAGCACCACGGAAACGCTCTCTGAGGTCTTCGTACATCTTCTCCACATCTTTCGTTATTGATGGAGAGACCTTCTTCAGGGCATCTTCAAAATGGCGCATAGTGACGACTTTTGCGCCCATATTTTCACGCAATGCCAGAATGGCTGCTTCACGACAGACTGCCTCGATGTCAGCACCAACATAGCCTTCTGTATGAGCCGACAACTCTTCAATATCAACATCCTTCAAAGGCATATCTTTGGTGTGCACCTTGAAAATCTCCAGGCGCGCGGTCAAATCAGGAACTTGCGTCAAAATTATCCTGTCAAAACGCCCAGGGCGCAGCAATGCAGTATCAAGCATGTCAGGCCTGTTTGTTGCACCAATTATGACTATGTCATGCATGCCCTCAAGACCATCAATTTCTGTCAAGAGCTGGTTGACAACGCGCTCGGTCACGTTACTATCGCTGGTCAAGCCTCGACGCGGCACCAAGCTGTCAATCTCATCAAAGAAGATAATTGTTGGGGCAGTCTGGCGGGCTTTCTTGAAAATTTCACGCACCGCCTTTTCACTCTCCCCAACCCACTTGCTCAACAATTCAGGACCCTTGATTGAAATGAAGTTCGCCTTGCTTTCGTTTGCAATCGCCTTAGCCAGCATTGTCTTACCAGTGCCTGGAGCGCCGTACAAGAGAATGCCTTTTGGAGGCTTGATGCCCAAGCGCTTAAACACGTCCGGATGCTGCAAAGGCCACTCAACAGCCTCCTTCAACTCCTGCTTCACGCTGTTCAAGCCACCAACATCAGACCACCTGAGATTCGGTATTTCAACCAACACCTCACGCAACGCAGACGGGCGCACGACTTTCAACGCGTCACGGAAATCTTTGCGCGTAACCATTAATTTTTCAAGAAGCTCTTTCGGAAACGGCTCATCCTTATCATACCTCAAATCAGGCAACACACGCCTCAGCACTATCATGGCGGCTTCCTTTGCCAATGCTGCAACGTCAGCGCCCACAAAGCCGTGCATCACGGCAGCAAGCTCTTTCAAATTCACATCCTTTGCAAATGGCATGTTACGCGTGTGAATCTTCAAGATATTCAGTCTGCCTTCCTTGTTCGGCACGCCGATTTCAAGCTCCCTGTCAAATCTGCCTGGACGCCTTAATGCAGGGTCAAGAATGTTCGGCACGTTCGTCGCGGCAATCACAATAACCTTGCCGCGAGACTTCAGGCCATCCATCAAGGCAAGCAACTGAGCAACAACACGCCGCTCGACTTCACCTTTAGTCTCCTCACGCTTAGTCGCAATCGCGTCAATTTCATCAATAAAAATAATTGCCGGAGCGTTCTTCTCAGCCTCCTCGAACTTCTTTCTCAAATTTTCCTCAGACTGGCCGTAATACTTAGACATGATTTCAGGACCGTTGATAAGGATGAAATGCGCGTTTGTTTCATTTGCGACTGCTTTTGCAAGCAGCGTCTTGCCTGTGCCCGGAGGACCGTACAAGAGAACTCCTTTTGGAGGCTCGACGCCCAAACGCTCAAAGATTTCAGGATGCTTCAATGGAAGCTCAATCATCTCTCGGACTTTCTTGATTTCATCTTCAAGACCGCCGATGTCTTCATACGCGACTTCCGAAACAGCCTCTTCCTTGACCTCAATCGCTTCTGGGCTGAGAACGACTTCAGTTTGTTCAGTAATTATGACCGGCTGTTTAGGATTTGTCTCAGCAACAACAAATTTCAAATCACCAAAGCCGTAAGCCATCATCGACTCTTCCATCATGTTAAACACTTCATCAAAGAAAGGAGACTGGGACATGGCAGTGCGACGCCTTCGCGTGCCTCCGAGAGAAATAATATCTCCTTTGGTCATCGCGCGGCCCAAAAGACCCTGCTTGAAAATATTGGCAGAAGCGCGCACGACAATTCCTTCTCTGGCAGGAGCAATAACGACTTTCTTCGCAGCCTCAACCTTGGCTTTTCTCACAGCAATAAGCTCGCCGATAGAAGTCCGCGCGTTCTTTCTTGCCAGACCATCCATACGGATTATGTTCAAGCCGATGTCACCCGGATATGCACGGTCAACAATGGCGACCGTCTTTCTGGTGCCTTCAATCTCAACTATGTCGCCAGGCCTGACATCAATTTCGCGCATGAAACTGCTATCTACCCTGACAATGCCCTTATTGACATCGTCCTGTATAGCTTCAGCAACTTTCAGTTTAATATCCGTTGGCATGTTCCCTAAAACCTTGAAATATTATAATCACTGGTCTATAAAAGGTTTTCCCCTCAACAGTGAAGAAAATTATTTTACTGCGACTTTAGGCAACGGTATTGGCGGAGGAAGGTTGACTTCACGCGCGAATATCAATGCTTCAACGTTACACCGGGAAAGCACTGTGTTCAACACGCTGGACATAACGTCTTTTGGAATCTTTTTATCCTTCTTCCAGCCGTCAGCGATTTCCTTAACCTTCTCAGGCTTATCAAAGAAAGTCAAAAAGCCGTTCATAGTCATCAAGCCAAGCTTTGGCTCATAGTTTGCTGTGAACTCAAAATGGAATTTTAAAGCGCCCTGCTTAGTAGGGCCAATGGACAACTCTGTCTTCTCAACATCTTTCAAAGCTACATTATTGTTAACTTGAATCTTCCCCTTGACCGGACCGAATTTCTCAATCACGATCTTGCTAAACGCTAATCCAACAACTGGCATAGTTCGCAGGGAGCAACAAGCCTTTTAAATAGTTTGCTATTTTATGTATTCTGAAAAGAGG
>CAYSMN010000030.1:7255-11227 GCA_964432255.1 uncultured Methanosarcinales archaeon | reverse complement strand
CCTTTTCTGCCATGCGTCGTTAAAGCCCAAGTCTTGTTTGGCAAGCGCGCTGACCTCGGCGGTATTAAAATCTGCAGGGACAAGAAGCAGGCTGATGACGCAATAGGAAAATTGCTTGGCGCCTCGCTGAAAGGCGAGCAGGTGAAGACTGTTCTTGTCGAAGAACTTGTAGAAATGCAAAAGCAGTATTACGCTAGTTTTCTATTCGATACTGGTGCCCGTTCTCCAGTCCTGCTGTTTAGTATTGAGGGCGGTACAGGCATAGAAAAGCAGGTCAACGTTCAGAAACTTGTCATAAACGCGCTGACTGGTCTTACAGAGTCCGATGCTAAAAAATTCTTGAAAGATCACGCAGCCCTTGCTCCTTTGTTAGTCTCGTTGTGGAAAGTATTTGTTGCTGAAGACTGTAAACTGCTCGAGATTAACCCAATCGCACAAACATCATCAGGTTTTGTCTGCCTTGATGCTCACATCGAGCTTGATGACTTTGCTTCTGGGCGCCATAAAGACTGGAACTATGGTGAGCGTCCTGCCAGTCTTGGAAGGCCTTTGACTGAGCGGGAGATGTTGGTGAAGGCTGCAAATGACAAGGACTATCATGGTACGGTGAAATATCTTGAGCTGGATGGCGATATCGCTTTTCTGGCAGCAGGGGGCGGTGGGAGTATTACTTGCATGGATTCGTTAATTGATGCCGGTGGAAAGCCTGCGAATTATACAGAATTCAGCGGGGATCCGAGTGATGAGAAAATGTATGTTCTCACAAAGCAGGCAATTACAAAGCCTGGCATCAGGGGCTGTTGGATTGTTGGCGCTATCGCGAATTTTTCAAGGATGGATACGATGATGACAGGTATTGTGCGCGCATTCGAAGAAGTCAAGCCTAAATTTCCGATTGTTGTTAGACGTTCTGGTCCGTATGAAAAGGAGGGTTTTCAAATCTTGAAAGATGCGGCAAAAAAGAATGGTTGGGATGTTGAAGTTTATGGTGCAGAAACGCCTTTGACAGCAACTGCAAAAATTATTGCGGAGAAAGTTAAAAAACATGGCAATCCTGTTAGATAAGAACACTAAAGTTGTAATCCAGGGCATTACTGGAAGCACCGGTCAGATGGCTGCTGAGTTAATGCTGAAGTACAGCACGAAGATTTCTGCTGGAGTGACCCCTAGCAAGGGCGGTCAGCAGGTGCACGGCATTCCTGTCTATAATTCGGTAAAAGAGGCTGGTGCCCAGCACGAAATCAACGCATCTTTTGTTGTTGTTCCTCCGCTGTTCGCCAAGTCAGCCGTGCTCGAAGCATTGGACAATGATATCAAGTTAATACTCGTCTTCACAGAAAACGTCCCATTACACGACGCCGCTGCAATGATCGCAAAAGCGCGCGAGAAAAAGGCCGTCTTGATCGGTCCTGCGTCTGTTGGCATGATTAGCCCTGAACTTTCAAGGATTGGCCCGATTGGCGGCTTGCCTGATATGGTAGAAAAAGTCTACAAGAAAGGCAACGTCGGAATTATTTCAAAGAGCGGTGGCATGACGAATGAGACGGCTTGGGTTATTCGACAGGCAGGTCTTGGCCAGAGCACGGTTGTCGGCATTGGCGGCGAGATGCTGATTGGCTCAACATATGCTGATTTGCTGAGATTGTTCGAAAAGGATGCTGAAACTAAGGCCGTTGTCGCATTTGGTGAGCTTGGTGGAACGTATGAGGATGAAATTGCGGAAGTATTAAAAAATAAAGAGTTCACAAAGCCGATTGCAGTGTTTATTGGGGGAAAATTTGCTGAAAAACTCCCAACCGGCATTCAGTTTGGCCATGCGGGCGCAATCATTGAGCGCGGCAAAGGCAAGCCGTCTGAAAAAATAGAAAAACTGCGCAAGGCTGGCGCACTGATTGCTGAATATCATCATGAGATTGGTAATGTGATTAGAGATGCGTTATGAAGTGGAATACAAAAATTTCAAAGCCTTCTGAGAAAGGCGCTCGTGTCAAAGGCTATGAAGTGTCAGACTTAGTTGGCAAAGCCACATTCACCGATATGATTTGTCTTCTCTTAAAAGGCGAGCTTCCAAAAAAAGGCGAGCGTGAACTGCTTGATGCAATCTTTGTCAGCAGCGCCGAGCAGAGCATTCAGGTTCCTTCCATTATGTCAGCGCGAATTGTGCAGAGCGCAGGAAATCCTGTGAACGCTTCTGTCGCTGCTGGAATTTTAGCTATTGGCGACCATCATGGTGGTGCCGGCGAGCAGGCTGCCAAAATATTCCAGGAGCATGCAAGCGGAAATGCAGTTGAACTTGTCAAGGCAATGGTCGCGCGCAAAGAGCGTATTCCGGGCTATGGTCATAAGCAGTACGACCAGGATCCCAGAGTTGCGCCATTGTTCGCATTGGCGGAAAAATACAAGCTTGCAGGCAAGCATATCTCATTCGCAAAAAAAATCGATGAAGAATTATGCTCACAAACAAAGAAAACATTGCATCTTAACATTGATGGGGCGATTGCAGCCATTATCAGCGATCTTGGCTTCTCGTGGCAGGCTGGCCGCATTTTCTTCATAATTCCAAGAACAGCAGGCATTGCGGCGCACGTTGTTGAGGAGCGCTTGTCTGGTGAAGTGTATCGTCGTGAAGACGATAGCAACGTGAGCTACTCTGGTCCTGCTGATAGGAAAGTTTAAATCTACTTGGTTCTGAGTTTATTCCATGCTTCCAGCGTGTGTGAAAACAGAGGTGTGGCGTGAGCTGGCAGAATCACTCGCTTCTAAGTTGAAAGCACCTGTTGTCTGCGAGCAGGCTGTGTTTGGCAAACTGCCTTTTTTTCAGGAATTGCGCAACCGCCTCAATGATGCGCCATTTTCAGCAGTTCCCGGCATTCGTTATGTTTCTGTTGATGTCGATGGTGTAAAAATATTTGTAGGCCCTTTCCGCACAGACGAGCCGCACGCGTTTGATGAGGAGTTGTCTGATGCACGCCAGAAGCTTCCTGTGTGGAAGAATGAGTATGTGGAGCTTGTCGAGCTTTCAGTTAAACAGGCGGCAATTGCCGGCCGTTCAGAGCACATTTTGAGAGACGCATTAAACCGCTCTAAATTATTATTGGAATTTTCTCAGGCTATTGCGCACGTGCAGGACGTTGACAAAGCACTATACACTTCCATTCAATTCTTGGCGCATAAGTTCAAGCTGAATAACATTTTCTTCTCGGCGTATGGCAAGCAGGCGCGTTATTTTGATTTGTCAGATGCTGCCAAAGCCGTTGAGCAGCGTGTTGTCGCGCAGGTAAAAGGGACTAAAGCAACGTGCACAATTCAGAATGTGGCGTCTGATTTCCTGCTTGACGGCATTAAGGACCGCGAGACATTGCCTAAGTGCGCTGTTGGTTTTCCGCTTGTTGCAAATCGGGAATTAATCGGCTATACTGTGTTGTACGCCGAACATATTCCGCCGATTGATAGCATGTCGGAAGTGTTGTATGAGCTGGTGGCCGTCCTCTCAAGGCTCTCGCAGTACGAAAAAGTGCAGGAGTCTGCTGTTACTGACCCGTTGACTGGGTTGAATAATCGTGCTGAATTAGTGCGTCGTTTTGAAAAGATGCTGGCAGACCTTGCAAAGCAGAATGCGCCAATCAGCGTATTAATGCTTGATGTTGATAATTTCAAGAACTTTAATGACACAAAAGGCCATCCCGAGGGTGACCGTATTTTGCGTGCCGTGTCTGATGTGATTCGTTCTGTTTCCCCAAAAACCGCTATTTGTTCTAGATATGGAGGAGAAGAATTTATGGTTGTCCTGCCAGAACTTCAGCAGCAGGCTGCAAAAGATGTTGCCGAAAAGCTGCGTACAACAATTGAGCAATCCTGCGAGTTGACAATAAGCATTGGCCTGATATTCTGTATGAATAGTTCTGTGTCGCGTGAAACTTTAGTCCGCGAGGCTGATCGTGCGTTATACCGCGCAAAACATCTTGGCAAGAA
>CAYSMN010000030.1:0-7155 GCA_964432255.1 uncultured Methanosarcinales archaeon | reverse complement strand
CCGGTGATTGCAGAAGTATTGGCAGGCAAATTCTATAATACTCATGAAATCGGCACTCACATGATTATGGTTTGTGGTTTTACCAAGCATGGTTTTTGGATGTGCGACCCGTGGGGCATGCAGCATTTCATTACATTTGAGCATTTTAAGAAGGCGTGGATTCCTAGCAGGCATTTTGGAAGGAGCATGATTGTTATAGAGCCTATTTCGAGGTCATTATCTCGACGACGTCGCGGTGTTTGAGTGGAGTTTCTTTGCCGATCTTGCGTTTGCTCTTGACATCTATTGCGGCAACAAAATTCTTGGCTAAATCAGTGTGGATGTGTGCGGCAAAGTCAAGCGCAGTGCTGTTTGGCGGCAGTAAGAAGCAGTCCGGCAGTATTCGTCCTTGGCTGTCTCCGAGCTTTCCAACGCCTCCGGGGAAGATTGCAATGTACTTCAGCAATTCCAAGACCGCAGTATCGAGTGCTTTTTGCACGCCTGTGCTTCCGTATTTATCAAGGACGTTCTGTTTGATGTAAAGCAGCGCCTGTTTTTGTTTTTCATTCAGCTTTTCAGTCATTTCAAAGTTTGACTCTCCAGGAATATATTTGATGAGTCCTGCTTTTGCCGCTTCTTTCAATGCTAATTCTGAGTCTCCTGATGTTGGTATGATGATGTATTCTGGGAAGTCTTTTTTGCACCGTTCCAAATTGGCTGTTGACGTTGGCAGGTCCATTTTATTAGCTACTATCATCATTGGTTTTGTTCTTTTTCGTACGTATTTCGCAAAGGCTAACAAATTTTCATCGGTCCAGTCTGCTGGTTTTTCTGGGTTGAGTTTGAGCGTGTTCATTGCTTCGTCTACAATTGGTTCTGTTACGTTCAGCCCGCTCAGCTGCTTGGCAAGCGCTTTTGCTAATTTTGCTCTTTCCTGCTGCACTGTTCTTGCGAACTTGTCCCATCCTCTGTGAATGATGTTCAATATCCACATGTCAAGTTCTACTTCTAAGAATCTGATATCAAACGCAGGGTCATAACTTCCTGGCTCTACCGGTTCTCCTTTTTCGCTGGTCGTGCCTGCCATGTCTACAACATGAATAAAGACGTCTGCCTGCCTCAAATCATCCAAGAACTGGTTGCCCATTCCTTTTCCTTCGTGTGCTCCCGGCACAAGTCCGGCTACATCCAGCACCTCTATAGGCACAAACCGCTTGTTATTCGCGCAATACCCATACTTTGGGTTGCACTGTACTCCCAATTCCGTGTCCACGCAGTCTATCTTGATGAACGCAAACGCCCTGTTGGGCTTTATCGTCGCAAATGGGTAGTTCGCTATGAGCGCTTCTGCTAGCGTTGCTGCTTTGAAGAATGTGCTTTTTCCGACGTTTGCTTTGCCCACAATGCCGACCAGCATAAGCGTGTTTCGTCTGGTCGTGCTTTATTAAACTTGCTCCCCGTTACGTTTATAAACTCTAATTCGTTTAATCATCGCATGGCATTCCAGCAGTCGACTGAAAATCCTATTAAGCATCGTTTTGAAGGTCTTGATCGTATCGAGGTAGCTAATTGGATTATTCAGGTTCGTGATGCATATAATCTGAATTACGCTTATACAATGATTCATGATTGGATGCTGGAAGAAGGCTGGGGCGATCGTGACGATTCTAAGTTCCGTGAGACGTATTACATGCAGCGTGAGCATCCGACGTTTGGAAAGGAACTCTGGCTGCGTTGGCGTTTGGAGAAGCAGCCGCCGGGCACAAAAGGCAAGCTGTTCATGTATATGCTTGATCTCGACTTCAAAGTTATTGGTCTTAAAGATACAGAGATTGCGTGGAAGGGCCAGAAGGTTAAAGCAGATAGGAGTGAGTTTGAACTTACTTGTCGAGGCGCGTTGGTCATCGACAAGGGCAAGGAGTGGGGCACATGGCCGTTCAAGGAGATCAAAGACTTGTACACAAGGCGGCTTATGCGTCAGAAAATCACGATGCATAGAAAAAACATCTACTCTGACGCCTACAGGCTGCGTGACCTGGTGATGAATTATCTCAAGCTGGAAACGTTCATGCCTACCAAGGAAGCCGGCGAGTTCTTTGTTAAGCGAACGCTTGAATAACTGCATAATCAAGACAAATCTTTATAAATGGTCTTTGCTCTTTTTTAAGCATGCCATTAGTTCCTAGAGAGATTGAGGAGCCTGTCACGTTGATTAAGCATCGTGGCTTCTTTGACTATTCGAAATTGCTGCAGGCTATTCGCAAGTGGTATATTGATGATGATTATGATGTGTTGAACATGCCTATGTACAAGCAGAAGTTTCCAACGACGACTGGTGTTGAGCACGAGTTTAGGTTTCATGGTGAGAAGAACGTGACTGAGTATGTAAAATTTCACATGGACGTTGAAATGCGTGTGTACAACATGCGTGATATTGAGATTATTCAGGATGGCAAGAAGATTAAGCTGCAGGACGGCCAGATTCAGATTGCAGTGCAGCCGAAACTTGAGCTTGATTGGCAGAAGCGTTTCAAGGGCCCGCCTCCGTGGAAGAAGTTTTTGGAGGCATTGGACGAGTTTTACCGGAACTACATTATTAAATACAAAGTTGTTGACTATTGGGATGATATGTGTTTGTTGAAAGGTTCGCAGTTGGCGCGTGTGATTAAGGACGCGCTTGGTCAAGAGGTTGTCTGATGGCAGAAAGATTGATTGTGGTTGACAAGGAGCGTTTGGAATACAACGGCTTGTTTGATGCAAAGGATGTTTTGCGCGTGATGGAGCAGTGGGCAAAGGATAAAGGCTACTGGTTGATTGAGAAGCGTCATGGCGAGAGCACAAAGCCTGAGGGGAAGTATATTGATATGGAGTTTGAGCCGTTCAAGAAGTTTACTGATTATGCGAAGGGCGTTATCAAGATTCGCGCGCAGTTTAATGATGTAAGAGACGTTGTTGTTGACCGTGATAAGAAGAAGGCGAAAGTGCAGGACGGCAAGATAATAATAATTATGGATGGTATTTTGGAGACTGATTATGAAGGCCACTGGGAGACAAAGCCTATTTTCTATGTTTTACGCACTATTTTTGAAAAGTATGTGTACACGCCGTTTATTTCTGGTTTTGAGCGCGGGGTGAAAGAGGACGTGATGGCTTTGAAGAACAATCTGAAAGCCTTCCTGAACCTCACTCGCTATGCGTGATGAACTATTGAAAGGCATTGAAACGCTCTGTTGGATGTTTCCGCAGCTGAAGCCGTCCATAAATTACTCAGACGTTCTTTCTCAAGAGGAGGTTGACGCGTTTGCCGCGTTTGTTAATGGTCATGTGCAAAATATATTGAAAACTTATCCGACTGATGAGAAAGCGCAGGAAAACGAGCTGTCTTCACTCTTCACGTGCTCATGCGGCTTGTCGAGGATTCGCAAGGAGGATGTCGTTCTTGTTGAAGCATTATTGTTAGCGGCTTCAGGGAATGACAGAAGCATTTCTCCCAAGATGCGGGACGTGGTAGATTTTCTGCGCAGTCATCGCAAAATCTGGTGGTCTTTGCATAATGCGTATACGAAAATCGTCAAAAATGATCTTATCGGCACATGTCCATTGGTTGTTGCTCAGCAGCCGGTGCTCGACCGTGTCTTGCCGTTTGGCAAAAAGTTGCACAACTTTCAGGAATTTCACAAGTTATTCCACGAGAGCATTCATTTTGTGCTTGAGGAGAGCGGTGTTTGTTTTGGTGATGAGGCAGTTGATGAAGGCCTAGTCACGTATTTGCACGAGCAGGTGATGGGCAAGAAAGTTTGTCTAATGCATTATACTGGTGATGAGGGCGAGAAATATCTGAAATACGCGTCTGTTTTTGAAAAAGCCTTGAGCCCGTATCCGAGAAGTGCAATGATACCTGTTTTGTTGCGATTGAAAAGTTCTACAGCTCAATAAGCCTGCCTTTCTTTCCGACGTTGATGACTAACGTATTTCCCACTTTTTCTTCTATGCCTTCTGCTTCGTGAACGTGTCCGCAGACAACAATGTCTGGCTGTGTGGCATCGATTGCTTTTCTGAGGCCGATGCTTCCTTTGACGAATTGTGAGAATGATTCCATGACTGTTCCGGCTGGGTGTATGTGCGTGACGAGCAGTTTCTTTTGCGCGCTGGCTATTCCTTTGTGTGCGTATTTGACGGTATCGTATATTTCTTTTTCAGTGAGCATGTTCATGCCGATGTTTGTTCCGCCGCAGCCGAATATGGCGACGTTTCCGTGCTGCATGCTTTTGCCGTGCAGGTTGACTGCCTTGTATTGTGCTGCTAAAAAGTCTGTTGCAAACCAGTCATGGTTTCCAGGCACCAGGAACACTGGTTTTCCTGTTTTGACAAAGTGGTACATTACTCCTTCTGTGTCATCTTCTTCCACTATGTCTCCATTGAGGACTATCAAGTCTGCTTTTTCATCTAGTGCGCGTTGTGCCAATATTTTTGCCGTTGTTTTGTCGCCGTGGAAGTCTCCGGCTGCGAATATTCTGACCATATCTATCGTCGGTGGGGAAAACCTTTAAAAAGCTGTCGTTTACGCAAGCGCTGGGTGAAGACAAAATGGATAGAAATGTAGCAGTAGTTATGGACAGGATTCATTATTTGATTATGACTGATCCGAAGGATTTGAAGTTGTCGTTGGATGAGCGCGAGATTATTGTTACTCGTGAAATAGCCCATGGTGGTTCGTGGCAGCGCACAGTTGCAGAGATGGATGCTTCAAGAAATCATCCGCGCAGATGCTTGGCTGGCTGGTTGTGGGGTTATGAAGGGCGCCATAATGTTAACTTGGCAAGCCTGTTGTACGCTACCAGAACCAACTGAATCTTCTTTTGTTTTTTCTTACTAATTTGTTCAATTCTATTTCAAGTTGTTCTGCATTTGGAAATATTGCTTCATCTCGCTTGAACTGTGCACTATGGTGCAAATGTCTTCCTGGCTTTGCCTTGTATTGGTGTTTTTTGTGCAGCATTTCATGATACATCACATAGTCCATTAGCCCTTCATTTTCAAGCAATATCTTGCTTATCGTGACAGTATTTGTCGCATACTCATATGTTCCCAGCCTGTTGACTCCATTTCCTATTCTCAAGTTCGGCTGTTCCATCATTCCGTTGAACAGTGCCTCATTCACACGTTGAAAGCTTTCCTCAAGAATCGGGTGCGTGTGCGTTTTTGGCGCAACGTTTGACAGGCTTTTGATGAAGTGGTGGTAAAGCTCCATGCTGATTGTCTGCTTCTTTGTCTTGAACAGTCGCACCAATAATTCCTGCAGCAGTCCTTTTTGTATGTCCGGGCTGACTCCTTTCCATTGTTTGCTCGCGTTCACGGTAACAGTTGCCGTCGTCATTCTGATGTTGGCGTTGTATCCTTTGAATCGCCCGCTGTATTTGAGAAAGAGTTGTCTTGAACTGTTGTTGTCTGGGTACAATTCTTGGTAGGCTTGTTCTAGGATGTTCATTCGATTGGGTATCGTAGTATTGCTCCAATTTTTCCGATATCTCTTAGTTGTGCGCCTTCCCGCGTCTCAGTCGAAATTATTTTGATGGTTGTTGAGAATGCTTTTGCAGTGATTTCGAATTGTTCTATCTTTTGTTCGTCGAGTGCTTCTGAAAGCAGTAATATGTCAACAGCGCCCATTTCGAGTGCTTTGAGCGTGTTCGCCTCTCCGTATCTGACCAGCTCTGGTTTTATGGCGAGCATTTCCAAAAACCTGCTCACGAGTTTTTTCTCTTCTGCGACGTCTTCGTGCGCAAGTACATCTTGGGATTTTTCCAGTAATTCTTCAAGTCCAAAACTGCCGGTGTAGCCCAGGTCCTTGATCGCGATAATTTTCTTTTTGAGTTCATTTGTTATTTGCCCGCTCTCAACAAAGTCATATTTTGTCGGTCCTGGTCCACCTACAAGGATTCCTTTTAATCCTTCCATGCTTAAGAACTGGTCTTTGACAATGTCTGCTACTTTTTTGAAGTGACCATTTACTGCGATCTCTCTGTTTCGTGCAAATCTGACGCTTGATTGTCCGCCTGCTTTCATTTTGCCTGGGACGTGTGAGTGTGTTTCGATGAGCGGTATGATTGTTTTTCCTTTTAGGACCGCTATTGCAGCGTCGCGGGAATCAATTACTATCATTCCGTATGCTTCTTTTGCTTCGAGCATGCTTCTGAGAATGTCTAGTTGGAAGTTTTTGTCGCAACGGTAGATTCGCGTTTGGATTGGGATGGGTGGCTCTATGGTCCATACTCTTACATCCGAAGCTCCTTCTCGTGCTGCTACGTTGCCGGAGAATGCCGCCATGCCGTTTTTTGGCGTTGCTTTGAATAATTTCAGATGCACAATCATTCTCTCCAATGCGTCTATGACATTCTTGCGTGTCTGCGCGCTTTTGATGTTGGTTGCCGTGCCTTGTTCTTGCTGCAAGTGCTGGATTATCTTGTTCAAGTCATATCCTACTGGCACATATACTGTGACAAATTCAGTATGGCGCGCGCTATACGAATCTAATTCTTTTATGACTTTTTTCAGGTGGAATCGTTCATTTTCGCTGATTGACATAGTGTTCTGCGTCGTGCTGGACGCTATAAAAGCTTTGCGCACCTCGAAAGCTTTTTAAATAGCCCGCTTTTTTGCGGTGTCATGGCAGAGCAGCAGAAGGGTTTGGGTCCTGCAAAGCGCTTTGGTACGCGTTATGGTCGTACATTAAAGCTTAAGCTGGCTAAGATTGAAATCGAGCAGAAGAAAGACCACGAGTGCCCGTATTGCGGCAAGCCTAAGGTCAGCCGTGTGTCATACGGTATCTGGCAGTGCGGGAAATGCAATGCCAAGTTCACGGCCCGTGCTTACACTGTTGGAACTAAGCGAAGCCTTGCAGAACAGGCAGCTCAGTTGATGGCTGAAGCTCCTGAGTTGAAGATGAGGGAAGTTGTTGGGGACGAGGAGCAGTAAAAATGGTTAAATACACGTGTTTTTTGTGCGGCAAGAAAATTTCTGAGGATATGATGGGCAAGCGTGTTCGCTGCCCGTATTGTGGAAGCAAGGTCTTGTACAAATCTCGTTCAGTTGCTACTAAGGTTAAAGCTATATGACTCTGTCAAAGGACGCTCAGGAGAGCATTCAACGCCTTCAGATGATGGAGCAGAACATGCAGTC
>CAYSMN010000029.1:0-11908 GCA_964432255.1 uncultured Methanosarcinales archaeon | reverse complement strand
GGCTGAGTATTGCACGTGAACTGGTTCACCTGGAAGAACTTCTGAGCATTTTCATCGTTCAATGCAAGCTTGTGGATAAGCTCTGTCTCCAATTCCTCTAATTTCTGAACTATAAAGAACGCGCCGGATGTCTTACTGTAAATCTGCTCCAGAACACCCAAGCCTTTGATTGCGCGAGCAGCGCACGGCTTAAACTTGTTAAAGTATAATTGTGAGCTCAAAGCCAATCCGATCTGGCCATTTTCAACATCTGAAGACTCACTGTTATGCTCAGGAACACACTGTGTGTTTGCATTAATGCAATCAGAATCAGCACAATCAATATCTCCATCACCATCATCGTCTAAACCATTACTACACAGAGGAGATGCAACTTCAACCAGACAGTTAAGGTCATCCTGCAAATCTTCAAGAATGCCGGGCAAAACAATATCGCGATCCTCCTGAGTCAACTGCTTCAAAAGAGCAGGATCGTTCAATTCATTATTGAAATTCTCCTGCAAAGTACAGCAGCACGATGGGTCGTACGGATTAAAATCGCCGTTGCTGCATAGGTCTACACAATAATTTTCATCATCAGGGAAAAGCTCACATGAGCCTTCAGCAGAACAATCACCATCAACAGTACACGTTTCTAAACATCGATCATTCACACACACAAAGTCATCATTAGGAAGATTGTCAAGCGGGTCACAGTCGGCGTTGGTCGTACACGACGTTCCGAAATCGTCACAATTCAGCAAACCATTCACTTCATAAAGCGTGTTTTTGACAACTTGGTCGCACGGAAACTCAAAGCCCTGCTGGCCAAAGAAAATCTGGCGCTTCAGATCAAAATACTTAACGATGCGATTGTCAAACGGCGTAACGCCAACAATAGTCTGACTACACGGCATAGGACCAGTCAGCGTGGATGCCTGCGCACTAACAAGAGGAACAACTATCATCAACATCAAAACCAATGCAACAAAAATCTTCTTCATCTTTTCACCTCAATTTGAAGTGCAGTCATTTGCACACGCATCATTATCAATCAAATTACCATCATCGCATTCTTCGCCTGTTTCTTGAATATTGTTGCCACAACATCCCGTTGTTGTATCAACAACACCAATTAATGTCTTATATGCCTGGCATTTGCACTCAAGCGCTCTTGCAAAATTGCCTAGACCAACGTGTTGCTCTCCCAATACTTCAAGTCCTTCTGCATTATTTATTTCAGTCGTGCCAATTGTTCCAAAATTATTCCCGCCATCAATTGCATCCCTCATTGCTTGAATAAGCAATCTGATAATTGCATCAATCTCGTTCAATTTTCCATATGGAGAAAACTCTGCAGTAAGCTTGAACGACACCGGCTGCTGATTGCACGGCTCATTCGTCAGCTGAATCTCAATAATCTTAATCTCAAGCTGGAACAAAGCGTCCTTGACAATATGCAATATATCCAGAACTTTCGCAAAAAGAACGTTATGCGCTAATGCCAGGTTGAACAAGCCACCAGAAACATCCAAATCAGGTGATGCTTGGCAGTCCTGCGGGCAGGTAATCGGATTTTCGCCATTAGCAGCATCACACAACCCATC
Source organism: uncultured Methanosarcinales archaeon (assembly GCA_964432255.1). Classification (GTDB taxonomy): domain Archaea; phylum Nanobdellota; class Nanobdellia; order Woesearchaeales; family ARS49; genus CABMGU01. Next base: position 10,322 of record CAYSMN010000029.1, on the reverse strand, counting down.
GCCACACTCACCTGCGCCAGTTCCGGTAGTGCGACATTCAGCATTGCACGAGCCTCCGCCATCGCATTGCTCATTAACACCGTTTACCACGCTATCGCCACAGAATGGGAACGCGCAGCTCACATCACAAAACGAAGCGTCAGAGCCAAATTCGCCAGTAGTACAATCATCAAGTGTTATTGACAAGCTGTTAACCTGAAGACCCATAAACCTGTACGCACCGCTCGCGGAAACACGGAAAATCAATGCCTTGACCTGCTGACCTTCACTCAGCTTTCCTTCTGAAATCAAATCCGACATCGAAACAGGGAACGCACGGTTAAATGGCGAACCTCCGCTTGGGCCAAAATTCCCAGTGAAGAAATCCTGACCCCGCACTATAATTGTAGTCCCATCTTCGAGTACAACACCGAAATCCGCAACTTCACAATAATTGATATCCAGCGCAAAGCTTTGAATGTCTTCGACAAAAATCGGGCTTGCAAAACGGTATTCATACCCAACAGTGAGTGCCTTAAAGTCAACACTATCGCACGAGTTAGGGCCAATAGGCGGACTGTTGCGGTTTGGGGCTGTAGGAAACGTGACCAAATCACGCGTCTGTGTCGCACATTGCGCATATACTACAGGTAAGACTAATAGAACCAACGCCACCAAAACTGCAAGTCGCCTCATTTTTAACATTCACCTCGATATCTGCCTATTTAAAACTTTCTTCGCATGGACTTCAGCATTTCCTCAATCTTTTCATACGATTTTTCCAAAGATTCCAAGTCTTCTTCAACCTTGGAAGGCTCATAATCAACAGCTGGTTTAATTGGTCTTGGCTCTGCCTTCACAGGCTTTTGAGCCGGCTCAGATTTCTTCTCAACCGGCTTTTCCACCGGTCTTTCCGGCTGCGCCTGAGGAACTCTAGGACGCCTGTTCAATATCAAGAACACCAATGCGCCCAAGATAATAATTCCTGCAGCAGCAAACAACACAGGGCTGAACGGTTGTTTCTGAACAACTTTCGGAGCCTGAGCAGGACGCTGCTGCTGCACGCACGCGCCATCCTGGCAGACAAAGCCAGCAGTACAATCATCAGAGTTCGCACACTCAGCTAATCGGGTAGCTGCGCCGGACGTCGTGGTTGGCTGTGTTTCAGCCGCATGCTCTACCACCTGACCAACTGGCCCTGCTGCTGTTTCAAAGCAGAACACTTCGTTTTTATCCTTGCAATATTTCTTATCCACTTCGGCAGGCTTCCTGCAAACTGGCAAGAAGTTCTTCAACATTTGATTGTTCCTGTCAAATGCCGGCGACAAGCACACTGAACCAGGGTTTACAACAGAACAATAATTATTGCAGCAGTCATCAAAACAGCAAACCGGCCCAACCGCTACACTCTTCTGCCCGGTAAGATCAATTCTTTGCCCATTTACATCGATAACATACGCTGCCTGTCCGGCGCTTATAGTATATTGACCGCCATTACCACAACCAGCCTGCACTTCCGGATGACTGCCGCCGCCCTGACGAGGAGGAGAAAAACATTTGCAGGTGGCTTCATTGCAAATGAATCCCGCAGCGCAGTTCAGATCAGGCTCATTACACTGCTCACCAGGATCTGGAACGCCATTTCCACATTCTTTTTGGCACTCAGCGTCACAGCCATCACCAGGGTCATTATCTCCGTCATCACATTCTTCTCCTTCACCCAAGCACAAAATATTATTACCGCAGCCGCTTGTACAATCACTATCGCAGCCATCACAGTTATCATTATCGCCATCATCACAATCTTCGCCAAAGTCAAGATCGCCATCGCCACACTCTTCAATGTTACAGTTTGCACCGCAGCCATCGCCATTAACATTATTACCATCGTCGCATTCCTCGCCAGGATCAGGACTGCCATCTCCACATATCTCACAACTGCAACTCGTACCACATGTTTGCTGGCCATCGCCAAACGTATCAACAGGACAAGTGGAATCAAACGCGGGTAAAAGTCCACCAGGATCGCATTGTTCGAAAAATGGAGATCCAGATTGAACAATGCCATCAGGACACGTAGGGCTCGTGCAAGCATTCGTACATCCATCATTATCAATAACGTTACCATCATCACATTCTTCGCCACACTCGACAACACTGTTACCACAAATCTGAATTTGGCAGGTTGCACTGCACGCAAACGGTGGATAACCATTACAATTGTCTCCTGGTTCGCACACATTCGGCGTTCCTACCAAGCAACCATCGTCACAGGGTTCTCCACACTCGATAACATTATTTCCGCATGTTTGTAAAGTACATGTTGAACTGCAACTGCCTGGGTATCCATCGCAGTCTATCATATTATTATCATCACATTCCTCAGGAGTGCATGTAATCCCATCACCACAAGTAGGAATGGTGCAGGTATCAGTGCATCCATCACAATTATCACCATTGGCGCCATCATCGCATGGCTCTCCGGGCTCAAGAATTCCGTTTCCACAAACAGGGAAAATTGTACAAATTCCGAGTTCGTCAAGGAAAATAACAGATGGGACCAAAAGCTGGTTGTACAGACAGCACTTTGCTTGTGCAGAAGTCTGGAAATTGCCAGAACCCAGATTCGAATCAACTACTATTTGAATAGCGACCGCACTATCGTATTGCGTCTGAGAGACACCGACCTGCCCTCTCAACGCAGGATTATTCAAAATGAACAACAACAAATTATTGTAAGCGTCAATCTCGTTCTCCTTGCCATAAGGATGGAACTGCGGCGTCAACATGAACAAGTTAGGAATAACTTGGCACGGATTGCCATTCGGCGGATGCAGGTATGCATTACGCAAACCAATCTCAACTTCCTTAATATCCTCTTGGAATAATAAATCCTTGTTGATATGCGCCAAGTCTAACGTTTTTGCGAAAAACAAATTATGCGTCGTGTACAAGTCAAACAAGACAAACTTTACATCCTTATCAGGAGGATAAATCGGCTGACGCGTGCACGTGCACTGTGCAGTAGCCTGTGTTGGAAATGGCGGCGGCTGCCAGCTTGCCGGAGGAAAACACTTCTCGTTAGGAGAACAGCCGGGATTAACAGGATCAGAAGCATCACAAGGCTCTGCAATAACCTTCACACCATCACCGCAAACCGGACCGCACTTACAATCAGCAGCCCTGCACTCAGAATCCTTTGGGCACCCATTATTGCAGGGCACGAGCGGGTCGGTACAATCGCCAACAAAAGGACCACCAATGCCGACCGTATTTGGCCCTTCGCACACTTCGCCAAAATCAAGGACACCATTACCGCAGGTAATCACTTGGCTTCCGCAATAATTATCCGGCTGACATGTTCCTTCATCACAATCATTGTTGTTCTGGCACGGTTCACGGCACTGGTTGCCAATACAATAATATCCCTGCTGACAATTATTGTTATTTTGACATGGCGGATATACTTGTGCAAACACAGACGGCAAGACCAGAAGAGAAATCACTACCACCAAAACCGTAAGTCGCCTCATTTTTATAAGGAAACTCACGAATGTATCTATATAAAGTTTTGCCTACCAAAAGCGTTAAAAAAGAACACTGTTCCCAGCGCACTATGGGGGCAAAAGTACAAGACTTAGAAGAAGTGCTTCGTGATGCGGCTGGGCAACTCAACCAGACTGTTATTCAGGAAAACGGAGCACACTACGTAAATACACCCAATTACAATATTAGCTATAAAAGAAGAGAAACAAACAGCGCACAGCTCACGTACAAAGACACAAAAGTCTCAATAACCTTCTACGATTCAGACCCGGACCCAAGAATAAGCTACAGCTACGAGCCCAAAGACCACGCAGCAGTCCTCGCACTAATTGAAACAATAGACACGGCAATTGCCAGCATGCTCAAAAGCCAACTGCGTGGCCGCACACCAAGCAAAACAGACGAAAAACCAGTCGTCACATTCTTCTACTTAGGCTCGAGAAAAAACCAAGAAAGCAAACCATTTAATGGCATTGCAAGACTAATTGTTGAACACGCCAAAGCAGCACCTTCTTATAAGAAGCAAAAATAAAAAATACCCCTCCAACGGGAGGGGCCAAGGGTATTGCCTTCAAGCTGCGCACTGAAGCGCATGGGGGTGGTATGAATGAAGGCAGAGAAACACCCGAAGCGTTAACGAATGATTTCAATGCCCAATTCGTCACTCATCTGACGAGCAGACACTGCGGCCCTATCCGGCGTGCTCTTACCAATAATTGCGGTACTCTTCACGCCAGTAATGATTGTCATCACCATCAATTTCCCTTTCATATCATCAGAGACGCGAGCGCCCCAAATGACGTTCGCATCCTCATCCAACGTCTCAGTCACGAGCTCGCCGACACGGTTGATTTCCTCCAAAGTCATGTCAGGGCCTCCCCAGACATGAATCAACGCGCCAGTCGCGCCAGCATAGTTGATGTCAAGCAAAGGATTCTCCAGAGCACCTTTAACAGCCTCCTCAACCCTGCTAGTCGTGTCAGAACTGCCAACACCAATGGCAGCAACACCGCCATTCGTCATGATAGCCTTCACGTCAGCAAAGTCCAAGTTCACAAGAGACGGCATTGCAATAGTCTCAACAATGCCCTTAATCATCGTTGCAACAAGCTCATTAGCAACAGCAAACGCCTGCTGAATCGGCAGGTTGCCAGCAATCTCAACAAGCCTGTTGTTGTCAATAACAATGACAGTATCAGAGCCTTTTCTCAACTGCTCAAGACCAAACTCGGCCTTCTCAATACGAGCCCTTTCAATGTTGAAAGGCATAGTCACAGTGCCGATAACAATCGCGCCCATGTCCTTGCACAACTGCGCAACAACAGGAGCACTGCCAGTGCCAGTGCCGCCGCCCATACCAGCGCACACGAAAACCATGTCAGCATCCTTCAAGACAGCTTTCAACTCAATGATAGACTCTTGAGCAGCCTGGGCACCTTTTTGTGGAAATCCTCCACAACCAAGACCACGAGTCAATTCTTTACCAATGATAAACTTCTTGTCAGCTTCAGAAATCTTCAAATGCTGCTGGTCAGTATTAACAGCAATAATCTCAGCACCCTTAATTCCTCTTTTATACAACCAGGTGACCATATTGTTGCCGGCACCGCCGCAACCAATAACTTTGATTTTCGCCTGGCCAACCTCTAACCCATCAAAAGTTGTTTCAACAGTTTTTTGCGCGTTTTCAACCAAAAATTCCATTTTTCATATCCCCCCGTTTTTGTGTTTGTTTTTTTACTCCCCTTTGGTAATGGATAAACATTAAATATTGGGAGCTCTAACTACTCCTAGAAGTGTGTTGTGATCGCGCCAACGAGAGCAACATGTAGTTCGAAAGAACAACTTCAATTATCGAATACCAAGTTCACATCGTCGCCAAACGATTTGAACCAACCAAAACCATACACAACTTTCCGCCAAGAAAGTTTGTGATAATATTTTTCTTTCAACTTAAAATGATTTATAAGCATTATTATACTGCGAAATAGATTTTCAATCAGATATTGTTCTTACAAGCACGTTTATCGACGATAGAATACGGCTAAATACGTTGTTACTACTCTGGCGTAGAACGAACATTTTCGTCACCAAAGTAAGAAGAATTATTGCTGCAATCGACGGGCAAACTCTTTAACCATCTCTTTTCCTTTCTGGATCGCTTTCTGCACGTGCTCGCCATACCATTCCATGTACGCAGCCAAGTCCTTGATGCGGTTGCCCCAGCTCTCGATATAAGTGATATTCTCAATTGTAAATCTCAAAGGCGTCGGCACTTTCTCGTCAGGATAACCAAGCGGCACAATGCCCTGAACTATCACGTCATCAGGAATAGAAAACATTCTCTTAATGGCTTCGTCCTCAAAAGCGCCAATCCAACAGCTCCCAAGACCTTGTGAGTGCGCTGCCAACAGCATATTCTGAATCACTGCAGCGCCGTTCTGAATGCTGTACTTTTCTCCGTGAGTTCCGTAGAATCTCTTTGTCTTCTCAGGCTCTGTGCAAACGATAATATGAATGGGCGCAGTCGCAATCCAAAACTGCTCAACACAAGCTTTAGCAATCTCGGCACGCATCTTCTCGTCAGTAATCAGAATAAACTTCCAATCCTGCAGGTTGCCCGCACTCGGAGCATACCTGCCTGCTTCCAACACATTCCCTAACTTCTCAAACTCTACAGGAATGTCCAAGAACTTGCGAATACTTCGTCGTGTAGCAATACATTCAAGCGCGTCCATCATCTCCTCTTTTTACCAGAACAACACAAACACACTATTTAAACTTATTTCTGCAATTTCTTGGTAGAAGCCTCAATCTGCTTCATCAGTTCACCCAAGTCCTCAAACTTGATATTCTCTGGAGGCATGAACATAGACTCAGGAACATCAGAAGGCTCGCACTTCGCATTCTCCTGCTGGGCTTTCGCAACAACCTGCTCCTGCGAAGGGGGAGTGAAAGCCTCGCCCTGCTCAGAAGCAAGCTTCTTCATATCCTCCATCTTAACCACCATTCCCTCATTTCCGCGCCATGTGTACATCATATCAGAAGTGTAAATGCCGTGCGCATCAGAAGGAACAGTATCCATACGCATCTGGCTGCCCTTCATGTAAATAGTCGTGGTCTGGCCTTCATGCTCTGAAACACACTTAATCGGCTTTCCCAACTGTGCAGCTGAAGAAAAATCAACCACTTCTTCTTTCTGTTCAGGAATTTCCTGTTGTACAACAGCAGGCTTTTGCGCACACGCAATTAATATCAAAAGTAAAATTGCCAACCATTTCATTTCAAAACACCTCTACCTCGCTGAGCTTCAGCTAACGCTTTCACATCGTCAACAGTATTAATATCTTCCGCAGAGCGCTCAATTCTCAACCGGACCAAGCGCGGGAATCTCAATGCATAACCAGAAGAATAAGTAGGAGACTTTTGAATTTCCTCATAATCAACTTCAATAATAACTTCAGGGCGCACGCGCACCTCTTTGCCTTTTTCTTCTATTATTAGCGGAATCAACAACTGCGTCAACTGCTCAAAACTCACACCCTCCTCAACCTTTTCCTTAATTCCAGTGCCAACCCTGCCAATTTCCACAAACGCATTCGTCTCCGGATCGCGGACGGCAATTACGAAGCTTGAAAGCCATTGTCCGCGCTTGCCCTCGCCCCACTCAGCACCGACAATCACGACTTCCAAAGTATCCATCGTCGGCTTGACCTTCACGCCAAAACCAACACGCGAGCCAGGCTTGTAAATGCCCTGCAAATTCTTCATCATGATGCCCTCATTGCCGGCGTCAAGAGAAGATTTGTAGAATTTCTCAGCAGCGCTTTCGTTTTCAGTAACAATTTGTTCTGCAAGCTTGAGATCAGATGATTCCGTTACAATCTTTTTCAAAATATTTCTCCTTTCAACAAAAGGAACTTTCAACAAACTCTTCCCTTCACAAAAGAGAACGTCAAATACGTTGACCTGCACTGGAAACTTCTTCGCCATTTCCTCGATATCATACTTTCTCTTAATTCTTTGACTGATACTCTGAAATGGCAAGTATTTTTTTGTATTTACATCAACACCAACAACCTCAGCATCAAGAATAAACTCATCACTTTTCACCTGCTTTGCAATACTATGCATTACATCAGGAAACTGTGCAGTCACGTCCTCCAAACGGCGCGTGAACAACCTGATTTTTCCATTATTCTTGTGAATTTGAAGTCGAAAGCCATCGTACTTTTGCTCAAGCGCGGCTGGCTTTCCTACAATTGTAAATGCATCTGCGATATCCTTTGCCTTCTGGAACAACATCATCTTCGCAGGCTTCCCAGGAAGCAAAGACATGTTCTGCAAGGCACTTTCTCCCTTTTCTTTTGCTATCTTCGCGACTTCGGCAAAATCATTCGCAACATCAAACGCCTCCTGGACGAAGGTAGTGTATATTTCGTAGTTCTTCCTTTCATCATCTGATAGAGTGAGCTCATTTGCTGACTTGTCATACTTCACGCCAGCCTTATCTGCAAAAAACGCCCAAACAATCGCATCCCGGATAGTTCCGTCACCCAAACCAACCCTTAATTCGCCAAGAATTGTCCTGATGATGTATTTCGCTTCAGCAGGCTGGGCGCTCGTCAATAATTCAGCAACCAACTGCACTTTTCTGTCAACTGTGCCAGCGCCCTCCATTTCTTCCAGCTTGCGCAAATTCTCAAAAACTTTTGTGACGGTCAATGGCTGCGAGAACAGAGTTGCTTGAGACTTTTTCTTTGTTAATTCCGATGCGACAGTGCCCAAATCACCGGTTTCCTTCCACAAAGAATCAAGCTTATCCAAAGATGCGCCGGTTGCCAGAGAAATCGCTTTCACCAACAACTTCGCAGCCATGCCAAGCTCGCGCGTATCCCAATTCGGAAACACACGACCTTGAACCAACAGCATGACTTTGTCTAACTCATCAGCTGTTTTCAAAAATTCTGAAAGCACGAACGTCTTCTCAAGCCGTTTAGTCGTGGCTTCAAGACGCTCGTACACCCCCACCAATGTACTGTACTTCATTTAGTAAATTGGAGAAAAAGATAGTATTTATGACTTACTCAATTTGCAGACGCGGCAGCATAACTTCCTGCAGATGCTTTGCCGGCTGCAGCGCCGCTATGAGCAGCCTTTCCGCTTGGCGCGCTATAACTTCCGCCAGCTCCTTTGCCAACATAGCTTTCCAAGCCGCCCCTTTCAGAAATACCCTTAGGCATCTTGTAGCTTCCGCTGCCGCCATAATTCCTTGAAACATTAGCAGCACGATCGCCTGCAACAGCAGCCAAGTCCTTGTCTCCTTTTGCAGTAAAGTAATCCTTCAAAGTATGCTCAACATCAAGCTCTGCCAAGATTGGGTCGTCAAAATACTTACCCTTCTGCGAAGCGTGCACGAACTCGTGCGCCATAACGTAGCTAATTGCGCGGTCTGTTGAAATGCCATAATGACTTGCAAGCTGGGAGGCTTTCTGCTCAAAGTCTTTAGAGCCGAGCAATGCAGCTTCAGTTCCTCTAACTGCCAACGCGGCAACAGCTCCCTCCAAATCAGCAGTGCCTATTCTAGTAATATCGTAAAAGTCACGCCCCTGCTTGCGCAAGTGCGCGTACAACTCCTTTCCCTCGCCCATCAAATACTGCTTGGCAACATCCTCGAAAGACGCGTTTTGTGCAGCATTTCCAGCAGTATCACGCCTGAAATTGTAGCCGCGTTTATCAGGAGGCAATTTTTGTTCAATATCATATCTTTCATTACCTATCCACTCCTTAACATTCGGACTCTTCTTGTACATCCGCTTCTGCAAATCAACAGGAGATTCATAATTCTCTGATTTAGGAGTGTAAGCTTTGAATTCTCCCTTGTAAATAGAAGAGTCAAGCGGAGTTTTCGCGCTCTCGAATAATTGCTTGGCACGGTCAGCTAACGGTTTGTCTACCTCCATATTCTCGAATTTCTTCTTCGACTGCCTGATTACATCGTCCACTGTCTGAGACTTATCTGTCATATTATAGGTCAATAAGACGTTCAAGAATAAAATATTTGGTGACAAAAAAGTCAAGTTAGCAAAATTTTTAAAGAGGCACGTACACAGAAATCATATGGGGTTTTTTGACAGACTGCACAACGCGTGGAAAATATTCAAATTAAGCTTTGAATTCATAGGCAGAGACAAAAGTTTAATGATTGTGCCAGTTCTGATGCTGCTGAGCGGAATATTATTCTGCATCACCGCAGTCATATTTTTCCCATTTGCATCGCTAATGCCGGAATCATACTTCTATGCAATCGTTATATTGTTTCTATTAATCGCGCAAACCTGGAGCACGTTTTTAGGCGCAATGCAAAGCTGGATGGTACACGAAGTAGCACAAGGCAAAGACACAACTGTTGGCTCTGGCTTCAAACGCGCACTGCACAACTTCAAAGACGTTATAGCCTACGCAGTAGTCTTTCTAATTGTTTCAATCCTAATCAGCGCCATCAGAAGACGAGGAAGAATGGGCGCATTTGCAGCAGGCTGGCTTGGCACCTTCGCAGGCATAATCGGAAAACTCATCCTGCCAGCAATGATTGTAACAGAAAGAAGCTTTGGAGACGCGGTTGCGCAGCTCAAGCACAGCGTAAAGGTTATTCCAGAAATCGCAACATTCGAAATCGGCATAAGGCCACTGACAACACTCGCAGTGTTTCTTGGAATATTAGTGGGCGTATTGTTCTTCTTCAGCTTCGGACCAATCTTCACAATAATTTATGGCATCATTTTCATAATCGCACT
>CAYSMN010000028.1:0-11944 GCA_964432255.1 uncultured Methanosarcinales archaeon | reverse complement strand
GTTTTTTCTCTAATGTTTCAAGGTCTTTTTTGAACTTCGCAACTATTTCTGTTGCATTCTCTGCCTTTTTGCGCGCTTTCTTGGCTCCTTCAAAGTATTCGTTTGCTGTCTGCTCTAATTTCTTCTTGAGGTTGAGAGTGATTTGCATAAGAAGGAATGGGAAACAGCACTATTTAAAGATTAGTGCTGTATCGGTCAGGTAATTTCTCAGTGCCGATTAAGTGTCCTGTATCATTAACTGAGAGAAGATGCCAGCCTCGTGGTGTGTATTTCACTCTTGTTATTGAAGTATTATCAAGTGCAATTTTATATGTTCTTTCATGGTTGAATTCCATGATTCCTCTCAATAAGCATTTGAATGCCATGCCGTGTCCGAATATGCCCGCCGTGATGTCTGTGCCTTTGGCAATTAGTTCTTGTACAAACGCATACATTCTCTTTTCAACATCGTCTTGTGATTCTCCGTTTGGAGGCCTGAAGAGACCTGGCAATCTGTTGATTTCCTTTAGAACTGCATCGGTATAAATCTGGTCTCGTGATTTTCCTTCCCAATCTCCTTGTGATAATTCTTGTAATTCCTTGCGCTGGACTATTGCATCGAGAGGAAAATCCAATGTGCCACAGACAATTTGTGCGGTTTGTACAGTTCTTACCGCTGGCGAGGCATAAACTTCGTTAAAATTTACTGTTCCATCTGCTAATCTTTGGCCAAGAAGTATTGCTTGTTCTTTTCCGCGCGTCGTTAATGGCGCATGGTTTGTTCTTCCGCCGATTAGATGCCCGTCTTCATTGAGCCTGCTTTCAGCGTGCCGGATAAGGTATAAGTCTAATGTCATTTTCCACCCATTAGTTGGTGTTTCAAAGAACTATATTTATCTTACGGTAACTGACTTCGCCAGGTTTCTCGGCTTGTCTGGGTCGCAGCCGCGTTCTAGCGCTAAATAGTAAGAGAGTAAATGTATCGGCAGTAATGCCAGCAATGGCGTTGTTCCATCTAAGTCCGGTATTTGTATGTGGAAATCGTATGCCGGATTTGGTTTGCTGTCAACGCCGATAACAAATGCGCCTCTTGCTTTGACTTCCATCGCGTTTGAAGTAGTAAGTGCACGTGTCTCATCATCTGCAAACACAATGACCGGCATTCCTTCCTCAATTAAAGCTATGCTTCCGTGTTTTAATTCTCCTGCAGGCATTCCTTCTGCGTGGATGTAGCTGACTTCCTTGATTTTGAGCGCTGCTTCTCTTGCTGTTTGTGATAATGCGTTTCTTCCGATTGCAAATATGCTGTTTGATTGTGCGATTTTTTTCGCCAGTTCCGGCATTGTCTGCTGGTGTTGCTTAAGGACATGCAATGAAATGTCTGCTGCTTCTGCGAGTATGGCAGGGTCTTTTCCTGCCATGGTATAAGCTATCAGATAAAGAATTGCGAGTGTTGAAGTGCAGCTTTTTGTTGCGAGAACGCATAATTCTGGTCCTGAATTCATCGGAATGACGATGTCTGCCATGCGTGCAAGTGATGAGCTTGGCACGTTGACGATAGCAATCACTATTGAGCCTTTTTCTTTTGATGCTTTGACAACGTCGACGATATCCGCTGTTTCCCCGCTCTGAGAAACGGCAATAACAGCTGTTTTCTTGTTCAAGAAGGGAATGTGTTGTGCGAACTCTGAGCCTAATACCGGTATCGTCTGTTTTCCAGCTTTGCTGAACTGGTAGGTCGCTGTGGCACAAGTGTTGTAGCTCGTGCCACAGCCTACCAGAAACACGGTTGAGGCGTTCTGGAGCAGTAATGCTGTTTGTTTGATGAGTTCTGCCGGCTGGTTTAGTGCTTTTCGTATTGTTAAAGGCTGTTCATTAATCTCCTTAATCATGAAGTGCGGGTAGTTTCCTTTTTTTGCAACTTCCACGTCCCAATGCGCTGTGCTGGGCTGTCTGACAACTGTTTTTCCTTTGTTGTAGATTGTAATCGTATTCTTAATTGCGCCATAGTCTCCATCCTCCAGGTGAACTATTGTTTTAGTGTGTGGTAAAAAGCTTGGTATGTCTGAGCTGACAAAATATTCGTTTTGGCCAAGCCCTAGCACCATTGGGCTTCCTTGCCGCGCAAAAAGTATGCCTTCCTCTTTTGCGTGCGTTGCTAAAATAGCATAACTTCCTTCCAGTTTGCTGAGCGCAGTCTGAAAAGCTTGCTCAAATGTATTGCCGTGCTGGATGTAGAAGTCGATTAATTGGGGTATCACTTCTGTGTCTGTCTGGCTGGCAAAGACGTAGCCATTTTTCTCCAGTTCTTTTTTGAGTTCAACGTAATTTTCTATGATGCCGTTGTGGACAACAGCTATGGTCTTGTCTTTGTTCGTATGCGGATGCGCATTAACTTCTGTTACTCCGCCGTGAGTCGCCCAGCGGGTGTGTCCAAAGACTCTATTTGAAGGGAGTTGGAGCGCGGAGGTCTTTGTGATGTCTCCAACCCCTTTCTGTATTATAATGCCGTTTGTAGTATGGATGGCCATTCCCCAGCTGTCATAGCCTCTATAGGCGAGCGCTTTGAGCCCTTCGTGTACTATTGGGGTTCCGTTGCGTAGTCCGAGATATCCTAGAATGCCGCACATTGCCTTATCCTGCCGTATACTCTGCGTATAGTTCGCTGTCGTCGTATGTGTCTTCCATTTGCATAGTAAACGAAAACCTTATATATAAGCCTTACTAAAATATTCATAATACTATTAAAAAATAATTCATAATACCATGCTTGTAGTAGAAGACCAGAAAAAGGCCATTGTAAGCCTGCCGGCAAAGCCGTTTTCAGACCGGCAAATCCGTGCTGCCAGCTCTGCTCTAGCTCAAAGAATACTCAAAGAACTGGCTGCTGCTCCAACGTATCCTAGAGCGCTCGCCAAGCGCCTGAATGTGCACGAGCAGAAGGTCTATTATCACATTCGCAAGCTGGAAAATGCAAGCCTGGTAGAAGTTATCAAGAAGCAGGAAGTTCATGGCACGCTGGCGAGTGTTTACGCGCCGACTGCTCCTGCGTTTGTGTTTGCGTTAAAGGAATTCTCTGAGGCGCATAAAGTTCCTGGGATTAAAACGCGCCCGGATGAGTTTCTTTCTCCCATTATTGAGAACAATGAGTTCAACGGCGTAATTATTGTTGGCTCTCCTGACCCGCACGGTCCTGACATGGCAAGGTCTAGAGACGGTTATTACGGCATTGACCTTGCTCTTTTCTTGGGAACATTTCTCACTCATTTGGACGAGTTGAGCGTTCGTTTGGATACCGAAGTGCGTTCTGAGGATTTGCAGAAAAATTTGATTCTGATAGGCGGTCCTGTTGTCAACAGCATCACCCAAAAAGTTAATGATAAGCTTCCTTTGAGGTTTGACAAGGAGGCAAATTGGGCCATCAAGAGTTCGATATCAAAGAAATCTTATCATGCTGACGAGTGCGGCATTATTGTGAAGGCGAAGAATCCTTTCAATCCAAAGAAGTGGATTCTTGTCGTTGCTGGAAAGAGGTATGCCGGCACCAGAGCAGTCACGCTTGCCTTCATCAAATATTTCAATGAGCTTGCGAAGGGTAATTCTGTCAACCCTGAATTTCCTGCGCGCGTGGTTGAAGGCTTGGACAAGGATGCGGATGGCATTGTTGACGACGTACGCTTTGTAGAATAGAAAATATTTTTAACTTGGAGGGAATGTTAAGGATATGCATAAAGAGGTGTTTGCAAGGCATTGGCAGTTGAGAGACTTTCTTGAGCCATTATTATTTTTGCCGTACGGATTCTGGGGTATTTATGTCTACGAGAGCGGCTTTGATTGGATTGTCGCGTCTTTAGGCGTTGTTTTGTTCATCATTATTCCGGCCATCATTATCGTGTTGTGGGACGAGCTATGAAATGGGTGACTATTGTTCTGATATTATCAGCTGTTGCTGCGGCCGAGTGTATTGAGCCGACTGATGGCATGGCAATAACAGAGAGCATTCTCTTCTGTTCAAGCACTTATGACGTCCCCAACGGAATTTCTATCGCGGCAAACGATATCACGGTTGACTGTGGCACTGCAGTCTTGCGAGGCATTGTCGGTGAGAGTGAGTTCGGTATTCGTATGGAAAACGTGGATGGAGTGACGTTGAGAAATTGCAACATCATTACATTTACCCAGGGCTTGTACTTGAAAAATGTCACGAATTCGTTAATTGAAAAAAATGGTTTTCTGAAGAACAGGATTGGCGTGCGGATGCTTGATGCGTATGAGAATACCTTGCGTGATAATAATGACAAGAGCCATCAAGTGGCGGTCTCAGCTATTAATAGCAAATATAACATTGTTATGCTTGGCAACAAGGACATAGAGCGTTCATTTTGTGAGGTCAATGCGTGCAATGAATTTCGTGATATGAATGTGTGCGAATCAGGAGATTTCTACTGCAGCAAGAAATGTACGCCTCAGTCTGATGCTGATTGTGCTGCTGCTCCTGCAGCAACACCGGAAGTCGTGCCAGTTCCTGAAAAAACAGTTGAAGAACATATTGAAGAACTGGAAAAGGAAGTCAAGAGGGAAGTGAAGCCCGCGGCAGAAGTAAAAAAGGAAGTTGTTGAGAAAAAGCTTCCTTTGAAAACAAAGTTACTCATTTATGCATTATTATACATTACTGGTTTGGTGGTTATACAGCTAATTAAAAGAAAAAAGAGATGAAGTATTGGGTGTTATTGGTACTGCTCGCACCGTCGGTGCTTGCATGTGTTGTGCCTAGAGACGGCATGAAGATAGATAATTCTGTCAGTTTTTGTTCTGATGTATATTATTTTAACAAAGGCATAATAATTTCAGGCAGGAACATCGCAGTTGACTGCAATAGCGCTGTTTTTAAGAGCTGGAATGGAAATAATGGTATCTTGATTGAGAATTCTATGAACGTCACTGTAAATGATTGCCGGATTATAAGTTATCAAACCGGTATTCTGGTACGAAATTCTGCTCAGGTTTTTTTGAATGACAATCACTTGATTAAGAACGAAGTTGGAACGCGCTTTGATTTGGTGTCAGATAGTGCAACTCTGAATTATGATGTTAGTTTGCGTATGCCTTTTGAGCTGATCGCCAGTAAAAATAATGTTGTTTCATTGCTGAATAAGCCTGTTGATGGTGTTTTTTGCAGTGAAAACTTTTGTAATGAGCAGAGAAATGCAGTTGTTTTGTTTGAACAGCCAAAGACGACTGCGCCTGAGATGAGCAATTGGCTTCTTGATCAGCTTACAGGTAAAAAATCAGCGCAGAAGTTATATGATTGGGTTTTTGGGAGCGTTAAGAACCAATTTGGTTCTTGACGTGCTCGGAAATTTGCAAAATTTCCGACATTTCAGCACGCCGGAATTCGCTCAACAGTAACCGCGCTTTGTGAACAGATGGCTACGTCCCTGCCAGTCCAGATTTTTGGCGTTAATTTTACCTGCAGGAGTGCTCCGATTGAGCGGTCGTATGGTATGGTTGTTTTTGCCGCGTTTGCCTTCAATAATGGTTCTGGAAGGATTTCTTCTTTAACGTCAACGCCGTTTTGTCCTGCTATGCGTGCGTGAATATTATACAAGTCTATGTCTGGTCCATTGTCGAGCCAGAGTTGTATGCCTTCTGGGCCTAAGCAGATTTGCGCCTGCCCTCCGATTTTGATAATGTCTATCTTGGCAGCATCGCAGCCTGATTTGACTTCTGCCGTGCCTTGGACAAATTCTGCCTTTTCTTCAATGTATTCTTCGCCCCAACTCATGACTAAGGCGCCAAGGCCGACTGAGAATGCGACAAGAAGGATGGTTGCTACGAGTGGAGTAATTGCTCTTCTATTACTGAATAAGCTCATAGTTCACCTTCTTTTTTAGAGTTAAGTGCTTTACCGCATTTAAATAGTTTTTGGTGCCAATCTTTTTATACACAGACCTTCTCGTAAAAGGCATGGCAGACGAAGAACAGCAGTGTGTGTTTTGTCATATTGCTTCTGGTAAGATTCCGGCGAAAAAGGTGTATGAGGATGACAAAGTAGCGGCTGTTCTTGATATTAATCCAGCTTCTCCTGGGCATATTTTGCTTGTTCCTAAAAACCACGTGGCCATAATGCCGCAAATGAGTGATGATTTGGTCGCTCATATCGGAATGGTTGCCAAACAGTTGAGCCATGCCATGATTCGCGGGTTGAAAGTTGAAGGCACCTCAATATTCATTGCCAATGGAGTTGCCGCCGGCCAGCGTGCTCCGCATTTCCTGCTGCATATTATCCCGAGGAGCCAGAATGATGATGTCGGCTTGCAGCTTCCGCTTGTGAAGATTGACCAGAAGACATCTGACGCGGTATTCGAAAAGCTTGGCGCGGCTGTCGCAAAACAGTTTGGAACTCAGCCTCCTAAAGTTCCGAAGGAAGCTCTCAAAGAGGCGCCGAAGCCTGCGCGAGCAACGAGCGCAGACCAGCCGACGAAGTCGGCGCTGCCGGAAGTTAAAGAATCCGGTCTCGACGAGATTTCAAAGTTCTTGACAGGTGGAAAATGACTGAATGCACGTTTTGCCAGCTGATTCAGAAGAAGGTTAACGTGCTGTTTGAGGACGAGAAAGTTTTTGCCATGATGTCTCCTGAGCCGGCTGCTGCCGGCCACGTGCTGGTGATGCCGAAAGCTCACGCGCCGATTTTTGAAGCGGTTCCTGATTTCGTTGCTGGCGACTTGTTCAAGGTCGCGAATAAAATTGGTGTTGCTGTTTTTGAAGGTCTTGGCGCGCAGGGCACGAACGTGTTAGTGCAGAATGGTCCTCCGGCAGGCCAGCGCCATAATCACGCCATGCTTCATGTTATTCCGCGTTTTGAGAATGACAGCGTGCAGCTTGGCTGGCAGACAAAGCCTGCGTCTGAGGAAGAGCTTGTCAGCTTGGAGTCAAAGATTAAAGACGAAACAAAGAATGTTGGCTTGTTTGAGAGGGAAAAGCCAAAGCCGGTTGAGATGGAGAAGCTAAAAGAAGTGGCGAAAGAAGATTATAGAATGAAACAGTTCAGGCGTATACCTTAAATGCTGAATATTCGTGTTCTGAGCGTCTTTAATATTACTGCAACGATTGAGAACATGGTGAGCAGCCCTATCATCACTATGAATTCGTGTTCGAGTATCATTCTGCAATGTTTCTTTTTGCGCCTTATAAATATTTGTCGTAACAATCTAGTTAAAAAGGATTGCTAACACGATATTTTTGAAAATCAGTGTTGCTATAAATGCAAACAGGAATGCCGGCGCGAATGGTATTCCATATTTGACGAGTAGTTTTTTTATTTTCTTCTGTGCATATAATCGTTTAATCAGCAATACTTGAGGTTTTTCCAGTCCGAGCTTTGTTGGCAGTATCTTGTGCTTGCCGACCGTGACCGGCTTTAACAGCCAGTCTCCTTCTGTTATTTTGTCTGGTGTTATCCATTTGTGCATTGAGCTTAATTCCACGCTTTTGACAAAAATTGTGAGGTAGCAGAGGAAATAGCTGAGTAAAGCAAGCCCCAGAAGCTCAAGCTGGAATTCTGCCATGACGAATGATGCGATGATGAGAATGACAACTGCAACCAGCGTCAGTATGCGTGTCCGCGCGTATGCCTTTTGATGTCGTACTAATTTGAACGTTGGCCAGAATTTTTTCCAGTTCTTTGCCGAGAGTACAATGCACCAGATTAGCCCCCATGCTCCGCCGATGAATACCAGGTTGATGAGAAAGCTGGTGCCGAATGCAAACTTGTCTGCTTGGAATCCAATAAGTGCTCCAAGTGCCATTAGTAGTTTTGCATCTCCTCCGCCCCATTGGCCCGAATAGAACATCAAACAGGCAAGTGCAAACGCGATTGCAAATCCGATAGCACTTGATGCTATCGGCCACCAGTTCCATTGCTGCAAAGAAAATATGAGGTGTATGCCGAGTCCTGCCGCAACGCCGGCATAATTCAGCCAATCGGGCACTTCGAGGATGCGCAGGTCAACATATGATGCTGCTGCAAGCACAACAAGTGAAGTAATTATAATGACGAGTTCGAGCATGCATCCCAGTTCTGCGCTGCATATTATAATAGTTTCGAGAACGTGTTAACGCTTAAACAACGCTTTGTACTTGTCCCAGTAGGCGTATCCGAGGTATGCGTTGAGCAGGCATACTATGACACCTGAAATCACATAGCTTGGAGCAATCATTGAATTGACCACAACGATTCCTACAGCAATGGGTGCGACAAATATTGCTGCGAGCGCTGGAAGAAAGCCGGTAACTAACATAAGGCCGGCGACTATCTCAGTCACTTTAATCATCTGGAATATGCCTGTGTTCCAAAGGATCTTAGTGGATTCAACCATTTCTGGCGGCACGCCTTCCATAGACTTGCCCGCCGCAAGAAACCCTGCAACGCCACTAAAAATCAAAAATAGACCAAATAGCGTTCGAATCGTGATTACCAGATATCTGTTTCGGAAGTTCATGTGCTCACAATCTCCTTGTTATTTAAATATTTTATCTTGCAGTCTAGGCTTCAACAATCGCTTTGAAGCCGCCGTACGCCATGCGCTTCGGATCAAAAGGCATGTCCTTGGGCATCGTCTCTTTCTTCATGGCATTCATCACTTTCTTGTTGACCGCGTTGCGGTGCGCCTTTGACTTATAGATGATGAACGAGAAGAATGCCGTCTCGGTGGGTTTGAGCTTCGCCAGGGTGCGAAAGTTTCCACAACCCCACATCGTCTTGAAATCATCGCCGACACACTCAAAGTACTGGAGCGCGCCGTGCTTCATCCACATCCTCTTGCCCCACTGCGCCATCTTCGCGTATGCTTTGATGTTCTTCTTGGATACCGGTATTACAAATCCATCGACGTAGCTCATAGTTGTTTCCTCCGTTATTTTTTGCATATAGTTTCCGTACACTTTATTTATTAAACATAAGCACTTATAAATATTTCTAGAAAGTTTGTGACGTTTACTTTACAACTCATCAGAGCGATATCTTTATAAACCACCTATTGAAAACCAAGTATTAACCTATGATTGATGAAGCTCCGTAAGAGCTGAATGAG
The DNA here is from genome assembly GCA_964432255.1 of uncultured Methanosarcinales archaeon. Lineage (GTDB taxonomy): Archaea > Nanobdellota > Nanobdellia > Woesearchaeales > ARS49 > CABMGU01. The sequence goes on along the minus strand of CAYSMN010000028.1, from coordinate 2,873 downwards.
GGAGATGTCGAAAACCCCAAGGGGTTTTTTGACACTCGCCGACGAGTCGGCGTTGTGTTTCTCCTGGAGGATTCATATGGCAGACGATGTAACTCAAAAAGCATTAGAAGCTGTGGAAGTAGCTAAAAACACAGGCAAAGTGAAGAAAGGTACCAATGAGGCTACCAAAGCTTTGGAAAGAGGCACTGCTAAACTTATTGTTTTTGCGAAAGACGTGCAGCCTGCAGAAATCACGATGCACTTGCCTATTTTGGCGAAAGAAAAGGGCATTCCGTGCATTCAGGTGAACAGCAAGGAAGAACTTGGAACCGCTGCAGGCATTGGTGTGCCGACTGGCGCTGTTGCCATAATTGTTGAAGGCGATGCTAAAAAAATCATTGAAGAATTGAAAGCAAAGCAGGGTTGAAACGATGGGTGAGCCTAAAAAGAAAGTTGTTGAAGCGCCTCCTGCGCCAGCTCAGAAGCCAAGGCAGGAAGCAGCCGGAGTCGGTTTTAGCTTTGCGGTTCCTGCGCGTGTTGAGGAAGTGATTGGCAGGACCGGCACGAGGGGCGAAGCTGTTCAGGTGCGCTGCCGCGTTTTGGACGGCCGTGACAAGGATAAAATCTTGCGCCGAAACGTCAAGGGTCCTATTCAAAAAGACGATATTCTCATGTTGAGAGAGACTGAAATTGAAGCCAGGCCGCTGAACAAGTCCGGCAAGGGAGGCTCGTAAATGGCGAAGTGCTCTTTTTGCAAGAACCATATTGAGCTCGGCACTGGTACGATGTACGTGAAGAAGGACGGCAGTATTTTGAATTTTTGCTTGATGAAGTGCGAGAAGAACATGTTGAAGTTAGAGCGCACTCCGCGTTATATGAAATGGACGAAATCTTATGAGAAAGGAGGGGTGAAGAAATGATTGAGCGCACCCTTGTCCTGCTGAAGCCGGATGCCGTGCAGCGCGCCTTGGTTGGAGAAATCATTTCACGATTTGAAAAAGTTGGGCTGAAGATTGTTGGGTTGAAGCTGGTTCGGGTTGATGCAGAGCTCGCAAAGAAGCATTATCAGGATAGCTTGATTCCGATTGTGGGCGGTAAGACAAAGAAGGATTGGGATGCTTACGGTATTAAGTATACTGAAACTGTTGAAGAGATCGGCAGGATGATTGTTGATGCTACTAGAAAGTTCCTTCAGGAAAGCCCGGTTGTTGCTATTGTTCTCGAGGGCTTGCATGCTGTTGAGATTGTTAGGAAGCTTGTTGGCACCACTGGCCCTAAAGATTCTCCGCCGGGAACTATTCGTGGTGATTATGCACACTTGAGCCTCGGCTACGCTTCAACAAAGCGCAAAGGCGCTGCAAATCTTATTCACGCATCTGGAAATTCTGAGGAAGCTAAGAATGAAATTGAGTTGTGGTTTAAGAAATCAGAATTGCATGCTTATAGTACCGTGCATGACCAGCACGTGACGTATGCGCCAGTGGACTTATAAAAAATGGCATCATCTGAAGAAAAAATAGCACTGATGAAGCGCATGTCTCATGACCAGACCAAGATTAGAAACATCGCTACATCTGCGCACATCCACCACGGAAAGACTGCTTTTACTGACAATTTGCTTGCTGCTGCCGGCTTTATGTCTGAAGCTGCTGCTGGTGAATTGGAAAAGGGCATGGCGACGTGGCAGCATGCTGACGAACAAGAAAGACTCATGACTGTTGATTCTGCTAACGTCTCCATGGTTCACGATTTCCAGGGTTCAGAATACTTGATAAATCTCATTGACACGCCGGGCCACGTTGACTTTGGCGGTAACGTCACGCGTGCAATGCGTGCGATTGACGGCACTGTTGTTCTGGTTTGCGCGTCTGAAGGAATCATGCCGCAGACTGAAACGGTCATGAAACAGGCATTGAGAGAGCGTGTGAAACCGGTTCTTTTCATCAACAAAGTTGACAGGCTGATTAAGGAAATGCAGTATACTCCTGAGCAAATGCAGAAGCGTTTCGTCGAGATTATCACAGAGTTCAACAAGTTGCTCGAACAGATTGCTGAGACTGAGTTCAAGCAGAAGTGGAAAGTTAACATTCAGGACGGCAGTGTTGCGTTTGGCAGCGCGCGTGACAACTGGGCTCTCAGCATGCCTTATATGCAGAAGAAGGGAGTGAATTTCAAGGACATTCTCAAGATTTATGAATTGCAGGATGAAGAGCGTGAGAAATTCGTATGGGAAAAGTGCCCGCTGCACGAAGTCATTCTTGACATGGTTATCAAGCACTTGCCTACCCCTAAGGAAGCGCAGGTCTATCGTATTCCGAAAATCTGGAAAGGCGACCTTGACTCCGAATTAGGCAGGGACTTGTTATCCTGTAATCCAAACGGCAAGGTCGCATTTATTATCACGCGTATTCTTATTGAGCCGAAGTCTGGCAGGGAAATTTCTGCCGGCAGGTTGTACAGCGGTACTGTGCGTGATGGCATGCATGTCTGGCTGAACAATGCCAAGCAGCGGCAGAGATTGTCAACTGTTTTCATGTATCAGGGCATTAAGCCTGAGATTTTTGAGGAAGTTCCTGCTGGCAACGTTCTTGCCATTGCAGGAGTTTCTGGCAATGCTGGAGAGACTATTACGTTAGAGCCGGAGCATCCGTTTGAAGAGTTGAAGCATATTTTCGAGCCGGTCATCACAAAGGCAATTGAACCTCAGAATCCGCAGGACTTGCCCAAGCTTGTTGAAGTTTTGAAAAAGGTCGCTAAGGAAGACCCGTCGGTGAAGATTGAAATCAACCAGGAGACTGGTGAAAACTTGCTGCACGGAATGGGCGAGCTGCACTTGGAAATTATTGAGAACAGAATTATTACCGAGAAGGGTGTCAAGATTAAGACGTCTCCGC
>CAYSMN010000027.1:2373-12114 GCA_964432255.1 uncultured Methanosarcinales archaeon | reverse complement strand
ACTATGACTTTTTTGTCACAAAGGGTTAAATTCTTGGGAAGCCTATAATCACTTATTGTGACAAGTACGTCACAGGAGTAACAATGGCAAACGAAGAACAAATAGGATTTCACAAAGGCGCGCTTACCACTCTTGCAAAAGAAAGACAAGAAATGGTGCGCATTCTGCAGATAGTAGAACAACTCATGCAGGCACACATCAAAGCCCTCAAAGACATGGGCGTAGACTTGGAAGCAGAAGCCAAGAAAGTCGCGGAAAAAAAGCCGCTTGAAGACAAAATAAAACGAGGAGCATAAACATGGATTACGGGTGTGGCTACGGCGGAAGTGCTGGCAATTCAAACTACGCGGCCTCCTCAGCAGCATATGCTGGAGCATCAGGCTCCCAAGCCGCCGCATCCGGTTATACTGGCGGATCATTCAGCGCAAACTATGTGCAACCTGATGAAGGCCTAAACCACTCGCTGACAGAAAACTTCCTAGCAGAAGATAGACCAATGACACCAATGGTGTCAAACATGGGAGACGTCAAGGAAGTTGTTGAAATGACCTTTGAAAAAATAACCGGACAAGAATTCCCGCACGACAGCATCAGGATAGTTGTCTGCGACGAACAAACATTCCGTGATATTCACAACAGCACTGGAGGAGCATGGAGCCCGGGCATAATGGGATTCAGCTTCAACAAATACGGCAGAGGCGCATCAGAAATCTACGTCAAACAAGACCACCTGGACAGCATACTATTAACCATTGGCCACGAACTCGGCCACGTCCTCGGACCAACACTCCCCAACGGGCAGGACGAAGAAGCAAAAGCACACGCATTCTCACTCGCATGGATAGAAACAATAAGAGAAAACAACATCGGAGGATTACAACCAAACATAATGCCAAACCCGGCACGCAACGGACTCCACGACGTAGCGTTCGACTACGTCAAATACTTATTACAAACAGGCGCAAGCTCATTCGACGTGTTCAAAACACTTGCACACGGACTAACAAGCATAATCGCCACAACATGAGGTAGCTAACATGGCAAAGAAGAAAACAGAAACAAAAGAACAGAAAGAAACCAAGTACGAAGAAAAGAAGTACGAAAAGAAGGAAGAAAAATCAGCAGAACCACAACTTCCTGCAAACCTTCCGCCAGAAGTTGTTGAAAAACTCAAGGTTATCAAGGAAAAAATAACGACTTTCCAAAAAAAAGTTGTTGAGAAATTTGACAAGTACATCGTCGGCATCGCGTTACTGCCACCGCCACGAGCACCAGCTCCAAACCTGCCGCCAGACATCTATGCAGAAGAACAGAAAAGATACGAGCAGGAAAAAGACAAATATCATACCTTAGTTCTCATCGACGACGCAGAACCAACCAAGATGACCAAAGATGAGCTCAGAGAAAAGCTCACTGCCATCATGGACGCAGCAGCAAAAGAAGTAGACTCGAACATCTACCCGCAGACACTCTTATTGTCAGAACTCTGGCAGAACTGCTATGATGGAAAATATGACTTGCTGCAATTAATCGGCATGAGCGCCCCAATCTATGACACAGGAATGCTAGGCGCCATCAGAATAGCAGAACTGCACAAAACAATGGTCTTGAAGAAATTCGAGAAATACATCGTCGCGTACGTCATGGCAGGCTCGCTCATACAAGGCAAAGCCACAAAAGACTCAGATATCGACGTCTTCCTCGTCATAGACGACACCGACGTCAAAAAAATGACACGGGCAGAACTCCGCGACAAACTCCGCGCGATAATCATAGGCATGGGAGCAGAAGCAGGAGAAATCACCGGAATCAGAAACAAGATTAACATCCAGATCTACATTCTGACAGACTTTTGGGACTCAATCAGAGAAAGCAATCCCGTCATCTTCACATTCCTGCGTGACGGCGTTCCATTCTATGACAGAGGCATCTTCATGCCATGGAAACAGCTTTTGAAAATGGGAAAAATCAAGCCATCAGCAGAAGCCATAGACATTTTCATGAGCTCAGGAGAACAGACTCTTGATAGAGTAAAGTTCAAACTTCGAGACATAGGCACAGAAGACTTCTTCTGGGGAATCCACACACCAACACAGGCAGCATTAATGCTGTACGGCATCCCGCCGCCAGCACCAAAAGAAACCTGCGGCGTTTTAAGGGAAGTCTTTGTCAAAAAAGAAGGACTGCTTGAAGAAGAATATGTCAAAATCCTCGAAAATGTCATCCAAGTAAGAAAAGACATCGAACACGGTGTCAGAAAAGACATTTCCGGCAAAGAAATCGACAAACTCCTTGAAGATTCCGAGAAATACACGAAAAGACTGAAGCGACTCTTCACTCAAATCGAGAAGTTGAAAGAGGAAGAAAGCATGCTCAATACGTATGATACGGTTCAAACAATCTTGCGTGACGTGCTCAAAGCAGAAGGAATCGAGACTGCTGCAGAAGGAGAGCTTGCGCATATCTTTGAGGAAAAACTCATCGCCAACAACAAAATACCGGCAAAATTCCTCAGAACACTGCACGAGCTGATCAAGGCAAAAGCAGATTATGACTCAGGCAAGCTCAGTAAAACAGAAGTTGAGAAAGTCAGAAAGGACAGCAACGAATTCATCCGCTTCCTAATAGATCATCTGCACCGCAAGAAAGCACACGAGCTGGAAAGAGCAAAGCTGCGCGTAAAACACGGCCAGAAGTACGGCGAGATAACACTGCTTGGAAATACTGCCTATATCGTGCGAGACATGGACGCGCCAGAACGCGTCATGGAAAAGGCGCCGATACAATCAGACGGAAGCTTGGGCAACACCGGGCCATGCCCGCCAGAAGACTTTGAGCAGGCATTAGCCAAAATCGTGCCGGTCAGAATAACACTGAAAGAGCCGCTATTTGAGAGCCTGAAACGCTTCTTCGGAAAAGACTACGAAGTCCTATTTTAATTATTTTTTTCATTAAATTTATAAGATAGTTCTGCACGACGGCTTTCTATGACCTCAGAAACAGACCAAGAAGTCAAAGATGCACTAAAAATCTACAAAATAGCAGGACCAGTCATCATTATCATACTTCTCATCGGCGTATTATACGCAGTATTGCACAAGCCGGCACAACCAATGCCGCAACCGGTAATTCAGCCGCCTGTTGAAAAAACACCGGAACCAGCAATAATCCCGCAGAACATAACGCCAGAACTTAATCTCACAAATGTGACAATCACGCAAAACGTTACAAACCAAACCCAAAACGTCACGCAAAATATCACGAGCAATGAAACCCAGATTAATATAACCGTAACAGCAACGCCAACCCCAACACCGCAGATTATCAGCTACACCTGGGAAGGCATTACTATCAACTTCCCAGAAAGCATGAAAAGAATACAATCAAACCAAAAATCCCACAATTACATAGAAATACTGGAAGTCGACGGCACCCCAGTCACAAACGGAGAACAATTCGACCTCGACTTTTTCATAACAGACAGCCAAGGCAAAGACACAGAAGTTGTTGCAACATTTGAAAGCAACAAATGGCTCATCTCACTTCTGCTCACCAACAAGAGCAATTATACGATTACAGTAAAATTAGACTGCGAAGCCCAAAAAGGGCATTGCCAAAGGCTGTATCCTCCAGGAAACACGCAAAACACGACAATAGTAGAAGTTGTCTAAGCAGGCTTCAACAAGCCGCTATACTTGGCGTCATACCTTGCAAGAATTAAATATTGCAATGCAGTAAGAACGGTATCAGCATCAAACTTTCTATTATGGTATTTCGGCTGAACGTGCCTATCATACAATTGCTGCATTGTAGCCACCAGGCCTGTAAATACCATTTTACTATTCAACTTCATCGTATGGGCCAAAACATCACCCGTCTTAACAATACTGCAAACAAAACGAGCAGCATCAGAAGAATGACCATCATACATTCTAACAACAGTGCCAAGCTCTCTAGCCTGCTGAGGCCCAAGCCAAGGCAATTCCTTACGAATATACGCTGCGTTTGAAGTAACCATAACAAAACCGCCAACGCTCGACTATAAAAAGGTTACTCCTCACACGTCGTCCACAACATTAATAAAGAATAAACGCCTAAATTCTTCTTATGTACAGGGTAAGCACGGGGTACACGGTCGGGGATGCGATGACGATGAATCCAATTACTATTCCCGGCAACAAAACACTGCGCGACGCAGCCAAAATAATGTCAAAAGAACATGTCGGCTCTTTACTTGTTACTGAAGAAGGCAAAATAATCGGCATCGTGACAGAAAGAGATATCGTTAAGAAAGCTGTTGCAACGCTTGGAAATCCGTCACTGAAAAAAGTCAAAGAAATAATGGCAACAGACCTTGTGACAACCACACCGGACGAAGACATATTCGAAGCAATCAGAATAATGAGAGATTATGATTTCAGGCATCTGCCAGTAAAACACGACGGAAAAATAGTTGGATTAATAACACTCAAAGACATTCTAAAAATAGAGCCAGACCTGTACGAGATAATGGTTGAAAAAATACAATTAAGAGAAGAAGAACGAAAACCAATTAAATAACCTTATTTCTACAATAGTCAATGAAATTCCCAAAACTCGACGGAAAAGCAGTACTATCTCCCATGTCAGGCGTTACTGATGTAGCTTTCAGAGCTCTGGCAAAAAAATACGGGGCAGCCTTAACTTATACTGAATTCGTAAGCAGCACATCCCTAGTCCGCGGAAACAAAGTTGCATGGAAAATGGTTGAGACAGACCCTTCTGAAAAACCAGCAGCAGTACAATTATTCGGGCACAACGAACAAGACGTAGTCAGCGCAGCACAACAACTACAAGACAAATTCGATATTATTGATGTTAACTGCGGGTGCCCGGCATGGAAAGTCATCAAAACAGGAGCAGGAAGCGAAATGCTAAAACAACCAGACAAAATAGCACGATTCATCAACAAACTCGCAACATCAGTCAATAAACCAGTCACTGTAAAAATAAGAATAGGCATAGACGACCAAAACATCAATGCAGTTCAGGTTGCAAGATTAGTTGAAGAGGCAGGGGCAGCAGCAATCGCTATTCACGGCAGAACACAACAACAAGGATATTCCGGCGTTGCAAATTGGGAAATAATAAAACAAGTCAAAGAAGCAGTAAACATCCCAGTAATCGGAAACGGCGACGTGTTTACACCAGAACAATTCAAACAAAAACTTGATTACAGCGGAGTAGACGCGATAATGATAGCAAGAGGAGCAATCGGCAGACCATTCATCTTCAAACAAATACAAGATTACATGAAAACAGGCAAGTACGAAGAATACAACCCAATACCACTATTCTTCGAATACTTAGAACTAGCACACAAATACAATTTACGCGCCAAAGACATAAAAGGCCACGCAATAATGTTCACAAAAGGAATACAAGGCGGCTCAAATCTAAGAGAAGCACTCGGAAAAAGCATGACAATAGAAGAAATAAAAGAAATACTACAACCAAAAATCACAGTTTAGAGAATTTCTCATTTTATCGACAATAATACGGCAGGCTTATAAGACCTATTCAGGGATAATATACCATGAAAATCAGGAAAGCAACACTAAAAGACTACGAACAAGTCAAAAAACTAAGAACAGAATTCTACCTATTAGAAGAATCCACAGATGAAAGAGTCAAACTAAACTGGGTCAAAAGCGGAATGCCGATAGTAATTGGCAAAAGCCTCAGAAACAAAAACCAAATACACTACGTGGCAGAAAAAAACAAGCAGCTGGTGGGTTATGCTGCATCAGAAATAACCAAAAACCCAGGCTGGGCAACATACAAAAAACAAGGCCACTTGTACAACCTATACATCACCCCAGAATATCAAAAAGAAGGCATAGGCACAAAACTCCTGGAAAAATCACTTGAATGGTTCAAAGAAAAAAACATACAAGACCTAAAAATCATGGCATACGTAGAAAATACGCGGGCCAAAAAACTATACAACAAACACGGGTTTAAAGACTACCTGCTAACTCTAAAGAGAATAAATAAATAAAAAATTTATTGCCAGACGGCTAAAATTCCAGTCATGACTATAAGCACGACAAGGTTGTACGCTGTGTTCAAGACAAACAATTTGAACGGCTTGCCTTCCCAGAGATACGCGCCCAGCTGCACTGGAGCAACCAAGCCCAGCCATGCCCAGAACGCAAACTGCGCTGCACCTGACCAAGTCGTGACACTCAGCAAGTCAACAAAGTGCGACAAGACATATGCAGTCACCAGTGTTCCAATAAAACCCATCGTCATAGCTGCCTTAGGAGTCAATTTCATCTTTTTCATGGACTGCGGAGTTATTCCCGACAATTTCATCCACAACTTGCCAAACAACGGGCCATACCACAACATGCCTAAAACCATGCTGGCAACAGCTGCCGCCAGAACTGCCAAATAATTTATCATTACATCTGCCATATAGATTCACCTCACAAAGGAAAGAAGAAAGAAGGGTATAAAAAACTATTTCTCTATTACAACATCAGACTTTGAGAAACGCACCTTTGCATGCTGAGAATGCACATCATCAGAAGCACGATAACCAACAGCGCATAATACGGTTGCAGTGAGATTCATTTTCTTCAAGCCCAAAACTTCATCAAACTTTTCAGCATCAAAACCTTCCATTGGGCAGGCGTCAATGCGCTTCTGAACAGCTGCAAACAGCAAAAATCCCAACGCGATGTACGTCTGTCTCTTTCCCCAATTAATCCTTTCTTCCTGAGGCCTTTTTGCGATATCCCCTGCCATCATATCCTCATAGCTCTTCAATGAGTCAACAGGAACTTTGCGGACTTCTGCGATTTTCTTTACGTATTTATTGATGTATTTCTCATCAAGATCAGTGCGCGTTGCAAGCACAATAAGATGAGAGGCATCTGTTATCTGAGGCTGATTCCACGCGTGCTCGCGAAGCTTTTTGCGCAGCTCAGGGTTAGTCACGATTACAAACGTCCAAGGCTGAAGTCCATATGAGGAAGGCGCCAAACGCGCAGCCTCGAGCAGTTCATTTACATCAGCCTCTGATACTTTCTTTGCAGGGTCAAACTTCTTCGTGGCATAGCGCCAGTTGAGCGCTTCAGTTATACTTGTCATAATGCACGAACTATAACATTTAAATATAAACTTAATGGATTATACGTCTATGCACATAGAAGGACTAAAAAGAATGATAGATCGCCAGTTAGAGCACGGCAAAAAGGAAGAAGAAACCAAAAAACACGAAATAGCAGAACTCTTCAAAGAACGCGCCAGAGTTCATATTATCGTGCACGGAAAAGTACACGGCGTCTTCTACAGAGACCATGCCAAAAAAACAGCAGACTCAATGAACATAACGGGCTGGGTCAAAAACACAAATGACTCGGTGGAAATAGTGGCGGAAGGAGACAAAATGGCGCTCAGACAATTTATCGTGCAGTGCGAAAAAGGCTCGCCACTGGCGAAAGTAGACAAAGTCGAATACGACTGGGAAGAGTATACAGGTAAGTTCAGCGATTTCTTCATCAATTATTAAGTTGGCGCTACCACGGCGCCTTTTGTCTTTTGCGGCAAGCCAGTAACGCCCAGCCTGCAGTTCTGCTGCTCAGGCGCTTCACTAATCATGCTGCAAATCGAAACATCATTTATCGATCTGGCAATCTCTGACAAACACTTGAACTTAATGGCATTTTCAGAAATTCCCTCGCATTTTCCCGGATTGCGGAACGCGCGCGCCTCGCATTCCTTTTTCACATCATTGCTTGTAATCTTTGAACAAAAGTCAGAAGAGCCGGTTGCGCCGCCGGCATCAGCATAACACAGGTCCTTCAACAACGCATGCACCTGCTCCATTCCCTTCTTTACCGGCATCATCTCGCACACAATAACACGAACGGACTTGCCTCCTGTCATCTCAAAATACAAGCCAACACCTTTTCCAGGAACGTCCATCACAAATGCCTCAACGGACTGCTCCTTCTCCACAAAACTCCAGAAATACGGGTCAAGAACAGCACACCCCCACCCTTCACCCTTGCAGGCAGGAGGAACAAGCCCAACATATCTCTTATCAACGCACTGCAATGGCTGTGCATTCGCTATAACGTCCTTCATCAAAGCAGGAGCGTACTCCTTCACAATATCAACTGAAACCTTTGGAGCCTGAACATCCTTGCTGCAATCAACATTGTCTGTAGTAATCGTTTTAATTCCGCCGATGCAGCTTATCAGCAACAACAACGCAATTATCATTAATTTTCTCATGTTCAGTACCCCATCAACAGCGCATCAGGATCTTCCAAGTGGCGTTTTATCTCTGACACAAACTTGGCAGCCATCGCGCCGTCGATAATACGATGATCAAATGACAATGACACCGGCAATATCTTTCTTATCTCAATCTTTCCATCAACCACGACCGGCTTTTCCGAAATCCTGCCCAACGCAAGAATGGCGCACTCTGGATAATTAATAACCGGCGTCGCAAACTCGCCGCCCAAACTACCGATATTAGTAATCGTGAACGTGCCTCCCTGCAAGTCCTTCAGCTGAACTTCTCTCGTCCTGCACAACTCAGCCATGCGCCAGATGTCTCTCGCAATCTCGAGAATGGTTTTCTCATTCGCATTATGAATAACCGGCACCATCAAGCCGGCAGGCGTGTCAACGGCGAAGCCGATGTTATAGTACTGCTTAATCACAATCTCCTGCTTTTCATCATCAAGGCTTGAGTTTACATACGGAAATTCTTTCAATCCAAGTAAACACGCTTTCACAATAAACGGCATGAACGTCAGCTTCACGCCCTTTTTCTCGGCTTGTTCTTTTTCCTTCTCCCTGAAATCAGCGAGCTTGGTCACGTCGGCATAATCCATGTGAGTCACGTGCGCAGCAGTTTTCAAACTCTGCGACATGTTCTCGGCAATAGTCTTTCTAATCCCCTTCAAAGGAATTCTGAGAACTCTGCCAAACTTTTCAAACGTAACAGTGGGAGCTCTTGACGCTTCCTTTTCTGCTTTTCCAGAACCACGACGCACATCATCCTCAGTAATCCTTCCGCCTGGGCCAGAACCCTGCACTTTGGAAACATCAACGCCCATCTCCTGCGCGAGCTTTCTGATGGCTGGCAGAACGGCAACCATCGGCTCTGCAACTTTTCTGGGCGGCGCTGGGGTTACAGGCTTTTCTTCCTCATCAGGTGCCTCTTCCAGCTGCCCCATAACTGTTGTAGAAACTTTCTTTAATGGTGCAGGCTTCGGAGCAACAATCTTTGTAACTAACGGCGCTTTCTCACCAGCCTCACCAATCGAGCACAACACATCACCAACATGAATCTTCTCGCCAGGCCTGCCATATGTCTTCAAGATTGTGCCAGATTTCGGGCTCGGGACTTGCACAACCGCTTTGTCAGTCTCCAGCTCAACAATCGCCTGATGCTCTTCAACCTTATCGCCATCCTTGACAAGCCACTTGATTACCTCGCCTTCAGCAATACCTTCTCCCAAGTCCGGCAGCCTAAAATCGTAAGCCATTTTAGTATTTCATCACCTTTTCAATCACCTTGCCAATCTTCTCCGGATTCGGCAAGTACGCCTCTTCCAATTTAAAATATGGGAACGGAGTATCGTAACCAGTTACTCTCATCACAGGAGCTTTCAAGTATAATAATAGTTTCTCCTGAATTCTTGCAGCAATCTCAGCGCCAAAGCCCAAAGTTCT
>CAYSMN010000027.1:0-2273 GCA_964432255.1 uncultured Methanosarcinales archaeon | reverse complement strand
ACCATCGGGCAAGTGTAACGCCCTCTCGTCCTATTTCTAATTCTTGCAGCGTGCGAAAACATCTGGTCCATCGCGGGATATGTGAAACCATCAAACTGAATTTCAGCAACAGGTTTCAAACCCTGAATGGCCATGCCAATACTCGTGCCAACAATGCCTGACTCTGCCAAAGGAGTATCAATCACGCGATGGTCGCCATACTTCTTCTGCAAGCCATCAGTCGCCCTGAACACCCCGCCGTCAACGCCAACATCCTCGCCGAGCACTATCACTTTCTCATCTCTCCCCATCTCAACATCCAACGCGTCCCTAACAGCCTCAACAATAGTCAGCTTTGCCATTCATCCCTCTGCTCCTTCAAATTAGGCGTCAAACTCTTGTAAACGTAATCAAACATATCGGTCGGCTTTGGCTTATGAGTTTCAAACTCCTTCACGCCCTGGTCAACAATCCTCTTCGCCTCAGCCTGCACAGCAGCCTCAAACTTCTCATCCCACAACTTTTTCTTCTTCAAATACAATTGGAATCTCTTCAACGGCTCCTTTTCAAGCCACGCCTTCAAAACTTTCGGGTCCTGATACCTCGTAGGGTCATCAGCAGTGGTATGAGGAGTAATACGATAAGAAACACATTCGATCAACGTGGGACCCTTTCCATCACGCGCCCTATCCATGGCCTGCTTCACAACAGAATACACTGCCAGCACATCATTGCCGTCAACCTGAATACCATCAAAACCAAATCCAATCGCTTTTTGCGCCAAAGTCTCAGCCCGAGTCTGACAGCCACCCCAGCCCGCATCGTGGCAAACACGCGGCACGCTGATAGCCCAATGATTGTTGCGAATGACAATAACGGAAGGCGTAACAAACGCGCCTGCAAAATTCAAGCCCTCGTTAAAATCACCAGTGCTCGTACCAGCATCACCAACAAAAGTCAGAGTTGCAGCCTTCTGATTCTTCAGCTTCATCGCCAGCGCAGCACCAACACCGTGCAAAGTCTGCGTGCCAACCGGAATGCAGACTGACATAATGTTGGACTTCTCAGGCAAGTTCATGCCGTCCTCACTGCCTCCCCAGTGCGTGAACAAACTTTTCACAGAAACACTGCGCATCAAATACGCGGCATGCTCCCTATAATCAGGAAAAATCCAGTCAACATCCTTGCACGCGAAAACAGAACCAACATGCACTGCCTCCTCGCCCAAACTCTGCGCGTACGTGCCAATACGGCCTTCTCTCTGCAATGCTAAAGCAGTATTGTCAAATGTTCTCTCAAGAACCATCCACTTGTACAAATCCCTCAATTCCTGCGGAGAAAGCTTTGGCTCCAACTTCTTGTCAACATTCCCCTTCTCGTCAACAATTTGGACGTACTTAACAGTGAATTTACCAACCGTCTTCTGCATATGACCTCTTTTTTAAAGGAAACAAAGTATAAAGACGTTTAAAAAGGTTATGTATCGGTCCTTCCCCCGATGCAGCTTCCACGAACCTTACCACCCGGCTCTTTTTGCAACAATTCCGCACTATCAATGCTTTCCTGCGAAACAAAGTCGTACACGTTAACTTCCATTGCCTTAAAATACTGCATCAAGCCTGCAAAAAACCCTCGCTTAACCAAGGCAAACTTTTTCCTGAACTCAACAGGGTCGATATTATCAGCCCGCAACAAAGTCTCAATGTCCTTTATAGGGTCTGACTCATACCAGCAAGCCCTCTGAACCCTGACATAAACACCATTTGACCCGGGCACCCAAGCAGACATGCCCATCAAATGGAGTTCAGGATGCCCATTACTGATATACAAATCAGATTCCCTATAGGCCAAACTTTTTCTTGCATAACCATTACCAGAAAGCAAATCCTTCAAAAACTCGCCCCACTGCTCCTGAAGCAATGCCACCGAACGGGGGCTTGAAGTACACTCACCGCGAATCAAGCAAAAAGTTTTCGGATGATACCATGACAAACCGCCATCAGGCCTTCTAACTTCAGTAACACCATGTCCCTCAAAGGGCTGAAACCTGCCGCGAACCACGTTCGGTTTTTCAGCATGCTCCAAGAGAACATGCAAAGGCTCCTGCGCGGCGAGCTTCCTCGTTTCATAAACGACAGCAGGAACCTGCCAAGGCTCAGTTATAGTAACCAAATACGAATTCATCTCTGATACACCCACTCTTTACTTTTGTACTTATTTGCAAGATTTCTTGCCAGTGCAAGCTCTTCTTTACTCCACTTGCCAGCTGTGAAGCCGATTCCTTTAAGAAGATT
>CAYSMN010000026.1:0-12229 GCA_964432255.1 uncultured Methanosarcinales archaeon | reverse complement strand
GAACTACGCATTCCAAGAGAACGCGTAGCAGTGCTCATCGGCAAGAAAGGCGAAACCAAACGCGCCATTGAGCACGAAACGAAAACCAAACTGCAAGTACACAGCGAAGAAGGAATCATCAGTTTACACGGCACTGACGCGCTGTTACTTTATTTAGCTCGCGAAATTATACGTGCGATAGGAAGAGGATTCAATCCGGATGTCGCGCTGCAGTTATTGAAGCAAGATTACGCATTTGAACTGATTGATATAGTCGACTACGCCAGAAACCCAAACGATTATGAGAGATTAAGGGGCAGGGTTATTGGCGAAGGCGGGAAAAGCAGAAGAATTATTGAAGAGTTAACCGAAGTTAACATCTGCGTGTTTGGAAAGACAATAGGAATTATTGGCTCAGCCGATTATATTCAGGATGCACGAAGAGCGGTGGAAAGCTTATTGTCAGGAAGCCCCCACGCACATGTATACCACTGGCTTGAGCGAAGACGAAAAGAAAAAAGACACAGAGAAATCATATGACGAGACCCATAGCGGAAGAACTCGCAAAAAAACAGAAGGATATTTCTGTTGCTGAGTTTTTTGAAAGAAACAGGCATTTGCTTGGATTTGACAATAAAAGAAAAGCACTATTGACTGTTGTCAAAGAAGCTGTTGATAATTCTCTGGACGCATGCGAAGAAGCAAAAATACTTCCGGAAATCAACATCCAGATTGTTGAAATGGGAAATGACAGATTTAGAATAACTGTTGAGGACAACGGCCCGGGCATTGTAAAAAAACAGATTCCCAATATTTTCGCAAAACTGCTGTATGGTTCTAAATTCCACACGATGAAACAGGCAAGAGGCCAACAGGGAATTGGAATTTCCGCAGCAGTCTTGTATGCGCAATTGACGACGGGAAGACCGGCAAAAATCTGGAGCAGAATATCGCCAAAAGACCCCGCACACTATTACGAATTGCACATAGATACGCAGAAAAACAATCCTGAAATCATCAAAGAAGAAGAAATAAACTGGAAAAAAGAACACGGAGTAAAAATTGAGCTTGACATTGACGCAAGCTACCAAAAAGGAGACCAGAGCGTTGATTCTTACTTGAAGCAGACGGCAATCGCGAATCCGCATGCGACAATTATTTACACTAACCCAAAAGCAGAGCAATTGGTCTTTCCAAGAGCGGCAGACAAGCTGCCAAAAGAGCCGACCGAAATAAAACCGCACCCGTATGGCGTTGAACTCGGCATAATGCTCAAGATGCTCAAGAACACCGAGTGCAGAACATTGCAGAGCTTCCTGACACAGGAATTCTCACGCGTCGGACCGCAAACGGCAAAAGAAATCTGCGACAAAGCAGGACTGTTCACAAATATGAAGCCTATCGAGCTTCAACTGCCACATGTCGAGAAACTGGTTGAAGGCATTAAGAATACGAAGATTATTTCCCCAAGCACAGACTGCATCGTGCCTATAGGCGAGGATTTGCTTGAGAAAGGCCTGAGAAAAGAAGTAGCTGCGGAGTTTTACACGGCAGTTTCCAGATCACCTGATGTCTACAAAGGAATTCCATTTGTAATTGAGGTAGCATTGGCTTACGGCGGAGCACAGCCGGCTGAAGAACCGATAAAACTCTTAAGATTCGCAAACAGAGTGCCGTTATTGTATCAACAGGGAGCATGCGCCAGCACAAAAGCGGTCGTGCAGACAAACTGGAGACCATACGGACTAAGCCAGAGCCAAGGAGCAATACCCGCAGGACCTTTAACATTAGTTATTTCACTTGTTTCAGTATGGCCGTCATTCACATCCGAAGCAAAAGAGGCAATAGCGCATTATCCAGAGATAATCAAGGAAATGAAGTTAGCACTACAGGAAGTAGGCAGAAGACTTGGCTCTTATGTGAATAAGAAAAGGAGAGTGGCTGACCAGCAGGAAAGAGTCAGCATATTTGAGAATTATATTCCAGAAGTTGCGGATGCATTGTCAAGATTAAGCGGCATTGGCAAAGAAAAAATTGCTGAAAGTATGAGAAAAATGCTTGCGAAGAATAAAGAATATATCCAGGCGCACAAGGAAGCCCACAAAGTAGAAGCAAAAGACAAAAAGGACAAGGAAGAACAAGTAAAACTGGCGGGATTTGAAGATGACGAATAAGAAACCAAAAGAGGCAATAGAAGAACTCGGAAAGGAGCTAGTGAAAGATGTTTTGGCAAACAAGCAGCCAAAGATGGATGTTCCAATTAGAGCGCTGTCCAATGTTTCATTCAACAGGAAGACAGAAACGCTGCAGATGGGAGACAAGACTTCGGAAAGAAACTTCTTCAATGTAGCACACTCCAAGAAGTTCCTGCAGACACTGGAAGTGGCTGCGGTAAGCAAGAATTTGCTCGAAGACGGCAAACACGCTTCGCTCAGAGATGTTTTCTACATGGTCAAACGCACTATTCCGAATACGAAGACAAATATTGTGGACGAGCAAACAGAGAGCGATGATGCAATAGAAGATTTAGAAGTAATAACTGGCTTTTCGCGAGAACAGCTGAACATTAACGCCAACAAGATGGGCTCTGTTGCAGGGCACGTTGTAATCGAAGACAAAGGCGACGAAATAGACTGGAGCAAACTTGGATCAGGAGGATGGAGCATTCCATCAAATGTTGAAGAAATTAAATTCAAAAAAGTGAAGGCAAAATATGTAATTTACATGGAAAAAGCAGCAGTCTGGGAAAGATTACACGAGGACAAGTTCTGGGACAAACACGAATGCATCATCATGAGCTCACAAGGACAGACGACAAGAGGAATTAGGAGATTATTGCAAAGGTTAAGTCAGGAACATGGCCTGCCAATTTACGTACTGGCGGATAATGATGTCTGGGGTTATTATATTTATTCTGTATTAAAATACGGTTCAATAAATTTGGCGCACATGGCAGAAAGCATGACGATAAACACAGCAAAATATTTGGGAATTACAGTAGATGACGTTGAAAAATATGGACTAAAGAGACACTTAATTGCTCTTAACGAGCAAGACTATAAAAGATTGGAACAATTACAAAACTATGAATGGTTTAAAGATAATAAGGCATGGCAACGCCAGTTCAAATTAATGAAAACAATGAAAGCAAAAGTAGAAATTCAGGCGTTGAGCAGCCGAGGCATTAGTTTCATTTCTGAAAAGTATCTGCCTGAAAAAATAAAGAATAAAGACTGGATTGAGTAATTATTTCTTGATTTTTGACGCCCAGTAAAGCAGGCCAATTGTAATAAGCGCGTTTATGATGAATGCCCACACATTCCACGTTCTGCCAATCGTGAAACTAAACACATGGAAAGACTGGTCGGTTGCCCACAAAAAGAGATGCCCAAGCGAATGAAATGTTTCACCGCCTGCCAAAAATATCAACACTTGTTTTTTAGTACACATTGTTTCACCTCGAATATACGGGGCCGGTGGGATTTGAACCCACGATCTTCTGCTTAGAAGGCAGTCGCTCTATCCAAGCTGAGCTACGGCCCCAGCACTAGAACTTCACTATTGACGGTATATAAGTTTTACTAGAACGTCTTCTGCTTCTTCAGCATCTCGACGATACCTGGAGCCAACAGAGGTTTCCCGTTTTTCAGCAGATATTTGTACGGCAGATGGACTTCTTCATACGCGCTAATTTTAATCTCTATTCCTTGCTGGAACTTCAGTTGTGAGAGTTTTTTGCCGTCAGTAATGAGCTTTGTGACGATGACGGCAGTATCAGTGCTCATCTGAGCTTTGCCAAGATTAAAAGAAGGGTATGGCAAAAAGTTGGTAAGCTCAACTTTCGTGCGCTCTTTTGGCGGATTGTCACCAAGAATGCCTCCGAAAATGAAATAATTGTATTTTTTTGCTATTGCAGGAGTCAGTTCTTGTTTTGACTCAGGGTCGAGAATGCAGGCTTTCTCAAAACGCAGTTTTTTGACGCTTTTAGGCACGACTTTCCCGAATTTTTTCAAAGAAGAACTCTTTGTGTTGGTGAAAAAAAGATTTTGCTTGCCAACCCATTTAGAGATATGCGCGTACTCGAGCATGCACCACTGAAAAACTTTTGGCTCCAAATGCTCGATAACGAACGTTGGCATCAGTTTTTCTTGAACTGAGCAATCGTGTCAATCAAATCAATATGACCAAGGAACATCGCACGACAGCAATACCGGTCAAGACCGAGGTCATCAAGAATATCCTTCTTGCTCTCGCCCTTCTTCGAGCGCTCCTCGTACTCTTCCCACACCTGCGCTATCGGTTTTCCACAGCTCCAGCATCGGATTGGAATTATCATTTTGCTCCTCCCTAACGGTACGACTTCTGACGTTTCGCTCGCGCCTTGCCATGACAGTTCGGCTTATGCGTCTCTTTACGTCTAACGTCAGCAACCGTAAATGCACGATCATACTCAAGATATTTAGGATGCAATTTTTTGTCAAACTGCGCCAAAGCACGTGCAATGGACAGACGAACGGCTTCTGCCTGACCATTTGAGCCTCCGCCATGCACATCAACATTAAGATTCACTTTCTTTGCAACATCACCAGCAATGAACAACGGCTCTTCGATTTTTGCACGGAAAATGTTCTGCGGCAACGTGCTTAACAATTGATTGTTAATACGGACAACACCAGCACCCGGAACTAAAGTTGCACGCGCAACTGCCCGCTTTCTCGTTCCGCTCTGATGAATGACTTTCATACTTTACCTCCTAATGACACGCATAACTCGCCGACTGTTTGATATTTCAGTTTGGGCAATTCGTCAGCCTGTTTTGCAACCTTGACCAATTTTCTATCCTTGAAAGCCACAGGAACACCGATGTAGCACATGATGCGCTCGAATGCCTCCTTGCCGCGGCCCTGCTTGTGCTCTACCATTCCGCGAATCATACGACGCACAAAACGATCAGGCATTCTGCTGATAAAGGGGCCTTTGAAAACACGGCCGATCTTGAATATCGTGTAATAATACTTATCGCGAACAGCAGCGGGCCTGCCGCTAATGACTGCCTTTTCGCAGTTGAAGACGTTGACAACATTGCCTAACAATGCCTGCTTGGCAACATAACTAGCCAAACGTCCTGCGATTGCATTTGTTGCGTCAATATTCAGTTCTGCCATGTTCACCCAATAATTTTCAAATCCTTTGCCTTCGGTTTTTGCTTTAGCAATTGTTCAATCGTGATTGCTTTTCCTTTTGCCTGCTCGATGCGCTCTTTTGCGCCATCACTAAATGAAAGAGCGGCAACAACAACACTGTGCGACAACGCGCCGGAGCCCAACACTTTGCCCGGAACAACAATTGTTTCGTTCGGCTTGGTAAAGCGGGCAATACGACTAATGTTAACCACCCGACGCTGACGCGTCGGCTTTTCCAAATCTTCCGCAACCCTGTCCCACAGCGGAGCCTGCGAAGTAGTGCTTTCTTTTCGCAAGCTCTGAATGAGCTCCTGCAATACCGGATTTGTTGGACCTGTTCGTTTCATTTTCGTTGACCTTGACGATTAATGCGGGGGAAGGGATTTGAACCCTCGCATCCACTAAGGAACCAGCACCTCAAGCTGGCGCATTTGACCAGGCTCTGCCACCCCCGCGCGGGGTTTACTGTATTTACTTGCTGAGCTTGTCTGCAAACTCGTTCAGCAGATTAGTAAAGTGGTCAGCAGCACTTGCCAAAATTTCTGCAGGGCTTAATTGGCCCCACGGCTCAATATTGAATACGAATGTGGTTGGATCTTTCTCAATCTTCACAATCTCATCATTCACGCCATCGCAGGCTTCATACAAATTGTGCTGTTCAATCAGCTTGGCATCAATCTTGCCATTTGCAAAGACCTGCGGAGGGAATTTTTCCTTAAACTTGTCGAAGTCCTTGTGACTGTTGTTCACAGTAACTTTTGGCTTGTATGTATACCATGCAAGGCATGGTGCAAATTTCACGTGTTCTTTTCCTGTGCCCAAAATTGCTGTTGCTTCGAGCTCGAGCTCCTGACCCTTCAATAACTTGGTGATTGGCGTCTTTGGATAGACCGGCTTTATTTTCGGGTCCTTGCTTTTCAGGTCTTCTGCGTAGACCGTGCACGGACCCTTTGCTCTAAGTGTGAGCTTGACTGAATTCTTAGCATTAATCTCGTCTTCAGGCATCTTACGCTCATAGCCCTTCAAGTCAGTTGTCAATGGAATAAGACCAAGGCGGTGAGCCAAAACTTCATCATACAACGCACTATTGTTCTGCACGAACTCGACTTCTTCAATCGCCATGGTCGGAACAACTTCAATCATGATACGTCGCAATGCGTTCGCAAAAGCCGGGTTAGAGTTCTTCAACAGGAAAGTTACTCTTCCTGTCTTTTTGTCCTTCTTAATCATTTCAATCATACACGTCTGCCTCGCTTACCGCCCTTCTTACGGCAACCGCCGTGAGGGATTGGAGTAACATCCTCGATAATGCCGATTTTCAAACCCATCCTGCTCAATGCACGAATGGCTGCCTGAGCTCCAGGACCAGGCGAGTGCGGACCATTATGGCCGCCCGGCGCTCTAACTTTAACATGAATGCCTTCAAGACCTTTCTCCATGGCAGACTCTGCTGCACGTTTTGCAGCCATCATGGCAGCAGTCGGAGAGCTTTCCAAACGATCAGCCTTCACCATCATGCCACCACTTGCCACGGCAAGCGTCTCAGTGCCGGTAATGTCAGTAATATGAATTATTGTGTCATTATATGATGCGTAAATATGGGCGACGCCCCAGCGCAGTTCCCTCATTTCTTCTCACCTTTTGCTTCTGGCTTTTTTACTGCTGCTGCCGGCTTACTCGGTGTTCTGTGTTGAGGCCTTCTTTGCCCTCTCCTTTCAAACGGTTTTCTACCAGCAGCTTCCCTTGCAATAAATGATTTAGGCTTAGACTTGATTGCACGCTCAGGATGCTCAGGGCTTGCCAATGAGCTGTTTGCTACAAAAGAAATTTGAGGTTCTTGTTCGATTGGAACCAAGTAACTTGGCGCGCTGATTTTCTTCGGACCAATCATCACGTGTTCGTGCACGATAAATTGTCTTGACTGCAATGGAGTTCTTGCCAAGCCCCTCTTAAGAACTAAAGTTTGCAAACGCCGGTTGAGCAAGTCTTTAATTGTCAATGCGAGAACGTCATCCAGCTTTGCGCCTACCGGCAACAAGCCAAGACGTGCAATACGGTCGAGCAGCTGTTTCTTCTCAAGTTCTGCCTGAGTAGTACGGATTGCAATAAGGCGCTTTGCCTGATTTGCAAATGCCTTCAACTTGCTGGTGATTTTCCACAATTCACGCTTGGTAGTGAGACCATATTCTCTGACTAAAACGCGTTCTTCTTCAAGACGCGCGCGCTGCCACGGATGACCAGGACCAGAATACTTGCTCTTGAACTTTCTTGGGTCTCCCATCTTTAGCCACCCGACGGTCCGCTTTTCTTTCCAGCGGTCTTGACACCCATAACTTTACCTTTGTTAGCTCTGAAATTGCTTCTCGTACGCTGACCACGCACAGGAGCATTCTGTGAATGACGCACTCCCTTGTAACATTTCATCTTCTTCATCATCTTAATGTCGTTTTCTTTATGGAAAATCAAATCGTTTGTTACTATATGCTTGTCTTTGCCTGTTTCTACATCATGACGCCTGTTGACCATCCAGCTTGGAATGCCGAACTTTATCGGCTCCTTAATCACTTCATCAATTTTTTTCGCATCAGAATCAGACAAGTTTCCAATTTTTCCCATGCCGTCAATCTTGGCAACCTGACAGACTGCATGCGCCAATGGAACGCCAACGCCCCTGATATCTTTCAGCGCGTACACTACTGCTTTCTTGCCTTCTAAGTCAGTGTTCGCAATTCGAACCAGGTATTTGAATTCTGCCATGCTTATTTTGGTAGAATGAAGTAATCATTCCACCCTAACATCGCTCCATATCGGAACTCGGGCGATACATAGACGAGGAAATGGGGTTGTTTATAAAGGTTGTGGAAAAGTTTTAAAAGAAGCAAAATAACCTTGAATACATGGGATTAGAAGAAGATCCTGTTGATAGTAATTTGGATGATTTGGAAGAAATCGTAAAGTCATATCCAACACTTGACATTCACGCTCCTTCTCTACCAAGAATTGAACATTTAATGCAGGCAGCCCAATCAGATGTCGAAGTCCAATTACCACCCATTGTCAATAAAGCAGAATACGGTCTTCATATCGACCTTAAAAAAAGCAATGTGAGGGGCTTTGAACAGTATCATTATGCGGGCTATACTTTTGTCAATTCAGAAATAGAAAAAGAAGAAAGCATTCTCGACCTTCAAATTGACGATAAAGACTCAACAAACATTGAAATAGGCAAAATCAAACATCTCGGCAACGTGACATACCAAGTCAGGCTCGAAAATCGCCTTGCAAATCTTGATTCTGATACTAAACCAAAAACAGAACATTTCAGCCCAAAAGAAATCGCATCTTCCAAATTTGCTGATTACGTCATTTTGCTTGAACAAACAGAAAAACGATTAAGAGAACAAATCCCAAAATACTTCCAATTACGACCTTCTCCTTCTGATACCGAGCCTTATTAATTAGATTTATAAGTCATGAGTATTGCCCTAAATATTCATGGCGGCCGTGGTGTAATGGTAGCACAGGGGACTGTGACTCCCCTAGCCCGAGTTCGATTCTCGGCGGTCGCCCTCAAACTTTCAGAAAGTTTGAACAAAAACAGTCAAGTGGGGCACTCGCTACGCTCGACCCCACGAAATGTCACTTCTTTCTTAAATGCGCGATAGAACCAGGAAGAACATAGCCAAAGACGTAAACAGCGCCAACCAAGAATGGATTATGCGGAGGAGTTGTTAATTTCAGCAAGATGATGAGCTTGTTTGACAAGACTGCAAATATGCCAACATTGATGACTGCGAGAGCAGGAATGAAAAGTGATGCGATAATGTGCTGCTCCTTCTGCAGTTTTTCAAGATTGTGCAAGATGAAGCTAAACATCCAGCCAAAAGAAGCACCGATGAAGAATAATGAGAAATACAATGCTGCGCCTTTTAGAATTAGAAGGAAAGGCACGAGAATGACTGAAACAACAAAATTTCCCAGAATAGCGATGATTAACAGCACCCAGTACAAAGCATTGTCAACATTGCGAATCCACGACGGCTTGCGCTGCTCGGCATGACGCAAAATTTCCTCAGTCCTAACAGCCAGCTCAGGTGACCACTCCTTATGCTCGTGCTTCATGGCATCAGTCCCAACCGCGCCAGTAATGAAACGGTTCTCACAGGAGACTGGTAGTCCAAGTTCATAAGCCTTGCGGCAATCTGCTTCAAAGAAATGCTGGCCTGCAGTTCAGGATGGAATTCAATAATGGAATAACCATGGCGGAGCGCTTCACGCATGGCAGGCTCCTCAGGAATCACGCCGAGAATAGGTTTTAACACTATCTCCTGCATGTTGCCCAACGAGAGATCAATTCCATCATTATGCATTCGATTAACCACGACGCATTGCACATTCGCGCATTTGAATAGTTTCTTTGCGTCCAATGCGCTCGGAAAATCTGGCTGGGTGACTATGATTGTTTCGCACTTTGTCTCGTACCACTTCTTATCGTACGTTGGGACGTCGATGATGATGACATCAGCACATTTCCTTAATTGCGGCAACAATGTTGATGGATGCGGAACATCAGATTCTGCAAGACTGCTTAAGAGAAGCTTGAGCCCAGACGGTCGCTGATAAATGGCGTCCTTGAGCGGCCGTGCTCCAAGCAAAACGTCCTGAATTGTCTTGTTCGCCAACGGCATGCCAACATGATGGCTTAATTTAGGGGTTTTTATGTCTCCGTCAACTAATAGAACATCAAAACCGAAATTTCTTAGTGCGAACGCTATGTTTTTAGCAACTGTGGTTTTTCCCTGCCCTGCGTTCCCTGAAACCAGAATAACCTTATTCACTTGGCGTCCCATGAATCAACCGAGCGACGTAATTTAAAAAATCTTTGGACTTTTCAAAATAATCAGAAATAATATCGATGGTTACTTCGATACTTTCGCCACCCTCCAAATGAGCGGTCATGGTCACGTGGCGGCGATATTCCTGCGCGCGGTCAAACTTCGCCTTATCAATCCGACGCAAAAGCAAGTAGAAATCGCAGAAATCAACAATCATTTTGTCGTCAGCGTAAATCTTTTTGATTTGGTCAACCTTTAAACGAGGTATGGAAGGAATTTCAGCTATTTTCTTCTGCTCCTTTGCGTGATTCAATAAAGCATCAAGTGCACAGCCAATGGTGTTGATTAAGCGCTCAACAATGCTCTTGATGACGTCAACTGTACGTGTGTATTTTAGGCTGACAGCTATACTATGATCTGCACGCTTCAATTCCTGCATTGCCGACTGCAATAACTCATTCATCAAGCAGCCTCCGATGGAGAGAAATACATCGCCTCAACCAAGTCTTCACACTCACTACCCGCTCTCCAAGAGAGCGATATTTAAGTAGTTAAGACGCTGGAATATATAAATTCACTGCAGATTTATAATGGCTTGAGCCAAGTCTCCCTTGGCGTCCTTAACCGCTTTTAAAGCCTTATCATGAGAAGCACCAGTCTGCTGCATTACGGTTTGGATATCCTCTTCCTTGATATCGGGCTCTGAAGAACGCGCCTGTTCTACTGCACTTCCTGTAATCTGCCAGGTTTCCTGGCCCATCATGTTGACCTTGGCGACTTGAGGGTTCTGGATTATGATGTCTTTGTCTTGACAGCGAATGATGACTTCTTTTGCATCAACTTCCTGCTGCTGAATACCCATGCGCTGCATGGCTTTCTGCAAATCACGAGGATTAATGTTCATGCTATTCCAAGAAGACCAGCTGCCCAAATGTGCAGGGCGATTACAATAAGCATGACGATAACTGAGAAGATAATTATGTGGCCGGGCTTGAATTCAATCTTGCTTCTGTATTCGTCGAAATAAGTCGTAATACCTGCAGTTGACATCGGCATTCTTGTTTTTTCTTGCGCCATAGTGTTTGGTTTTACGTTCTTGTATAAAAATATAGTGGGGTTGGGCAAGCGTAAGCTACCTTTTGTACGCCTCCAAACCAATGATAATCCACTGGTGGCCAAGTTAATGGCCTGGACAGGCGTTCCTGAGCATTCAACTAAGCGCACGTACTGTGCTTGCACCGGCGAGGGCTATCCGTTTCAGCCAATCGTATGGGAACGTCCGCGCGTATGCCCATGTCGCCACGGGAGTCACGCATCATACTACCCATACAAGGTCCGTTTCTGTGATGGAGCCAACCATTACTGATTCTCCTTGCGGAGTCGCCTTTTATGGTGGGCAGACTTTCCTCAGCAGTTAAGCCGGAGGCTCAGCACCTACCCAACCCCGAGAATAAACTGATATTTAAGGTATTTAAAAGTAACGGTTTTAGGACTGTTTCAAAAGGTAGGGGAATCCAACTTATTCATCAAATTTGATTTTGGAACCCAGCTGGCTATTGACTTGACTGAGCAACTGTTCAAGCAATTTCTTCGCGGTGTCCAAGCGATTGCGCAAATCTGTCAATTGGCTAACGCCTTGGCCGGTCTTTAGGATGACCGGACCGAGTACGAGCATATCAGTTTGCATCTTGGTTACTGAATCGTGCAGCAAAACAAGGTCTGTTTGTACTAAATTCAAGCTGAACATTCTGATATACCTATGAAGGATATATTTAAAGTTTATCCTGCCGGAAACAAAGCTTGCTGGTGCATGCAAATAGTCTCACCTATTCAGACGATCTTTTCAAATATTTGTCTAAATCCTTATTACAATATTTGTTTTGAGAACACTAAAATCGTCAACTCTTCAGCGCCCTGCATGACTTTTCTTTCAGATTCTGTTGAGAATTGGAATTCTTCAGCCTTTTGCTTGAGTAAGTCGACACCGCGCTTCATGACGACACAGATTTTTCCCGTATTTTTTAGAATGAATTCTGCCTGGTAAAAGATTTGATGATAGATTTTCTCAACAGTCTTGTCAGCAATGCTTCTGCCGGATTGAACTGGCAAGGTAATTATTCTGTCGAGGAAGTTCTTGCCGAATTTAGCGTCAAGCCACTTCAGGTCGGTGCGGGAAAATTCGATGGATTTCACCACACCCGCGATTTTCGCGTTCTTTTTTGAAGCTGAAAC
>CAYSMN010000025.1:6082-12850 GCA_964432255.1 uncultured Methanosarcinales archaeon | reverse complement strand
CAAGCTCTTCTTTACTCCACTTGCCAGCTGTGAAGCCGATTCCTTTAAGAAGATTTTCTTTAAGTGCCTTAATTACTGCAGAAAAACTCGCATTGCACAGCCCTGAAACACTTGTTACCTGCTTGAACTTTTCCGGCACTTTCTGCCTTTTCAGATGGTCACACTCAGGCCTGAGCAACTTTCGCATCAATACAGAGTCAGCATAATACAGCAACGTACCCCCGACGTAGACAACAGAGCCTTCCTTCTTTATTGTTGCGCCTGATATTTTGCCTTTATCAGTAACCACATCATTAACCGGTTTGTGACGAGCAGAAACACCAAGATCTTTCAAGGCATTCACAATTCGAGCACAAACTCTTTCATAAATTCGGTTCGGATTTTTTGGGAAAAACCTTTCAGGCGCTACCACGCTCCAACTAATCTCACCATTACTGCTCAGAAACATGGCACCGCCGCCACCCTGGCGTCTTACAACAAGAATCTTCCGCTTCCTTGCTTCCTCAAGATTCACAACATCCCGAATATGCTGGCCATAACCAATGTTGATACAGCTTGGCTTCCAGCCCGCAAGCCAGACAACAGGCACGCCTGTTTTTTTCACAGAATCAACAACAACTTCATTCAGCGCAATCTTCACATAAGGATTATAGTATTTGAATGGAATAAAACGCCAGTTCATGCAATCGGCAACGCTCCCAATGCTGCACCAATAAGATAACCAGCAATAGCGGCAGCCATTCCAACAACTGCCATCTCAACAGCAGACTTGAACGCGTTTGCGCCGGTATATTTTGCCTTAATCGCGCCGCTGGCAAACAAAATTAGCGTTGAAACACCAATCGTTGTCCAAAACGCCGTACCCACTTGCAATAACATAAAAGGAACCAACGGCACAAAAGAGCCAACAATCGCCGCCAAGCCAACTATCAATGCGTCCCTGACTGGATGCGCGAATTCTTCGGCAATCATGCGGCGCTTGCCACGATAATATTCCTCACCAGCCCTGCCACTAGTGTAAGCAACAGCCGCCATTGAAATCGATTCAGCAAAAGCAGCGGCAAGACCGGAAATCAAAATTATGTATCTGCTCTGCGTAGCTTCAGCAACAGCTAATACAACGCCAAACACATTCACCAAACCATCCTGGCCGCCAAGAATAACATCACGAATAATCGCAGAGCCGTTATGGCTGACCTCTTTTTTTGACATAACTATAAATCATTCGAAGAGCTTAATAAATTCTTCTTTTGTAAAGCCTGACTGGTCTATGATACTCAACAGCGTTCCAGGTGGTATTTCTTTATTTCCGTGAATTGCAACAGTGACCAGCCTTTTTCTATCTTTAACCATTCCGATAAGATTAACATGAGACCCAGCGCGATTTCGAATAGAGAATCCATTCTTATAAAGAATCTTGATAATATCCTTGCCTGTGAGTTTCAGCTGTTTCAATCAGCAGGAAGTGCGATGGACAATTTTACAATGCGAGACTTTTTTCTGAGTTCTTGTTCTTCAAGAATCTCATCAAGCATATTCTCTTCCTTTGCTACCTGCAAATGGCTTTCTACGGCCTCTTTTAATTTTCTTTTAGCTTCTGCAGGCGTACGTCCATAACTAGCGACGTTCAGCTCAGGACATACTGAAGAATACAGCTTTCCTTCTTTCTTTATCACACAAGTCAACTGTATTTGTTTTGCCATCACTTCCAATCACCAAATCTGACTATATAAAACTTGTTAAAATTTGTATCGACGAGAAAACCACAAAGTTTACGGAAGTGGTCGGAAAGTTTACGGATTTTAGCTTAATTTCCGTATTTTTTTCGCCATCAGATGAATTTCACGCATCATCGCCTTTCTTATTTCAGGGTCGCCTGATGAATGTCCTGCAAGCATGAAAAACAATTTCGACTTCGGCAGCGCCTTATGCAAAGTGTACGCCATGTCAGGAGTGCAGACAAAATCATACCTGCCGTGCACGATTGACAATGGAATATTCTTAATCCTTCGCACATTATTCAAAATATAATTCTTAGGCAGAAAACAATCATTCATCAAATACTTCGCTTCCAGCTTCGCTATCGGAATCACCCAGTTGCCGAGCGTTTCCTTCAGGCATTTTTTCTTATCGTACACAAGACGCACAGTGCTGTCTTCGTACAGCGCCCATTCCCGGCAAAACTTCTTAACAACCTTCTTATTTTTAGAATTCATCATCTTCCAATAATATTTGGCGGGCTTTGTGCGGTAATTCTTCGGAACCATGCTGACAAACCGCTCCCAGACTTCAGGAAAATGAGTCTTAGGACCGCCCTTCAGGAAATACTCGTTCTCATACCTTGTGCCAAGAAAAATTCCTCTCAAAACCATTCCTAGAACTGTTTGCGGGTATTTTATTGCGTAACATAACGACAAGCACGAGCCCCACGAGCCTCCAAACAAGAAAGTTTTCTTTATTTTCAGAAATTTTAAGAATTTTCTAAAGTCCTGCACTAATTTCTGCGTCGTATTTGCCCTCGTGCTCGCAAACGGCTTGCTCTTTCCAGCGCCACGCTGGTCAACCGTAATAATGTTAAATTTTTTCGGATTAAAATGCTGCGGGGTATTCTTGCTGCAGCCGCCGCCAGGGCCACCATGAACAAACAAAACAGGAACGCCTTTCGGATTGCCGTAAAGAGCATAAAATAGCTCGTGCCCATCACCAACTGCAAAATACCCCTTCTGATACGGCTTGCGCTTTGGGAACAGTTTCATGACTGCACTGTGATAGCCCTGACTTCTTAAATTTTGTCACAAACATTATAAATAAATGCGACTTGAGTAGTCTGGTGAGCGACAATGGGTTTAGAAGAAAAATGTGGTGACAGCGACATTTCAATTAGTCATTCTGACCTTGAACCCGTAAATCTTGAAGACAGCCAAGTCTGGCAGGCAAGAGAAATAAGAGAAGCAACAGAAAAGGCAGAACAAGAAAGAAAAAGAGCACTCGAGGCCAAAGCAAAAGAACTCGAACAACAGCTAAAAAAAGTAAACTACGAGCTAACATTCTACACAAACATTATTGGAATTCTATCGAGGCACAATGCCCTGCCACGAATACTGAACGAAGTTCAGCTGACAGAATTGCTAAATGAAGCAACCGCGAAGCTTGAAAAAGAATCAAAAGAAAGAACATGGTATGAAGCAGGATTCAGGGAAGCAGCATTCAGATACTTCAACATGGAGAGGCAAAGACAAGACACACAAAACACGCTAAGCCAGGCACAAGTAGAACTTAAAAGATATGACGACAAATTTGCAGAAGCAGTCTTCACCCTTTTCAGGCTGGCAGACAAAAAAGAAGAATTAGAAAAGGAACTGGCGCATTACAGAATACAATTTGGGCCATTAAACAAAGACGGAAAGCCAAAAAAGACAGTTGGAGAAAGAATGGCCGGCTGCGTTGAACAATTAATGGACGGATACACAAAAATAGTTGATGGTTTTGCCAGAATGGCGCAAGGAATATACGTAAGAATGGCTAAATAATAAAGAAAAAAATAATTCTAAATGAAGAGAGGCGCCAATACTAACGTCAGCGTGCCTAAAAGTTTTATCAACACGTGCAAAGAGGGCCCTGCGGTATCCTTCAGAGGGTCACCCACGGTGTCTCCTGTGACTGCTGCCTGATGAGCTATAGATCCTTTTTGTCCGCTCATTTCCAAATGCTTCTTCGCATTGTCCCAAGCTCCACCGCCAGTGTTCAACACGAGCGCCATCAAAATACCGGTAATCGTGCCGACCATCAGGAAACCTGCAGTCGCTTCTGCCTTCAAGATAAGTCCAACCGCAACAGTCACGACAATAATCAAGAGGCCAGGCATAATCATCTCCCGCAAAGCCGCCTTTGTGCAAATGTCAACACACTTTGCATAATCCGGCTTTGCCTTACCTTCCATCAATCCCCTAATGCTCTTGAACTGCCTGCGAACTTCATTCACAATCTCGTGAGCAGCGTCGCCAACAGCACGAATCGCCATACTGCTGAACAAGAACACAAGCATCGCTCCAATAAACGCGCCAACGAAGACTTCAACCTTGGCCAGGTTTACAATCCTGCCAGCCTCGCCGACATATTTGACTACTTCGTCCTGGTAAGCGCTGAACAACAGGAAAGCAGCCAATGCAGCACTGCCAATAGCGTAACCCTTAGTCAACGCCTTTGTAGTGTTGCCAGCAGCATCCAAACGGTCAGTTCGCGCCCTCACCTTCTTTGGAGCGCCAGAAAACTCTGCAATACCGCCCGCGTTGTCTGTAATCGGACCAAACGTGTCCATAGCAAGCACGTAAGCAGCAGTAGACAGCATGCCCATCGTCGCGATAGCAGTACCGTACAAACCGCCGTGGTCAAAACCAGTCCACGTGCCAAACATGTAGCTAAAGATAAGAGCAGCGCTCAAAACAATCGTAGGAGCAGCAGTGCATTCAAGCGCAACTGCAAATCCACGGATGATGTTTGTCGCGTGACCAGTCTGGCAAGCCTTCACAATCGCCTTAACCGGCCTGTACTCAGACTCGGTGTAGTACATTGTAATCAACACAATCAAAATGCTCGTCACAATACCAACAAGGCCCGAATAGAAAAACCAAATGTTGCCCAACATTCTCATCGTGACAAAGTAGAACGCAACTGTAGCGAGAACTGACGTTATCAAATAACCCTTTGTCAGCCCCCACAACGGATTCTCCCGTTCCTTAACCTTGACACACATGACTCCCACAATGCTTGCCAGCAAGCCAAAGCTTCTAACAATCAACGGGAACAAAATGCCGTTAACGCCGAAAACAGGGAACAAGGCAACACCAATAATCATTGCACCAATGTTCTCCGCGGCAGCAGACTCAAACAAGTCAGCGCCTCTTCCTGCACAGTCGCCAACATTATCACCAACCAAGTCAGCAATAACTGCAGGGTTTCTAGGATCATCCTCAGGAATATTCTTTTCGACTTTTCCAACAAGATCAGCGCCAACATCAGCAGCTTTCGTGTAAATACCGCCGCCCAGCTGTGCAAACAACGCGACAAAAGACGCGCCGAATCCATAACCAACAATCAAGAATGGAATCTCTTTCACGTCATGCCATATGCCGAAAATGCTGAACAGCAACGCAATACCGAGCAGGCTCAATGACACAATGAAAATACCGCTGACAGCGCCTCCCCTCAAGGCAGGAATCAAAGCATCATTCATGCTCTTCTGCGCGCCAGCAGCAACACGCACGTTTGCCCTCACGGACATCCACATGCCGATAATGCCGGCTGTTGCTGAGCAAGCTGCTCCAAACAAAAAGCCAATGGCGGTAGACCAACCCAATGACGTCTGGCCCAAGTATCTATAGACAAAGAAGATAATAACTGCGAACAATATACTCATAACAGCGATAGTGGTGTACTGTCGTTTCATAAACGCGTTAGCACCAACACGAATAAGCTCAGAAATTTCCTGCATCTTAGGAGTGCCAACCGGCCTTCTCAAAACGTCCTTCATAAGCCAAATGGCAAATCCTATCGACAACAAACTTACAACCCACACAATCCACATCATAGTACAACACCCCTGTTAGTAGTATTAAGTCGAGGGATAAGGGGGCGCTTTAAAAAGATTGTGCTATCTCAAAAGAAAATAGCGCACGACGAACACAATTACTACGATGGCGATGCATGCCCAAACACCAATTTGAATAAGATCTCTATTATCCTCTTTTGCCATAATACCCCACCTCTTTTCGTATACACCAAGTGATGACTGATTATAAAAAGCTTTCCAATAGTCACGCTTAAATAACTGAAGTTTTTCGTTCACGCTATGATATTAGAAAGCATTCTCACCATAATCGGACTCTGCCTTTTTGAAATCATCAGCAGCATAGACAACGCAGTCATCAACGCAGAAGTCCTCGGCACAATGCGGCCAAAAGCCAGAAGATGGTTCCTCATTTGGGGCATACTGATAGCAGTATTCATCATCAGAGGATTTCTGCCATGGCTGATAATCTGGGCAACAACACCCGCGCTGGGATTTCTCGGCTCATTTATGGCAACCTTCAGCTCAGACCCCGCAGTAATGGAAGCAGTAGAAAAATCAGCACCAATACTGCTCAGCGGCGGCGGAATATTTCTCATCTTTCTCTTTTTCCACTGGCTTTTCCTAGAACCAAAAAATTACGGGTTGCACGCAGAACGCTTCTTTGTAAGACAAGGCGTGTGGTTTTACGCAGTAGTCTCCATAATACTCTCAGCAGTTGTCTGGTTCGCACTCAAGAGAACGCCCCTCATGGCATTCGGCGCAGTAATCGGTTCAACAGCATTCTTCATCACGCACGGCTTCAAACAAAACGCGGAAAAAATGGAACACGAAATGCTCCACAAAGGAAACATAACAGACTGGGCAAAAATATTCTACCTGGAAGTCATCGATGCAACATTTTCAATCGACGGAGTGCTCGGCGCATTCGCATTCACTCTTTCGGTACCACTAATATTGATTGGAAACGGAATTGGAGCTATTGTCGTCAGACAACTCACTGTAGGAAACATAGAAAACGTCAAAAAATATGTGTATTTGAAAAACGGCGCGATGTATTCAGTCTTTGCACTGGGCATTGTCATGATCGTAGACAGTTTCGGCGTACACGTGCCCAGCTGGATAGCGCCGGTTATTACAATAGCAATTCTAGCGTACTTCTTCTACCAGTCAAAAAAAGAACTCACGCATAAGCATCCGCC
>CAYSMN010000025.1:3981-5982 GCA_964432255.1 uncultured Methanosarcinales archaeon | reverse complement strand
TTCTAGCGTACTTCTTCTACCAGTCAAAAAAAGAACTCACGCATAAGCATCCGCCGAAAGTACACTCAGCAATCTAAGGCATCGGCAATCTGCCAAACAACTTAGGCTTGTAGAATCTCATCAACAAACTATTGCTAACCACGCTCACGCTGCTGAACGCCATTGCGACGCCGGCAAGCACAGGATTCAACAACCAGCCAGTCGCTGGGTACAAAACACCTGCGGCAACAGGAATAAGAATGACGTTGTAAGCAAAAGCCCAAAACAAATTCTGCCTTATTTTGTGCATGGCATACCTGCTCAAAGACATGGCAGTAACAACATCACGCACATCACTCTTAATCAAAACAACATTGCCGGCCTCAATCGCGATATCAGTGCCAGAACCAATCGCAATGCCAACATCAGCCTGCGTCAAAGCAGGCGCGTCATTAATACCATCACCAACCATCGCAACCTTCAAGCCCTTAGCCTGCAATTCCTTAATCTTCTCAGCCTTTTTATTCGGCAACACGCCCGCCATCACGTCATCAATGCCTAATTGTGCAGCGATTGCGCGGCCAGTCCTTTCATTATCGCCCGTGATAAGCATGACCTTTTTTCCAAGCCTGTGCAACTCCTCAACAGCCTCTTTCGCAAAAGGCTTTGGCTGGTCAGCAACCGCAATAACACCCATCAAAGTCTTTGCAGAAGCCAAGAAAACAACTGTCTTGCCCTGCTCTTCAAGAGACACGACAGCGCTTTCGATATCCTTGATGTTAACCTTCTTTTCTTCCATCAGCGTGCGATTGCCCAAATACAACACTTTGCCCCTATACTTTGCAGCAACACCCTTGCCAGTAGCAGATTGGAAAGCAGTCGGGTCAGGAACAGCAAGCTTCTTTGTCTTCGCAGCATTCAAAATCGCTTCAGCCAACGGATGCTCACTGCGCTTTTCAACAATCGCGGCCAACTGCAAAACCGCGTCAGCGGTCGCCTTGCCAACAGGAATAATATCAGTAACTTCCGGCTTGCCCAACGTCAGCGTGCCAGTCTTGTCAAAAACAACAACATCCAACTCCTTTGCCTTCTGCAACGCCTCAGCATTCTTGAACAAAATACCATACTCAGCAGCCTTCCCAGTGCCAACCATAATTGCAGTCGGCGTTGCCAAGCCCAGCGCGCACGGGCATGCGATAATCAAGACAGCGATAAAAGTAGTAAAACCAAACGCAACGTTGCCAACGAAATACCACGAAACAAAACTCGCAACTGCAACAAGAATTACAACCGGCACAAAATAAAACGAAATTTTGTCAGCCAACTCCTGAATCGGCGCTTTAGAGCCCTGCGCTTCCTCAACCATCTTAACGATTTGCGCAAGAACAGTATCAGCGCCAACCTTTGTGGCGCGCATGGTGAACGAGCCGGTCTTGTTCACAGTGCCAGCAATCACCTTGCTGTTAACGGTTTTTTCAACAGGAATACTCTCTCCAGTAATCGCGCTCTCGTCAACACTCGAATTGCCATCCTTAACAAAACCATCAACAGGAATCTTCTGCCCAGGCTTCACCACAATAACATCGCCAACATTGACTTCCGCAATCGGAATCTCAACCTGCTCTTTGCCGCGCAAAACAATGGCAGTCTTCGGCTGCAAGCCCAGCAATTTTTTGATAGCCTCAGAAGTCTTGCCCTTGGCAATTGATTCCAATAATTTCCCTAGAATAATGAAAGCTACGATAAGCCCGGCAATCTCAAAATACAACATCTCAGTCGTGTAACCCGACTTTTTCATCAAAATCATTATTGCAACAAACAAACTGTAAACATACGCCGCACCAGTGCCAACAGCAACCAAGCTGTCCATATTCGGCATTCTATTGATTAGCAATGCACGCAAACCTTTCGTGTAAAACTCTCCGCCCGCAAGAACTATCGGCGTTGCGAGAACAAACTGAAGTATTGCATTAACTGTCGGGCTCAACATGGGCAAGGGCAAGCCAAGCATGTGGCCCATTG
>CAYSMN010000025.1:0-3881 GCA_964432255.1 uncultured Methanosarcinales archaeon | reverse complement strand
GCATTAACTGTCGGGCTCAACATGGGCAAGGGCAAGCCAAGCATGTGGCCCATTGCTAAATATAACAACGGGATTCCAAACAATCCCGCAATCCACATACGCAAAGCCCAATGACGCACTTCACTCTCGCGCGCCATCTTTTCAACATCAGCACGAGACGCGCCATAGCCAGCATTTTTCACCGCAGAAATCAAAACATCAGTATTTGTTTGTACAGCATCATAAGCCACTTCAGCCTTTTGCGTTGCCAAATTCACTTTCACACTCGAAACGCCCGCAACATTTTTCAGCGTCTTCTCAACAATATTCACACAATGCTGGCTTTCCATCCCGGAAATATTAAGCACAATTTTACCAGTCTCGGCAGGCGCTTCATGCTTTTCAGCCTCATAGCCGCTCTTCTTAATCGCTTCCCTGAACATATCTTCATCGGCTAAAGACGGATTGTAATCAACATACGCTTTCGAACTAGCAAAATTCACGACAGCATTTTCAACACCAGGCACTTTCTTCAGCGCAGTCTCAATCGTACGCACGCAACTCGAGCAATGCATGCCAGAAATCGGAATAATTGCTTTTTCTGCCTTGTGCTCAAACTGGTCTTGACAGTTCTTGCTACAAAAATAAACCGTTTCACCTTTCTTTTTAGTAAAGAATCTGGCGGTGATGGGGTTTACTTCCATCCCGCACACAGGGTCTTTCACCATAGTTTACAGCGAGTGTAACGGTGTATATAAAATTTGTGAAAGGACAATCTTTAATAATACCTTAATCTAAATCTGCGTCATGTACAAAGAGGCGCTCATCTTCATCATCGGCTGCATACTGCTCGTCAAGAGCGCAGAATACGCAGTCAAATCAGTCGCCCACATTGCCAGATTCCTAAGATTAACAGAATTCGTCACGAGCTTCATCCTTGTAGCGCTTGTATCTTCACTGCCAGAAGGCTTCATCAGCATTTTATCAGCAATAAAGGGCGACCCGGCTATCGGCGTCGGCACACTGCTCGGCGGAAACATAGCAGACATAACCCTCATACTAGGGCTTGTCGCTCTCGCAGGGCACCCCATCAAAATCCACAGCAACATCATCAAGAAAGACCTCTACTTTGCCATACTAATGCTGCTCCCAATCATACTTGGCTTAAACGGAATTCTCTCAAGGCTTGACGGCATAGTATTGCTCGGAGCAGGCATAATATTCATGATTGTGCTGCTCAAAGAACGAGAATATTTCCAAAAGCCTTTCGAAATGCGCGACCACTGGCTAAAACACCTTTCAATCTTCGCTGTCAGCGTTGCCGTAATGCTTTTCAGCGCGCATTTCATAGTACAAAGCTCACACACCATCGCGCTCGGATTAAGTATTCCTTCACTTCTCATCGGTCTCGTGCTCGTCGCGCTAGGCACGACACTTCCAGAATTCACATTCGCGCTTCAGAGCGTGCGCAAAGGCCACGGAGACATGGCAATCGGAGACCTGCTCGGCACAGTAGTAGTTGACGCGTGCATCATCATGGGCATCACCGCCCTAATCTCGCCAATAGCAATCAATGTTTTCATCCTATCAGTCATCGGCGTCTTCACACTCGTCGCAGTCGTATTCGCACTCCTCTTCATGCGCACTGACAACATACTCACAAAGAACGAGGCAATCACGCTGATATTCTTCTATCTCGCATTTGTCGTAGCGCAAATATTATTGCGCTGACCAAAAAGAGATGCCATTCGGCGCAGCGCCAACATCAATCTCGGCAACTTTCTGGTCGTTCTGAATAACAGAAACAGAATTACCATTCAAATTCGTCACCCAAACCCTGCCATCTGGAGAAACAACAACGCCATGCGGCGCGTAACCCGTATTAATCACTGCGACAACTTTCTTTTCAGCCAAATCAATTTTGTACGTGTTAATTCCCGGAGGCTGGTCAAAATAAACGCCCTGATCAGCAACGTACACATATTTTCCGTCAGGAGTCCAATACATCTGGATAGGGCCTTTTGCTTCTGCGGGCAAGTCAACCAATGAAAGTTCCTTTGTTGTCATATCATATAACGCCAATTGCTTCGTGTCAAACACTGATACCATGGCGATATTATCCACAACACCAGCCTGCACGCCTTTGCCCGGCAGGTCTACCGTGTCTAAATGTTTACTTTCTAAATCAAGAACCAATAATGCATTACCCATTGCTGCAATCACGGCTTTATTATCTGACGTCAATCTCACACCATGAGGCATGCTGCCCTTTGGCAAGACGATTGGCGAGTATTTTTTCGTTTCCAAATTCACCTTGTACAATAATTCAGTATCAGTTGCAGTAACATAAGCGTATGCGCCATCAGAAACAACATGAGCGAGATGCGCGCCAAAATCCAAATCAACTCTGTCAACAATTTTGTGCGATTTGGCATCCATGATGACGAGCTGGTCAGGATGCTCACCTTCCTCGTCAGCATCTTCTTCATGCGCTTCAACCGCAATTATGCCGGTTGGTATTTTCATATCATCTGCAGACATTTCATGATCGCCATGCTGCATTTCCTCATCACTATGCGCTTTGGCCTGAGCGCTGTTATGCTTGTGAGCAGTGTTTGCTGTAATCAAAACCTTATTCCCAACAACCTGCACGTTATGCGGCGCATACTCAACTCTGGCGCCATCATGCTCGGCAGTCAAAGAAACACGGTCAATCTCTTTCAACGTTGCTGCATCAATCACGCTGATAGAACCGCTCGCTTCATTCGCGACAAAGATTTTCTCTTTTACTGGTGTGCATGCTGACAACAAGACCAGCAAAAGCATTAGCAACCTTTTCATAAGTTGTAAAGCAAACAGTTGTCATATAAAAATATTCCTTAACATGCGTTAACAAGTAATGTTTATATACCATATTCTTGCACACAGGCAGTGCGGCGCGGTAGCAAAGTGGCCAAATGCGGCGGACTTAAGATCCGCTCCCTTAGTGGGTTCGCAGGTTCAAATCCTGTCCGCGCCATCCTTTCATTTAGGCGCTACGTCATGTAATACTGCAGTTACTCGAGCAAGAGGAGCTTCTGAAGTTTCATTGCATTCTATGTAATGCGCTTTCAACTTTTCGGCAATTCCTCTGTAGTTAGAACCGTCCATAAAATCATGAATCATAAGCCATGTCTCACCTGCTTTTGCCAAGCGCTGCGCCTTCTTGATGAGCTCTTCCCTTGATTTTTCACCCGCCGTGCCAGCCACAACATCAATCTGCAACCCTGAATATCGTACAATACGCTCTACGCACTTTTGTTCCATTGGATAAAAAATACCCGGCGTGAGACCATGACTGCGCGCAACATCAATCACTCTCGGCGCATAACTTTTCACACACACTCCCGCGCTCTCGTGAAGCAGCCTCATGACTGCTTTATACGCGGCAGAGGTTTCTCGGTGCTGCTCAATACTTTCATACACAAATTTTTCAGTAATTCTAGTTGGAGGAACACGCCCGAAATCAGGAGCACGAGACATCTGAAATATATTATCAATGACTCCTTGCAATCTAAAACCAGTGTCTGGACAACGGTTATCAGCCAGCATCTCCAATATTTCCTCGCGCGTAATTCCTTTGCACGCTTTCTCAACCGCTCTCGCATATAAACGCGGCAAATTAATCAGCGTATCCAACGAAAACAAAGCAAGCCCCCTCATATATGGTATGATATGCTGTTTTAATATAAAATTGTTTACAAACATTTAAAAAAAGGCATATTGCACTTTGTTCTACGCGCCTCCGTAGCTTAGTAGCTATAGCGCGACATTGGTAATGTCGAGGTCGCGGGTGCAACTCCCGTCGGAGGCTTTTCAATTGGTTTTAAATGAACTGTGTTATATGCGGCAATAAACGGAGC
>CAYSMN010000024.1:11106-13245 GCA_964432255.1 uncultured Methanosarcinales archaeon | reverse complement strand
CCGCACACGCAAACTGTTTCTCCGCACGCGCATAATTCATTCTCAACATAGCACGCGTGTGGCACTGCGCCGGTTATGGTTGAAGATGTCGGCATGAAGAGTGTGACGCCGACTAATATGCCAAGACAGAGTGCAAAAATCAAAATCACATATTTCATTTTGTCAGCTCCTTTAGCTGTTCTTCGTTTTGCAGGCCGTACGTGAGTTTTCCGTCAATTAAGAATGACGGCACTCCTCTGACGTAATGTGGTGCCGCTGCTTCTTGGCAGAAGTCTGAGTTGTATTCTTCAAAGGCAACTTTTCCTTCTGCAGCAATTTTCTCAACTATTGGTTTTTGCACCCAGCAGGCAACACAAAAGGGTGAGGAAAAGTATTTGACGTGTTTTTCAGCAGTGCCGTAAACTTTTGTTGGGCAATCTGTTGAGAATAACCTGCCCATATTGTTGAATGCCAGTATCACCAAAATCAGCAGTCCGACAGCAATCCACACCCTCATAGCGTGCTTTGAAAGAAGGTATTTGATAAATCTTATGGATTGACCACATCGGAAATCCACTTTTTCGATGCAATTGATGGATTTCCGACTGTGCTCAAAAACTCGGGGTACCAGAATATCCTTTTAAAGCGAGTTTTTGACACAATAAAGTTTAAATACTCAAATGATTGAGGTATTATTATCAAAAGTGGTGATTTGGGATGAAAGCCAAGTATCGTTGTGGTGCGTGCAACTGGAAGTTTACGCGGAACTACCAGCCGAGCTTATGCCCGTATTGCGGCAAGGCATCTGTAGCAATGGATTCCACTCAGGCTGCAGACGAATTGCTCAGAGAAATTGAATAAATTTTCTAAAAAAGATAAAAATTAGCTTTCAGTCTCGTTTTCAGGCGCGGTTATTTCAGGCTCTTCTGTTACTTCGGCTGTTTCTGTGGTGCCGTTTAACACTTCACCAGTGCTCAGGTCTTTGTAGGCAAATGGTGTGCCTTGCTGTTCAAAGTAGCCTTTCAAGAGTGCCACGTTTCTGAAGACGAAAGTTCCGTCTTTTTCTGCGCTGCCGACTTGTCCCCATGCTTGT
Source organism: uncultured Methanosarcinales archaeon (assembly GCA_964432255.1). GTDB lineage: Archaea > Nanobdellota > Nanobdellia > Woesearchaeales > ARS49 > CABMGU01. The sequence goes on along the minus strand of CAYSMN010000024.1, from coordinate 12,173 downwards.
GCAAGGCTCGGATACATGCCTGCATCTTTTGACAGGACTACTGTTGGCACTGCAGTAATGTTGTATTTCTTTACAAGGAATTTGCCTTTTGTGCTTGCAGAATCGAGCGTCTCTTCTTTTTCTACGTACATGTTGAAGCTTTGCGTGAATAATTCTTTGTAGACGCTTGCGTTGAAGCATTCAGTGCAGCCTTCATCAGATAGCATCGTCATGGTGACAAGTCCTTCTGTTTTGCCCGTGCTTGCATTGATATACGGCGGGTTTACAAAGCGCAGCACGAGTTTGCCGTCGCTTTCTTCTGTGCCAACTTGCTCCCAGACTTGCTGCACTACTGCATACTCTAGTGCTTCTTTGTTGAAGATGAGTGATGGAATCTTCTCAATGTTGTACTTCTGAATTAGTCCTTTTCCTTCAACTCCTGTTGCGTCTATTGTCTGTTCGCTTACAACCATTATGCCCGCTTGTTTGAGTTGTTCAACGATTAAGCTGATGTTGAAGCATTCTTTGCAGCTTGCGTCTTCTAGCGTAACAACAGTGACTTTTCCTCTTATGCGTTCTTCTGCGATATCATAATAAGGTGCTGGCACTTGGTCAAAGACTAATGCGCCTTCTTTTTCGTTGAAGTTTGGTATCGTCAAATTTGTGGTGTTGCCCATTATGATGAGGGCTGGCAGTCTTGAGATGTTGTATTTGCTGACTAAGTCTTTTGCGTCTTCCATCGTCATTTCTTTGAGCTCTGTGACATTTATGTTTGGCTGCTGCTTGATGAAGTCAACTGCGGTTGTTATGTTGAAGCAGTCTTTGCAGTCTGTGCCTAGAACTGTGAGTTGTAATTCGCGTGGAGGTACCGGCATTGCTGCTTCTTTTTTGGTAACAGGCACGGAGAGTGTGAAGTAGAGGCCGACAGCTACAATAATTACTAATGCTATAATCAGATACGTGTTGAGATTGTTCAGTTTCTGCTGTTTCATGTAATCTCCCCCCTGCTCTATTCGCACGGAGAATAACTGGTATTTATGCTTTTGCCCCGCCGCTTTGGTAAAGTTATCCCAGACCAGTGTCAAAAA
>CAYSMN010000024.1:0-11006 GCA_964432255.1 uncultured Methanosarcinales archaeon | reverse complement strand
CAAAAATTAGAAAAAAATTGAATCAACAACCGCCGACCATGTTTGGCAAGTTCTGTAAGTTGCTTGGCAATTGTGGGTTGCCGCCACCGCCTGACTGTGTTGGTGCGCTTGTACTTAATTGTCCGCCTGCCAGCTTTGTTTTCAGCGTAAACAGCTGGAATGCTTGGACGCCTGCTATTAACACGAGTGCGCCGAGCACGATTGCGATTACAACGTTTTTGTTCATGTTTTTACCTCCTTAACATCCGCCTACCATTTGCGGAAGTTCATCGAGCTTGACTGGTGCGGATGTGTCTCCGCTTGAGAGCGACTGTTCTTGGACCACTCGTTTGACTGTTGGTCCTGGATACCAGAGTGCTTTCCATCTGCTCAATTCACCCATGATTTGTTCGTCTGTGACTTTGTCGCCCATGTTGACTATGAACCATTTTGCCATTCCTCTCCATGCTCTGGCGTGTGCGCAGCCGCAGTGAGTGATGATGGTTGGTCGTTGTGGGCTGCCACAGCAGTAATCGCAGGTGAATGATCCTACAATTTTGTCGTATCTTGTAGTCTGGGCTTGGTCTAATTGAATTGATTTTTCGTAGCCTCCCCAGACTTTCTGTGCTGTTATCGGATCGTCAAAAGTTACTCCTGCTGCTTGACCGTATTCTGGCGTTCCTGTTGGAACAAGCATGTTTAAAGCGTCTTGTGCTACGTCTCCTGTTTTCTCCACTTCTTTGGATGAGCTAATGGTTGGTAATTCTTTGACTTTTGTGCCGTATCCTGACAAAACAGGGCTTTCTCCAGATGCGAGCAAGACGGGCGCCAAGGTTTTTCCTTCGCCTCCCTTTAATGAGAGTGAGCCCCCGCCGCCTTTGAACACGCTCATGATGCCACTGCTTTGGCCGCCTATCATGCTGTTTAATTGGAAGAGCTGTATTTGGTTGAAAAGGATTAACACTGCCGCTATTGCAATAATCCAGATTGTTGAACTGCTTACTTCATCTTTTTCTTTTGCCATAGGTTGACCCCCTTAAGCTTTACATTGGCTGAAAAGCTTTCAGTATAAAAACTTTACGAACTTGAGTTCGTTGTATTGCTTTCTTCTTCAGACCCTTCTTCAGGCTCAAATACCAGCTTGACGACTTGTTTTCTTGCGTCTTCAACTGCCAATGGTATGTAGTCTCTGAAATCTGTTCTTGGCTGGTCGTTGACGTACATCTTGAGCACTCCCGGCCTGCCGTCTGGGCACAAATCACCATTTTTCTTGTCCATTATTTTGTCTTTGTCAAAAGGAATGTCTATTCCATCAAAGAAGTTTCCGAGCGCTATGTCTTCCTTCTTTATGATTTGCCCTTCAATGTGGATGGTGTTGTCGTTATGGTGGTGAAGGAGAGGAGGACCATACATAGCACTATCAGCCATGTTTCCAGAGGTCTTGCCGCCTCTTATATCTCTTTTTTCACCGCAAATTTCAACATCAAGTAGTGCATGCCAGTGAACAGGGCGGTCTGTATAGTTTTCTTTTTTGTGCGTGAAGAGCCAGCCAATTGCTCCTGCGAATGCGATTAGGAATATAATGGTGAATGCCATCCAGAAGTAATTCTTCTTTTGCTGCTTGAGCTCTTGCTCTGCTTCCTTTTTCTCGTGTGCTTCTTCGCGCGTTTTTTTCTGGTGTTCTCTTTTTTCGTGCGCGCTTAAGGCATCAATGACTTCTTTTTCTCCTTCCATTGTGTTTTGCGTTCTAACCTCTCATTTATATTATTTGTGATAGTGGCGTATAGCTTTCCACATGATCCACAGCAATACTAGCCCAATCAAAATTCCGATGATGTTTGCCGTTTTTCCAGTGAAGACTGAAGATTCCACCAACTTTTCATTCACATTGGTGAACATGTCCATTGTCCAGGGCAGATATTCTGGGATTTTATCCATGAAGAGTTTTGTGCCTTTGCCGAAGAACATGATTAGACCAATTATGATGAGGAGTATGCCTCCAATGATTCCGTATAGGTGTGTGTGAATTTTCTTTCCAAACATGGTAAACTCAATATGCTTGCTTGTGAACCATTTTGCCACGTCGTATTTGTCTGAAAAGTATGAGACAATCATCAGGGGAAGCGCGACGCCAAGCGCATAAAATCCGAAAAGCAGTGCCGATTTGAAAACGCTTCCAACTCCTGATGCGAGCACGATTATGCCTCCCAAGACTGGACCGACGCACGGTGTCCAGCCTATGGCGAAAAAGAATCCGAGAAAAAAGACTCCCCAGCCATGGTTCGGCTTGTGCTTGACTCTGAAATCAAAGAATGAAAAGCCTTTGTTGAATATCATCATGATGCCGAAAAGCAAGAGCAGTATTCCTGATATCATTGCGAAAAACGACTTGTAATCGTTGAAGAAGTTGCCTAGGATTCCTGCGATGATGCCGAAGATGATGAACGCGACGGTCATGCCTAATGAGAAGATTGCCGTCATGAACATAGCGCGTTTTCTTTCTTTGAATAGATAGGAGAAGAATGTTGGGATAACAACAAACCCGCAGGGCGATGTGAATGTTATGATGCCCCCGATAAAAGCCATGAGGAAGGTTATGGAGAGCGCTACCTGGTTTTGGTATTCCAATAGTTTTTGCACGCCTGGCGGAAGTTCAAGCGCTGCAACAGCAGTGATAAAAAGCAGCGCAATGCACAGATAGATGATTTTTTTGTTCATTTGACATACGCCTCATATGCAGCCTGTGTGCAGATATGTGTTTTTTCGTCAGGCATGCACCCGTTGCAGGGTAATCCTGTCATCATGCCGTCTTTCATTTCAGACATTTTCATCCATTGGTGGCTTTTTGAGAGACATGCTTCTTTGAAGGCTGTTTGTTCAGCGCTGAGTTGTTCTGATGAACATGCGATTAGAAACAATAGAAGGAAAGCAACTTTTTTCATCTACATATCCTCCATGCCCTGCTCTATACAGTGCAGGATTGCCATGCCGCACGTGTCGCACAGCCCATCAAGGTTTTCGTCCATATTGCGTACTGCTTTTTCAACGTCGATATTTTTGGGGTTTTTCGCGTTTTTCTTGTAATAGTCAACTTCTTCTTCAAAACTTTTGAATTGTATGGGTGCAGAAGATTGTATGTTTGATGGCAGTTTGATTTGTGAAGGCGTGGATTGTGTTTGCGCTGTTGCTGGCTGACTAATTTTCTGTGTTATCCCAAACATCGAATATACTTGAAATCCAACCATTATTACAAGTATTGCGAATACGCCTGCAAGAAGATATTCTGTACTTGAAAAAGCATTTTTCAAGTTCCCAAAAAACTTCGTTTTTTGCGATTTCATTTTAATGCGTCTCCGCAAAATTGGTAATGCTTTTCATTTGTTCTTCAATGTTTTCCCCATCAGTAATCAGTATTTTGTCTAAATCATTGAATACATAGTCTCCAAATGCAGTGTTTTCTTTTCCGTTTACATAAAGTTTGAGCCCGCAATATTCGTTGTCATTTGTTTTCAAGCAATCTTTGTTGAGCTTCATGCCGAGGCTTTCGAAGAATAAGCTTAGTGGAATTCCAGTGGCATGCATATGCAACACATCTCCTCCTTTCTCTGACCCCTCTGCTGGGTGGATATGTATGAACGCGCTGGTATCTTGAATGCTTTTATCACCCATCATTTGTTTGTGATGCAAATCAGCATAAGGAGACCAATCAAACTCTTCCCTGTCAAGATAAATCTTCCAATCTGCATGTGTATGTTGTGAACCCAAAACGCCCATTGTTGCATCCGGGTCCATGCCACTGCACTGCATCATGCCTGATGCGATGCATTGGTCTATGGGCATTCCGCAAATATCGCATTTGCCGTCGTTGTTCTTGTCCATGAACTCTCGCGCCTTTTGTTTGTCGAATTCGCTGAAGCTCATGCGGGACATTGGTTGCCCCATCATGGGCGTGTTTTCTTCAATATGCGGCTGCTGAAGAGTTTTTATCTGAGATGAGATGTAGAAATTGAATGCGATTAGCACGATTGCAATCACGATTCCAACCACCAAGAAATTGTTTTGTTTATTTTTTCTTTTTGCCATGTTTGTCTTTCACGTACAAAACGATTGACGCTAAAACGAGTACGCCTCCGATGCTCCACAATACGGCAGGATGCTGATTTAGCGGTGCAAACGGTACTCCGGCAATCAATAGTCCTGAATTAAACATCATGAGTTTGCCTGATACGCATTTCATTTTGAGATGGAAGTATCCGAGAATTCCGAGCATTGCTACGCCTGCAATCCAGAATGGCACGGCTACTTTTGTGAGGAACATAAGTGGCATGCCTGATACCGTGATGCCAATAATACTTAACATCGCTATTACCGCCATGCACAGGTTATGACATACTTGGTAACCTCCAAGTGCGCTTGTAGCTGCTGATGCCGCTCCAACGCTTCCCACCAGTTTTTCCTTTATTGCCATGTCTTACAAAGAGTGTAATGCTTGCCTATTTAAATTTTCTGAACCTCAAACTCAAACTCTGCTGTTCTGTCTTTGCCTTCTACGCTGAACTGTGCCCATGCTTTGTGCCTGCCTGGATTTTCAGGAGTGTATTCAAAAGTCAGTAAATTATCTTTGTCGCCAGTCTCATCGTGCGTGTGTTCAAATTCATCAAGTGTTTCATCAATTACAATGATGTGCCCGTCCGCGGCAAGGAACTTTTCTGTAACTGGCACTGCTTTCCCATTCTCATCAGTCACAGTGAACTTCAAGTTTGCAGCTTTTCCTTCTTGCAGTTCAGGGGCACTCATTTCTACTTTTAACCTGTCTAGTCTGTCAGGCTCTTCAGCGTCAGGCGTTCCGGTTACCGTCAGGTCGAAATCGATGAAATTCTGCATCCCGCCATACATAAAGTCAGTCCAGACACGATATTCGCCTGCCGCAGCAAATGTGTACGGTACGACGAAGGTTCCCGGTGTTGGTTGTTCCGGATGAATGTGGTCAAAGTGTGCAAGGTCTTTTCTGACCAGGATAATGTGCATTAATTTGTCGTGCATGACTTGCAATTCAGTCAGTGGTTCATTTTCTCTCACAAGGACGAATTTCAATGTTACTGCTTTGCCTGTTTCTGCTGTTGGTCTTTCAAATGCAATATTGAAATCCATGACGTCAAGCGAGTGCTGCGCGCCTCCATGAACCTTCATGGCCGGGTCCATGTTCATATGATCCATGGCCTGATTTTCTACGTGGGCTGCGCATCCTGTAAGTAACACAAAGAGCGATGCGAGCAAAACAAGTGTTGTACGTTTCATCTCGAAAGCGTTACAGCAAACGTAAAGTATTTAAACGTAGTGGTGTTAATCAAAAGCATGAAAGAAAAAGTTTCTGATTTTGATTCGTTGATGAGTCCGTTGGAGAATGATGTGCTAAAGATTTTATGGCCTGATAAAAAGCTGCGGGTGCGCGAAATTCATGATAAATTGAAGAGAAAAGTTGCGCTCAGCTCTGTTGCGGTTATTTGCGATCGTTTGCATGACAAGGGAATTGTTGCAAGGAAGATTGAGACTGCCCGCGGCGGTGTTCGTTATTTGTATTATCCAACTCAAGATAAGAGCGCATTTGAGAAGTCTGTAGTAGAAAAAGCAGTCAATAGCTTAATTGAAACGTTTGGCTCAACTGCTGTTTCATATTTTAATGAGAGATTTAGAAAAAGGTGAACATGGGAGTAATCGAGAGTGTAGTAGCATTCGCCACTGATCCGGCAAAGATGTTATTAGTAGTTGTTTCTCTGTTATTTGGTGTCACGGCAATTCTACTTTGGAAAAAGTACAGCAAGCCGTGGATGTTGTACGCCCATCTATTCTTCATATTGTCGCCTTTGTTTTATTTTGCGCTTTCCATCAATTGCAGTATGAGCATGGTACAGGGCTTGTTGTCATGGTGTACGGCGCTATTGACAAAATTCATCATTTACATCTTGCCTCCTTTAATGGCTGTATCTTTCATCGTGGGTTATCTGCTGATTCCAATGCTGTATAAAAAACTTGCAAGGCCGTTTTCGCTGAAAATGTTCAAAGAATTGTGCGCGCTGACTGGCATCCGGGCAGAGTTGTTTTTAATCGACAAAGCAAAGCCGGTTGCGTTCACGTTTGGTAAGAAGGTCTTTATCACGGTTGGCATGTTTGAACTCTTGTCAAGAAGAGAGCTTGAAGCTGTTTTGTTGCACGAGTTGCATCATATAAAAGCCCGTTCTTCTTGGAGCAAATTCAGCACGTCTTTTGCGCGCACATTTTCCCCTATTGCCTGGTTTTCCTCATCTTCTGTTGAGCGTGAGGAGAGGGCGGCAGATGCTTTTGCAGTAAAAGTGCAGAACACTGGCAAGTATTTGAAAACTGCAAAGAGCAAAGTCGAACCGTTCTAAGTTATCTTTAAATACTGCTCATATACTCTTTTTGACTATGGATGCTGACTTAAAACTGGTGATTAGGAAGCACGCCCTGGATAATGCCAGAAAGTATAATGGCATGCCGAACATGGGCGCGGTTATAGCCAAAGTAATATTCGAGCGTCCTGCGATAAAGGCAGAGCTAAAGAAGCTCACGCCTGAAATCAAGAAAATTTGTGATGAAGTTCGTTTGATGTCTGTTGAAGCGCAGTCTGCTGAACTGCAAAAGACTGCTCCGGAATTGTTGGCAGAGAAGCATGGTCCTGAGGAGAAGAAGCTGAAGCCTTTGCCTGAAATGGAAAAAGGCAAGATTGTGATGAGGCTTGCTCCAAGCCCGTCTGGACCAATGCATATTGGCCATGCGATTGTATTCTCATTAAGCCACTTATACTGCAAAGAATATGATGGCAAGCTTATCTTGCGCATTGAGGATACGAATCCTGAGGAAATTTACGTTCCTGCTTACAAGATGGACGAAGAAGACCTCAACTGGCTGACTGACAACCGAATCTCTCAGATTGTCTACCAGAGCGACCGGTTGGAAACCTATTATGATTATTCAGAACAATTAATCAGCAAGGGCAAGGCATATGTGTGCACTTGCTCTTCTGACATGTTTCGTAATTTGTCTTTGAAAAAGCAGGCTTGCCCGTGCCGTGATTTGCCGGTTAAGGAACAGTTGTTGCGTTGGGATAAGATGTTTGTTGAGTATGAGCCTGGCGCTGCTGTTGTGAGAATTAAAACGGACATTAATGATCCTAATCCTGCCATGCGCGATTGGCCTGCATTAAGAATTAATCATCACGTTCACCCAAGAACCAAGGACAAGTATAAAGTGTGGCCGTTGATGAATTTTGCAGTGTCTGTTGATGATCATGCTCTGGGTGTTACGCACACGATTAGGGGCAAGGACCATGTTGACAATGCGAAAAGACAAAAACACATTCATGACTTTTTTGGTTGGAAGGAGCCTATTCATTCATACATTGGCAAGATTAATTTTGAGGGCGTTGAGGTAAGCAAACGTAAGATTAAGGCCGCTATTGAGCGCGGCGAGTTTGACGATTGGGATGATATTCGTTTGCCGTTTTTGGCAGCGTTGCGTCGTCGTGGTTTCCAGCCTGGCGCGTTTCAGAAGTTTGCCATGGACATGGGCGTAGGCTTGAATGACAAGACTGTGCCAAAGGATGATTTTTTCAAGAGTCTGGAAGCGCATAACCGTGATATTATTGACCCGATAGCTAACAGATACTTTTTCGTCTGGGATCCTGTGAAAATTACAGTGAAGAATGCGCCTGAACAGTCTGTTCAGATTCCGTTGCATCCTGACTTTGCTGACAGGGGTAAGCGTGCTTTCAAGACGAAATCTGATTTTTTCATCTCTAAGGACGACCTCGCACCTGTCAAAATTAAGAAGTTGTATCGTTTGAAGGATTGTCTCAACTTCACTAAAGACGGCAAGGAATATGTCTTTGACAGCGTTGAATACGATAAATTCCATAAGGGTGGCGCTGCCACGATGCACTGGCTTCCTGCTGATACTGACTTGGTTGAAATGGAAGTTTTGATGCCTGATAAGAAAGCGATGAAGGGTTTTGGTGAACCTGCGCTGCGTGATTTGGACGTTGGCACTATGGTGCAGTTCGAACGCTTTGGCTTTTGCCGGTTAGACAACAAGAGTAAGAATAAAGTAGATTTCTGGTTTGCACACAAATAGAACCACTATATAGTGATTACACAACAAAAGATTTATAAACCTTTATATGTTATACGCAGGAATGAGTCTTCGAGTCGCGGTTTTTGGGGACGTGCACGGCAGACAGGACCTGATGTACATTGCTGCACAGGATTGGCAGCAGCGCCACGGAAAAACGATTGATGCTGTGCTGCAGGTGGGCGATTTTGAAACAATTCGAAACCCTCAGGATTTTGAGCACTATTACGCTCCGCAAAAATTCCATCACATCAGCGATATTGCCGAATATTGCAAGGGATTGAAAAGAGCGCCTTTCTTTACTGTTTTTATTGGCGGCAATCATGAGGCGTGGAGCGTTCTGAAAGAGCACCGTAATGGAGGTTTTATCTGCCCTGAAGTTTATTTTCTTGGTCGGGCAAACGTGATTGACGTCAACGGTGTGAAGATTGGCGGCTTAACAGGCATATTTAATCGAAAACACTATCGAAATCCGCTGCCTGAACAGCCTGGGTATGATTGGAAGTTTTATCGCGAAGAAGATGTGAAAAAGTTGGAGCAGAGAATTGAGGAGGAAGGGCGCGTTGATGTTTTGCTTTTGCACGATTGGGTCAAACCATATAGCGCGATTGAAGTGCAGGAAGAATCGCAGGTTCCTGTATTATTGAAAAGGTCTGCAGTGGCGTCGCCAACGCTTTGTGTTGTGCAGCGTTATCATCCGCAGCACTTATTTATGGGGCACAGGCACATTTCTCGTGTCGAGGGCAGGATTGGAGTTACAGAAGTGCATGCGCTGACTGAGTTCAGGGGCGATGGAGAGCCGTATTCTTTCAAAGTTGTTGAAGTTACCCCTGAACCTTCTCAAGTGGCGCAACAGAAATAATTTGGTCAAGGATGATGGTGTCAGTGCAGACAACCACTGTTTGTGTTTCTAGCTGTATTTTATGCAGAAGTTCTTCATGCAGTTGTTTATAGTGATGGTAACCCATTATATCGCGAAGAATTACATAATTGACCCATCTGCCTCGGATTCCGCCTATTTTGGTGGTTTCCAGTGCTTGGTGTAGGCGTTGAAGCATTAGTGGGAGTGGCCGGTTGTATTTTTCCCCGAACAAGAATGACCAGCCATCGCCAAGCATGGGATTAATGGAATCAAAAAGCACTTCATTCACGATGAGAATGTCAACGTCGGACATTTTTGCTTTTAGTTCTTGGGCAAGGATGAGCTCTTCATCAAGCTTCCGATATCGTCTGGGCAATCCATAGTCTGATGGTTTTGGAATTCGCTCCCCTTGTGAGTTTTCAATGAATTTGTAGTCTGATACGCCGCGGACGAGGCTGCCGGTTAACTCGACCATCACATAAGTCCCTCTCATCGCTCTTTTTGTTTGTTCATCATGCATGTCGCGCAGCTCTCTGAGGAAAATCCCCTTGATGCGTGCCTTTTCAAGCAGGCTGACTTTTCGCCCTAGCACCCATGGAAGCCGCTGAATAGCGAGAAGGTAGTTTTCGATGTTAATGATGAGGTTCATGAGCTCTTTGGCTTTAATCAGAACAACTTCAACACGTTCGCCGGAAGTATTCAAGAAATTGGTTGCCTGCACTTTGATATCGTCGCAGAGAAGGTTGAAGATGGACTGCTTTTTTTCATCAAGTGTGGTATGTTGCTGGCTGACAAAAGGGAGTGCTTGACTTGTGAGGAACTCGTTGACGCGCTTTGCGCGAATATCTTCCGGAACGAAATAATTGTCAAGCAGCCGCCGTATTGTTTTTGCCCGGGTGATAAAATCGCTTATCTGCTGGGTCGTTATGAATACCGGAGGCGCCATTATGCCTTGAGAAGTGAGATTTTATTTTTTAATTGTTCCATTCTTTTTGCAACTCTGAGCAAATGCGTTTTTGGCGCTTTTGTTCTTTTTATTTCGTTGTAGAGTTTGAGCAGTTTTCCGAGGTCTTCTTTAAGCACGTTGATTTTTTCCCGTTTTGTTGTGAATTTGCTCCTTATTTTGTCTTCGAGCTCTTGGATTCTTGACTTTCGTGCTTCTTGTGTCTGCAAGTATCGTGATAGTTTTGTTTCAAGCCTGCCAATTTTGTGCGTTAATTCTCCATGTACTGCTTCTTCTCCTTGCTGGTGGCCTTGGATTTGTTTTTCTCTATGTATTGCTTCTGCAATATGCCCTTGTAGTTCTTCGATGTGGCCGTGCAGTTCTTTTGTGCTTAATTTCTTTAATTGCTTGATAGAAAGTTCGACTTTTCTTCGCGAAATTTCTCTTTGCATGACTCTGTGCATTGAGCGTGCAAGATAGTAGAGGTAGAGTGTGCTTTTGCTTCTGTCTACTAATTGGTCTCCGAGGTCAAGAGGAAGGCTCATATGCCAAAGGTTCTCTTTCGCGGCAGTGGCGGCAATGGCATTCCTGGTGGCACTCCTGGAGGCATCATTCCGACTGGCGGCGCTCTTGGTGGTGCCATCATTCCTGCTGGCCTTGGCGCCATCATTGGCATCGGTGCTTCTTCTCTAACTTCGTATGCCGGTCTTGGCGCTTCTTCTGGCCGTGCTTCTTTCAGCTCTTTGACCATGTCTGCCAGTGCTAATATGCCTGACGCAATTTCAGAGTTCTGTTCGAGAATCTTGTTCATCTTTTCCAGTAATGGCCTCATCTTCTCTGTGAAGCTGAGTCCGCCTTCTTCTACGCGTAATTCATGCGTTGCGTCCTCAAATATCGTAATAAGCTTGTCGAGCTTGGTATTAAGCTCTAGAAGAGAAACTTGTAATCGTTTGCTTGGCGCAATCTCGAATTCTTTGAGTTTTGAAAGCTCTTCTTTGAGGTCTTCTATTTCTTTGTGCGGTAGAAGTTCGTATTCGTCTTCTTCGCCTGGAGCTGTTTGAGGATTCTCATCGTCTG
>CAYSMN010000023.1:2075-13320 GCA_964432255.1 uncultured Methanosarcinales archaeon | reverse complement strand
GCGCTCGGCGTCATCATCGGCGCATACGAAGCAATCGTTATCCACCGAGACGTTTCAGTTCCAACCCACAGGTTTGGGCACATGATTCACGCTTTCCTGCTGTCAATATTGTTTGTCTTCTGCGCGATGAACGCCCAGTTCGTACTTGACCTGATTCCGGCGCTTGCAGCAATACCAGTGCTAGGCACTGCAATCGGACTGCAAATCGCAATCGGACTTGTTGCAGCAATTAAAATCCACGGAGTCAGCCAGGCAATCAAATCAGGCGGAGGCGGCGCAGGGCTTGGAGAGACTTGGTTCCACAGCATTCTAATTGGAGCACTCATAGTTGCAGCACCATACGCTTATCCAGTTGTCGAGCCGATGCTGCCAGACTGGATAAAGTTCTGATGCAAACTGATGATGCAATCACGCTGCTGAGTAATGCACTCGCACAGCTCGGCGCAGGACAATTTGACAAGGAAGCCCTCAGAGCCCTCATCAAGGACGTTGTCGATGAAAAACACAGCCATTACATCGAACAAGGACTAATCTCAAACGATAAAAGTCTTATCATGCACGGAATAGTAGGAGCACTGAGCCACTATGAAGCAGAAAAAGAAAAAGCAGCCAAAGAAAAAAAGCTACACGCCCTCACGCAGGACGATCAGCTCATTGATGATGAAGCTTGAAAGCGCGCACAACGCGCTAGAAGCACACAAGAATTTCAATCTTGCAGAAGTTCATATAGGCGAGTATTACAAAGAAATACCACAAGAACTTGTTGATGAAAAATTGACAGCGAGCTTTCTACATGCTTTGCGCAATAGAGACCTTGAACTCCTATTCTCGGTAGTTGAAGCAGAAATTGAAAGATTACGGACAATAAAAGTAAAATTGCTAAGAGAAAGAATCACTGCGCAGACCGTCGCAAGCTGAAATCATTTCTCGGGAAGTATAAGGAACAACAGCAATCTTGCCCATCTGATCAGCAAAAGTCTTTAGCTCAGGAATACACGGGAAATCAGCAGCAAGCACGAGCATATAAGCAAAATCCTTGCCAAAAAAGGCAGTCATAACCTCTTTCTTACGTTCAAGCCTCTTGAAATACCTGGAAAGATTCGACGGATTACGAGTAAAACGAGCCTCAACAAGAGTAGGAATATCAGGTTGTTCAACTCTATCCAAAGAAGTATAAGGATTAACCCCTTTAAGCGCAATATAGCGACCGGTAGAAGAGTCGATTGTTGCAAACCCACGCGAGTGTTCCGGAATTATTGCAGCGAACATATCATCGAGAGTGGTCTTAGTTTTATTTATCCCAACAAAACTCTTAATGCCGGTCGAATAAACAAAATCCATACACACCATGAGATAAGCCAATGGCAATTCAACATCACTCTTTAACAAAGCAGAAACCCCAGAAAAATCAGGTTTATGTTCGGTTAAAAAAGAACAGAGTGACTCCACACCATCAGTAACAATCATTCAGAACACCTTACTCAATCTTAACTTCTTGCCCTAGGCTCTGGCCGGGCATGCCGCGCTCGAAAATAACTCTTACCGCGCCCTTATTTCCATGCGCGCTAGAAATCTTGCCTTTAATTTGTGTTTTGCCTTTTCCAGGAGCCATCCAGACAGCAGTCTTACCGATATAAGACTGGGCTTTTTCTCTATTGTCAACACCTGGAACAATCACAATAATCTGATTGCCCTTTTTCCTTCTGAAACTTCCCCTGAAATGAGAGACAATACCCATCATAGCGACGAAGAGACAATAAGGGGTTTATAAAGCTTACCACAACAACAGCAAGGTCGGGATTAACAAGCATCCCATCGCGTGGCTTCTTGAGATACTTGTCAATGGGGCGATGAGGCCGATAGAAGCAGCTGTTAAGAAGACCAAAACGCCAAGCCAGCCGGACAATACATAACTCATCACTAAAAGAAATAAGAGAACTGCTGAAGAAATCAACGCGTAATCAACACATCCTACCAGTTTAGCATACCACTTTGAGGCAAACAACGCAGCGAAAGCAGCGATTCCCGCAGACAAACACGCAACCGCGATGAAAGCCAAAAGCATTTCATTCGAAATTGAGCCGAGCAGCTGCTCTATGACTACAACAGCACCATTTCTTGCTTTGCCCAACACAAACAACGTTACTAATGAAATAACAACATCGACTGTTCCCAACGCGCCAGTCAACACAAGATATCCCTGCGACTTCATTCTCTTCACCTGCGCCAACGCCGCAGCCTGAGACGGACCAATACCAGGAAACAATGTTACAAAACTGCCTGCGAGCACGCCGGTCAGAACTGACAAGAACAGCGGAGTTTTTTTCATTCGCAGCACGTCTGTATCAAACTGCTCTGGAATTTCGACTTTGCTGAAAAGAGAAAACAGCAAACCACTCGCGCCAAAAAGACCAGACAATAATGGAAACAACGGCTCGCGGACACTTTCCAGAGAAATAATGCCGAGAATGCCGGCAAGCACAAATACGACAACAGACCACCACGAGTCACGCAGCAATAAAATGATGACAAACAGGAGAAGAAGCCAGAACAACACCGGACGAATAAGAGAAAACAACAATGGAAAGCTGAAAATGAAAATTGGAATGAAAAAAATGCCAACAACTACGCCCAAAATGCTGCCGAGCACGCAAAACTTCACTGCTTCCACGCCAAAACCCTTTCTAAGCAGTTTATGCCCGGGAAGAAGAGCCATAACGTCTTCTGACGCGCCAAGAAAAACTGTAGGCACTGCGTCAATAATAGATCTGGAAACTGCCATCGCTACAAGAAAAACAGCAGAAAACCAAACGTCAATGTGCAGACCGGCAACAATTACCGCTATTAAGTTAGCATGAATGCCGGGAAAAAGACCAGCCGCAATGCCAACTATAATGCCCGCAAGGGCAGCAGTTATCATAGTAGTATAGATATTCTGATGGTTATTATGCCCTCGCTAGAAAAATCCGTAAAAATTACGTGATTTTATAAACCCCCCTTTTTCATACCAGTTTATGAATCCGCGCGTACAGGAATCAAGCGAAATTCTAACTGTCATGTTCACCGACATTGTCGGATACACAAAGACAACGGCACAGTTGAGCAGGGAAGAATTCACCAAACTGCACGACACTTTTGACAGTATTTCTCTTCCTCTGTTCTCAAAATACGGCGGCAAAGTCATCAAGAAGATAGGAGACGCCTTCCTAATCACGTTCAGATCACCAACAAATGCAGTCTTGTGCGGAATTGAATTGCAGAATGCCTTTGACCAGTTCAACAAACACGCGCGCAGGCCAATCAGAATACGCGTAGCCATACACACCGGAGAAGTCATAATCAGAAATGATGATGTTTTTGGCGAAGCAGTAAACACTACATCACGAATAGAAGGCGTCGCGCAATCCGGACACGTCGTGTTCAGCGATGCTGTCTTCCAAGCGATGAACAAACGAGAGATTCCATATATTCATCTTGGATTAAAAAAATTAAAGGGAATGAAATATCCGATCAGATTGTTCCGCGTGAAAAGCCAATACGATGAGATATTACGAAGACGAAGAGCAGTTGCTTCATTCTTCAAACGACTGATATTTCTCGGATTAATCGCACTTATTGTTTACCTGATATTAAGATACGTCTTATTTGCAGACATGTTCATGGCAGTTTAATCATACGAGTCAACAACAAATTCTACGCGGCCTTTGTACTGCTGCAGACGGCCTGTCAAAGTGTGCTTGCCCGGCTCTAAGTCAACTTTGTCAAAAGCAACTACTGTTAAATTCTCAGGAACAAAGCTTATGAACGCCACATCTTCCTTTTGGTTTACGTATTTTACAGTGCCGGATAATTGTAAAGACTGCGGTGAGACTTCGGGCTTGAGAAAGAAAAGAGCAGTGATGCCGATTATTGAGAGCGACAGTGAAATTATAAGTAAAGTTTTACGCTTCATGTTAAGGTGCGCCGGCGCGGGGAATTTCAACCCTCGGTACACCGAAAAGTTTTTGAACCCCGGAGTCCTTTCGGACACGAAGGTCTGAACTTCGCGGCTTACCTAGCTAGCCTACGCCGGCGCAATTTATTCTATGTTTTACTGTCTAATATAACCGCCGACGAGAAATCCGTAAAGTTTACGGCTTTTTTCTGAGTCCTATAAAAAGACCTGACACTCCCACAATGGAGTGAAGAATTGTATCACCTAAAAGCATAATAAGGACCTGAATTTTTCTTTTACTGATGCAAAAAAGGGTGCAGAGTCCCAGCTCTATCAAGACGTACAAGCAATGTCCGCGGAAGTATTACTATTCATACATACTTGAACTAGAACAGCCGCCAAACATACACACAGTCAGAGGAAATATCGCACACTCTGTTCTAGAACATTACTTTGACATCGACACCAGCGTAATATCAATGGATAATTACGGGCCGCACTTGAAACTTATCGTGCAGCATCTATTGCTCAAGGAATGGCAGCATCACAGGAAAGAACTTGACAAGCTCGACTTGACGCAAGACAAGCTCATCCATTATTTCGAGGAAACACTCATGATGCTGTTCAACTGGCTTGAATTATTCTGCACAAAATTGGAAGCAAAAGAAGGAACATTCCAAGAACGGTTCAAACAGCTGACACCCATCAGAGAGATGATGTTTGTCTCAGAAAAGTATCACGTCAGAGGCTTTATAGACGTCATAGAACACAGCGATGACGGCACGGTCCGATTAATGGATTACAAGACATCAAGTTCGCAGGAGCTCGATGAACACTTATTGCAGCTAGGCATTTACAGCCTGCTCTACTTTGACAAGCACGGCGTCATGCCAAAGCAAGTAGGCGTGTATTTCCTCAAAGGGAAAGAAAGTTTTGTCGAAGTTGATGATGAGTTAATAGATATGGCAAAAAAGGAAATCGAGCACATCCATGCGTCCACTCAAACTCAAAACATCACCCATTATCCGAAGAGTCCCAGCCCGCTGTGCAAGTACAGCACAGGACAATGCCCATTCTTCGACATCTGCAGACCGTTTGAGAAGTCTTAATACCCAGCACAACCTTTTTATAATAAGTTCTGATAAGTCAACACATGGCATATCAAGAGGTGTTCCAGTTCTTAGTTGACATAGGACTCCTTGAAGTTATCCTGCCCTTTTTACTCGTTTTTACAATAACATACGCTGTCCTGCAAAGAACACAAGTATTCGGCCTTGATGGCAAAAAGCCAAAAACGAAGTTAAACGCGATGGTAGCTTTCGTCATGGGATTCTTCGCAGTCCTTGCCACCAACTTATTGAACATTATCAACATCATACTATTCTACTTTGTCTTATTAATAGTCATTGGACTGCTGCTCGCGCTAATACTCGGACTTTCAGGCGCAGAAGTCAAAAGCAGGCTGTATATCGGCGTCATGCTATTCTTTGCGGGCTTATTCCTGTTTTTTGGGCTTGCAAAAGCAGGCATCATAGACGAAAACGCGTTCTGGACAGGATTTGTGATACCAATGATTATCCTCGGCGCAATTGTTTACGGCATATTCTACTTCTTCAAGGAAAAGAAGCCAGCTGCACGGCCTCAGAGAACAGAACCACCGCGGCCACAACAGCAACGGCCAGGCCAAGCGCCACGACAGCAAAGGCCAACGCGAGAGCAAATTGAAGAATTAAACCGACGGATAGAACAAATGTCGCCAGAAGAGCGCGAAGCATTAGCAAGAGAAATGCAAAGACCAGGCCAACAGTAATCCATAAGGTTTATAAATCCCTTTCTCGACGGCAATTCAGGGGATATGGCAAAAGAACTCAACTTCAAGACAACAGCAGAGATAAAAGTACCTGAGACAATAATAGACCAAGTCATAGGCCAGGACGAAGCATGCGCGATAGTCAAAAAAGCAGCAAAACAGAGAAGGCATGTCTTATTGATTGGCGAGCCAGGCACTGGAAAAAGCATGCTCGGCATGGCACTCGCAGAATTATTGCCAAAAGAAAAATTGATGGACATTCTCGCATTCTTCAATCCAAACGACGAAAACCAGCCATTAATCAGAACAGTTCCAGCAGGAAAAGGCAGAGACTTAGTAGCCAAAGCACGCATACAGAACATGGGATTTTTCAGACTGCAGAACATCATACTTGTCGCATTGCTGATATTATCAATGATAATGCCCTGGTGGGCAAGAAAACACTACAACAGCGACCTCATGTTCACAGCATTCTTCCTCGGCGGCATGATATTTTTGGCAGCATACGTCATGTTCATGAGCGTCAATAGACGGCCGTTTGGCGGGCAAAGAATAGAATCGCCGAAGGTTATTGTCGATAATTACAGCAAGAAACAAGCACCATTCTGGGACGCGACAGGCGCGCACGCAGGCGCATTACTAGGTGATGTGTTGCACGACCCATTACAATCCGGCGGACTCGGGACGCCGGCACACGAACGAGTCGTAGCCGGACTAATACACAAAGCACACATGGGAGTCTTGTTTGTCGACGAGATTGCTACATTAGACCCCACGACACAGCAGGAATTACTTACCTCATTACAGGAAGGCAAATATGCCATTACCGGACAAAGCGAAAGATCCGCAGGAGCAATGGTCAGGACAGAACCAGTGCCGTGCAATTTCATCCTTGTAGCTGCAGGAAACGTCGAGACAGTCCAACACCTGCACCCTGCATTGAGAAGCAGAATCCGAGGGTATGGTTATGAAATATACATGAAAGACACCGTAGTAGACACGGCAGAGAACAGAGACAAAATTGCACGATTCGTCGCACAAGAAGTCGGACGGGACAAGAAAATACCACATTTCACAAGAGATGCTGTTTTAGCAGTCATTGATGACGCGCGAAGACTCGCAAACAGAAAAGGACACCTGACACTGCGACTACGAGAACTCGGCGGATTAATCAGAGCAGCAGGAGATGTTGCAATCGAAAAAAAAGCCAAGTTTGTCGACCCAGAACACTTCGCCATGGCCAAGAAAATTGCGCGGCCGCTAGAACAACAGATTGCAGACAAATTCATCGAGAGAAAACGCGAGTATGAAGTTATTATTACTGAAGGCACACAAGTTGGACGCGTAAACGGATTAGCAGTCATCGGAGGCGGAGGAACGTTCTCAGGCATTATTTTGCCGATTGAAGCAGCAGTCGGGCCATGGGGCAAAGAAAAAGAGATTGTGGCAACCGGCAAACTGGGAGAAATTGCCAAAGAAGCAGTCAAGAACGTTACGCCAATAGTCAAGAAATACTTTGGCACAGATATCAAAGATTATGACATCTACGTGCAGTTTTTGCAGACTTATGAGGGTGTTGAAGGAGACAGCGCCAGCATTGCTGTTGCGATTGCGATCATTAGCGCATTGAAAGACGTGCCAGTCAGGCAGGATACGGCCATGACCGGGAGTTTAAGCGTACGCGGCGAAGTATTGCCAGTCGGAGGCGTGTCAGCAAAAGTAGAAGCCGCCATAGAAGCAGGCGTCAAAAGAATAATCGTGCCAAAATCAAACCTGCAAGACATAATTGTAGACAAGGCGAAACTGGCTAAAGTAAAAATAATTCCGGTCGAACACCTCGATGAAGTCCTAAAAGAAGCGCTTGACTGGACAGGAAAAGAATCAATTCTCAAACAAATCGTCGCCATAAAGTGAAACACAAGTATTAAATACCATTTGCAAGACGCTGAAAAACAATGATAAAAGACATACAGCAAATCAAGGAATGCCCAGACTGCGCGAGCTCAAACATCGTGCACAATGTAGAGCGCGAACAAGTCATCTGCAGAGAATGCGGATTGATCTTCGAGCCTCTCGCACCGCAAATAGAAGAAGCGTTTGAGCGAACACACAGAATGAGCGCAGGGCCAGCCCCAAGAACAAAAGCCAAGGCCAAAAAAGCAACAAAAGCCAAGGCGAAGAAACACAGAAAGTAAAAAAATGTGTTAGTTGCCGTTTCTAAGACGTACCTTTCTCCCCGCAAATATCACACAATACTGGCTTGACAACTTTTTCCCAATCCTTCCTCTTCATCGTCATGCTTGTGTCATGCAAGCCCGCATTGAAATCAATTTCTTCAGCAAGCTCGTTGTCGCAATAAACTTGCAGGTTGAATAAATTTCCAAAAGGAGGCACGCTGCCTATTTCACAATCAGTCACCTGCAAAACCTCTTCTGCTGAGGCAAGCTTGACTTTCTTCGCGCTAAGCAGCGACTTTACTTTCTTAATATCAACAATCTTGTGCGCGGGAACGATGCACTGGACATATTTGCCGTCAACCTTGAAAATCATCGCCTTCGCGCCACGCTTTAAGCCCTCTAAAACTCCTTTGCCGCGCATCATTGCGGCCTGCTCTGAAGTATAGACAGGCTCGTGCTTGAGAAGTTTATATGGGATTTTATTTTCTTCTAATAATTGCTTTATTTTTTCAAACACTGCCTGACTCATCTCCACTTCACCTCAACTTCATCAATACGCTCGTATGGCCTTATCTCTGCTTTCTCAGGGTCTACAGTCTCCTTTGATTGCTGAACGCCCTGCCAGGCAATCATAACGCCCTGGTCGCCAGAGTATTGCAATGGAACCGCGTAGAACTTTGCGTCACGTTCTTTGCACATGATATCTAACATTTCTCCAAGCCTTTTGTTTGCGGCAACACCGCCGATGAGCAAGAGTTCTTTCTTGTCTGTATGCGCCATTGCGCGCTCTGCAACTTCTGCAAGCATGGCAAACGCGGTTTCCTGCAAGCTGAAACAGATATCTTCTTTTGACGCGCCTTGCTTGTACAATCTTAATGCTTTTGTCAGCATGCCGGCAAAAGAAACATCCATGCCTTTCACGCCATAAGGCAGCTCAATGTACTTTCCTTTTGCCAACTGCTCTATCTTCGGACCGCCAGGAAAGCCAAGGCCTATCTCTCTCGCAAACTTGTCAAGCATGTTGCCGAGACCAAGATCCAACGTTTCGCCAAAAATACGATACTTGCCCCCAGCAAACGCGATAACTTGGGTATTTGGGCCAGAAACGTAAAGGTAAACCGGATCTTTGGCTTTGCAGATTAAATCACCAATAGTAAGATGACAAATACTATGATTAACGCCAACTAACTGAATGTTGTGCTTTTTTGCGAGCTCTTTCGCAAACTTAAGCCCGACCAGCAGAGCTGGCGCCATTCCAGGAGAAGCAGAATACGAAATCAATGAAATATCATTCATTGAAAGCTTTGCTTTATCCAAAGCACGCTTGAAAACCTCATCTTTTACCCGTTCATGATGTTTTGCAAGGTCGCTTGGAATCATGCCGCCAGTTTCGGTTGTAAAAGTATCCTTCTCGTTGACTATAATTTCTCCATCAAAAGAAACAATACCAACACCAAACGTGTGTGAAGTGCTTTCGATGCCTAAACAGTAGCTCATATATAGCGTTCGATATGCAGTCTTAAAAAATATTCCGAAAAAATGCCCAAAAAACGCAAAGTTTCCGGAATAAGCCGTAACCTTTGCGGAATTCTCATCGACAGAGATAATAAGCAATAACATCTTATGGATTGAATGACCGTCTTATTCGAGATCAAAGATAGAACAGGACGAATCATTCGACTGACAGATGAACAATGGAAACACATAGCATATAAACATACCAACATATCAATTGACGATATCAAGGACGCATTATGCAATCCGCAAATAATCAAAATGAGCAAATACGATGAGACAGTATATCGATATTATCGTCTTAAGAAAGAGCGAATGCAATATATATTTGTGCCAGTTAAATATTTAAACGGAACAGGCTTTATAATTACAGCCTACTACGTGAGAAACATACAATGAAAAAGATGCTAATACACTACGATAAGAAAGGAGATTGCCTAGAGATTATTTTCGGCAAGCCAACACCAGCATATTATGATGATGCAGGTGATGACTTATTTGTACGACGTGATGAGAAAACAGGCAAAATTGCAGGCTATACTATTTTCAATTTACAAAAAAGGAGACAAATTAAAGATTTTAACGTAAAATTACCAATTCACGCCTGATTCTTGCTCACTTTAACGCTCCAGAACGATGGCAAAGAAGCCTGAACAAGACCTTCAAACTCGGCATCGAAAATGTAGCAATAAGGCTTGCGTTCATGCGCAGGAATTTTTGACAATGCATTGTTTGCAGTCTGGTACAAGTCCTTCATCACACTGCGCTCCATCTTTTCCTGCAACAAAGAGCCTTCTTTCAGCAAGATAGTGTCACACAAGTTGAGCACGTTCTTGTCAATCATGCCTGTGTTCTGAGTGATAAAGATTAATGTGAGGTCTTTATGCCTTGCAATTGCCAACAGCCCAGCCAAGCCGCGATTCCCCTTGCTCATACTTTCCCTGCTGCCAAAAGAAATTGCGCCTTCATCAACAAGAACAACGCCTCTATTAGCTACTTGGTTAATTTCTTCAATTGTAGTTATCCATGAAGGAAGGACAGACTGCTTGACGCCTAAGGCGAAACACGGTCTCTGCGCCTTTGCATGAATATTCTCCATAATCCTGAAGCCGAGCACTGACTTGCCGCTGCCACGCCTTCCGGCAACAGCCAATATGAGACTTTCATTCAATAAGCGGTGCTCAAATGTGTTAAAAGCGCCTTTGACTGTCGTAGAAGCAACTAAAGAATCATACTTTGCATCCACTTTCGGCTGTTCAGCCCTGACTTTAGCCTCATGATGCGCTTTCGAAGCAGCAGAAGCAGTGGCTTTTGTGGCTGCTTTAGCGCCCTTGAACAAACCAACTATCAAATACCACAACGCTTTGAAAACATTGACAATAATCCAGGCAATACCTTTGCCTATGCCGGTGAATACTGCTCCAATAAGTGATTTCTTGCGCCCCATAAACATATAGAGATAAAGAAACTGTTTAAAAATTTATGGGGTTGCCAAAGCAGCCGCTATTTCTTTCTTGACATTCAATCCCGAAAGCTGAGTCTTGTCTGTTTTCAAATCAGGCAATTCATTCTTTATTTCAGCTACTTTCGAAGTCATCCTATCAATCCACGCGATTATTTGAATCTCTTCTCTAACAAAAGCAGCGGAAGGAGGAGGAGGCAAGACTGCCAAAAGACCTGTCAGACCAGCAAAATTTGTATCAATAGCAGCGGTTTCTGATTGCACAGTGTTAATGGAACTAAGCAGGCTGTCCAGACTGTTTTTGACCAACGTAGCCGCTGATTTCACAGTAATAGGCGCATTAATTG
>CAYSMN010000023.1:0-1975 GCA_964432255.1 uncultured Methanosarcinales archaeon | reverse complement strand
AGACTGTTTTTGACCAACGTAGCCGCTGATTTCACAGTAATAGGCGCATTAATTGCCTGTGCGTCCGTTAGGAATTTTTCAGCTGCCTTTGCCGCGGCATCAACCTTGGCATCTGCATCTATAATTGCTGTCTTAAGTGTTGCATAAGTAACACTATGCCACTGGGACATATCACTACCTGGCGACGGCTTCTTTAAGGAGGAAAGCGGTGTTAATAGGCTGACAAGAAATTCAGAGCTGGAAATCGCCTGGCTCAAAGCGACAACCAGTTTATTCTTTTCGACATCAGCAGCATCAACTTTAGTACCCATTGCTGCTGCCTCCAAAATGGCCTTCTTAAGGTCATCAACCCGTGCACCGAAGTTTGTGAGATACTGACGATGAGCGTGGACAACCTGCGGAAGACCTGACAACATATCGTGCAAATGATTCAAGTCGCCGGCCTTTGCCTCAGAACTCGATACCAAATCACTCAACTGCGTAAAAAGCTGTTGCCCCAGCATGTTAAGCTGAGTCTGTCGAACTGCAGGCTGCATGCCAGCAGTTGCGATTTTCTTCGCCATAGCCTTAGCCACTCCTTTCAAGCCTGGGCCGCCGAGTGTCTTCATCAGATTTTCAAATTCGGTTAGACTGTTTTCAAAAGCAGTGAGTTTTGTCCTCAAAGCACCTGCAAAAGCAGTTACAGCAGTAGCCTCACTGCCAACAACGGCAAATATCGCGTCCACATGCTTACTAAATGCGTCATGCTTGGATTGAAAATCAGCATAGAGAGTTCGCACTTCACCTGCATGAGGACCTGGTGGAGGAAGCGTCCTGAAGTGCGCGAGAGCAATTCCCTCAGCAGTTTCGACATCAGTTCGTATCGTATTAGCGTCATTAAGCTTCTTTGAAATCGTGTCCAACTTACCCGCAAACTGACGGTATGACTTTGCTGTTGCAAGAAACGCGGTATAAGCATCGCTTACAAGAGCATCCGGAACAGAAGTGCCGGTAAGCTGCTGAGCCAGCTGCAGGCCAGTGCGGGCATTCTGCAAAGCCTTGCCCTCGGCCTGAGCAGCATCGCCAACATCAGTAATCGCGGTTCCAACAGAAGTTGATAACCTGTCAGCTGCAGAACCTGCTCCTGACGTGCCACGCGAGAGACTCTCGATTTCGCCTGCAAGAGCCTTATTCGGGTCTTCAGCCTTGCCCTCAGCGCCTTTCATAATACTGACCAAAACAACAATAGCAAGGAACCAGAAGAGAATATACATTAACTCGAAATCAGCGGCCGTACGCATAGCCATGAAAATCCCGATACCTGCAAAAGCAGCAATCCCAAACGCAATTCCTTTTCTTTCAGGTCCAAGAATACCCGCCATCAGTCCATATATGCCCATACCAAGCATAAAGGCGGCAAAGCCGGGCAAGATTCCAATAGTAAACACAAACTTGAGAGAAGCATTACCATACTTCATCAAACCCAGAGCCATGATTAAGGCAAGAATGAAAGAAAGCATGTTGTCGGCTTCTCTCGCCTTTTTTTCTCCGCCAAAAGCTGAAGCAACTGCGCCCATAAGACCCTTGCCAGCCCCTCCCATGGCGTGCTCGCGAAGCGCTCTGGCAGTAATGAATGACTTCTTAATAACGTAGAAAAGCAGGACTGTTAACAGAACAAAGTCCCAGAGTCTGGGCGCTGAGTCATAGATAGAGATAGGATCTAAGTATTTACCAATAGCAGTTTTAGCCATTTTGTCAGCCCTTTTACTATGAAAAAGACCAGCCGAATCGCATTCGGCGCTGCCTTTTTCTTTTGTTGGATTTTCTTTACACAGTATATAAACATTTCGAGGAGCAAAGCTCCTCGAAGCCCAGCCGAATACTTAGTATTCGGCTTGGTTTCTAGAAGGGCAGCGTATATAAGTAGGCAGGAAAAGGTGCTATTTTGCCACTACGTAGTAGTAAAAAAGCGAAAGATTTATATAGAAGTGAATCT
>CAYSMN010000022.1:0-14256 GCA_964432255.1 uncultured Methanosarcinales archaeon | reverse complement strand
GAGTCGAATTTCTTCCTGACTGGCGTGTTTCTCCAGTCAAAGAGCATGAGTTCTTGGTATAAGTCTGTTACAAAGTCTTTGATGTCAAGTGCTGTTTTGTATTCTCCTTTGATGCTGCTGTTGATTGCTTTTCTGACTAGTTCTCCGACAACGTCTGAGAGCGCTGGCAAGTATATTTCTGCATCAACGCCAAGCTGTTTGGCTGTTGGTATTTCTTTTGTTTTCAAGTAATGCACATAGCAGGCTGCTTCTGTGTATTCTTCTAATGCATCTGAATATGCGCCTGTGCTTGCTCCCAGGTGTGGGTCTTTCTTGAGTAGTGCGTCTATTTTTTTGATGTTGTCTTTTACTTCTGCCAGCAGCTTATCCGCATCTTTCACGTCGCCTCGGTGGGCTGCATATATGGCTGCTTTGCTTGCTTTGAGGATGACTCTGCTGTCGGCGATGAGTTGTTCTCGCAGCTTGTCAAATCCTTCCATATACTTGCGCATTTCTTCAAAGGCTTTCTTGTTTATCATATGCTCGTTCCTTTCGTCGTGATTTATAAATGTTGCCACAGAAACATTTAAATAACGAAGAAGTCCCTTTATGACCGAAAAGAGTGTGACTTATGGCTGAAACTGCATTGGGCAATGTATTGGAATTCTTCAAGCAATTAGGCGTCTATGATGTTGTTCTGCCGTTTATTCTGACTTTTACTATCATGTTTGCTATTCTTGAGCGTACTGAGTTGTTTGGCATTGAGGGCACGGGTAAGGAAAGAAGAGTTACAAAGAAGAATTTGAACGCCATGGTGAGTTTTGTCGTGGCTTTCATGGTTGTGGCAAGTTCTAAATTGGTTGAAGCTATCACAAAGATTAGTAGTGAGGTTATCGTCTTGCTTTTGCTCATAGTATTCTTCCTGATGCTTGTTGGCACGTTTAGAACGTATGGAGAAATCAAGGAAGGCGAGTTGATGCCAAAGGACAAGGCGTGGCGTACTACATTCATGATTATTATCGCGATTGCCATGGTGTTTATCTTTTTGGACGCGATTGTGGCAGAGGACGGCAGGACGTGGCTTGAGATATTCTGGGATTGGCTGTCGCAGTTCTATACGAATGCTGCTGTTGCTGCGATAGTTTTAATAATCGTAGTTATTATCTTTATGCTCTGGATAACGAAAGAACCTAAGAGCGATTAAAAAGGAGGAAGAACATGCTGTTTCAGTTTGCACCGTATTCAAGTGGAGGAGGCTCATCTATTCAGGGTTTGTTTCAGGCGCTGGTAGACTGGGGTTTTGTTGACGCTTTCCTTCCTTTCTTGCTGTTATTCGTTCTTCTATTTGGTATTTTGCAGAAGATTGCGATATTTGGTAAGACTGAAGGCACTGAGAAAAAGCCTGACAGGCGTATCAATGGCGTGCTTTCATTCATAATTGCAGCAATGGTTGTCGTACCGCACATTATTGGAGCATATCCTCCGGGCTCTGACCCAGTTGATATTATCAACCAATTCTTGCCTAGCACTGCTGTTATCTTGTTGGCCATCTTGTGTGTAATCTTACTGTTGGGCTTGGCTGGCGGCGAGATTCCGAGTTTGTTGTTGTGGGTGATTGCATTGGTAGCTTTAGGCTTCCTGATTGTCATGATGTTGATGGCTATGCTTCCTGGCTTCTTGCCTACATTTGGCTTCTTGCGCGACCCTGCAATCCAGGCGCTGATTATCATCTTGCTTACGATGGGCTTGATCGGCTACTTTGTTGTTCGCGAGGAGCCGCAGCCTGGAACGGGCGTTGCTGACTGGCTGAATCGCTGGATTGGCAAGCCGCCTACCTAAGACTATGTTGTTTCAACTTTTGCAGAGGTATAACACTGGCGGAGGCCAGCTGAGAAGCGTATTCCAGTATTTGCAGGATTATGGTTTTCAGGACTTCATTCTACCTGCCTTGCTAATTTTTACTTTGATATTTGCTATTCTTCAGCAGGTTCCTTTGTTTAGGAAGGTTAAGAAGAAAGCTGTTGAGAATCCGACAACACACGCGATTACGTATGAGACTGAGATGCATCCTGCAGGCCATCCGGATGCTGGAAAACCCGTAATGATAGGTGACAAGCGCATTAACTCTGTTATCGCTCTTGCAATTTCATTGATGGTTACTATTCCTCACGTGATTGGTTGGTATCCTCCTGGGCAGGACCCGATTGACTTGATCAGCGGTTTCTTGCCTGCTACTGCTGTTATGCTTGTTGCGGTTTTTGTTGTGTTATTGTTGCTGGGTCTTGCAGGTGGTGCAATACCGAGCATGATGGTATTGACCATCGCGCTTGTCGCAGGCGGCTTCCTTGTCATGATTTTCGGCATGAACATGTTTCCCACTTGGCTTCCAACGTTTGACTTCTTGCGCGACCCGGCAATTCAGGCGCTTATCATCGTATTGTTGACTATGGGCTTGGTCGGTTACTGGGTGATTCGCCCTGAACCCACGCCCCCTGTGCCAGGTGAGGAAGGCTGGTTTAAGAAGTGGGTAACGACGAGGCGCTAAAAAATGGCAACACCTTTAGACGTTTCTGTTTTGCAGCAGTTTGGAGGGATTTTTCCGTTCTTGTTAGTTCTTGTGCTTGTCTATGCCATTCTTTCTCAGAGTGAGTGGTTTAAGGAAAAGCAGGGGATGGCTGCGTTGATTGCGGTTATTGCCGCAATTATGACGTTGTTCTCAAAAATCGCGATTAAGACTATTAATTTGATGGCGCCGTGGTTTGTGCTTTTCATCATTTTTGGCGTGCTGGTTGTGCTTGCCTATATGGCGTTTGGTATCAATAAGGAAACCGTCATTAGTACTATAACTGGAGAGGAGTATGGGGGCGCGTTTGGCATGTGGGTGCTTTCTATCATGCTGCTTATTGGCCTTGGCTCTTTGTTTGCAGTTATTAATGAGGAGAAAGGGTTTAGGGCATTGACTGAGGGGAATGTTTCAGTGACAGAGAAAACTCCTGAAGCGGAATTTGGCTTCTGGCAGACGTTGTTCCATCCGAAAGTGTTGGGAATGGTGTTAGTCTTACTGGTTGCTTATTTCACTATATCTAAGATGACTAGCACGCAATAGCGTTAGCTTTATTTCTTTACTGGCCCTTTAACGTTTTTTGTTATTCTAGAAAGTTCTTGAATGTTACCAGTAAGTTCGGGGAGTACTTTTTGGAAGACTTTTTCCATGGCTTTGATTTCTGTTCCTACATCCATTAATGTCTTGTCGTATTCGCCGATGCGCGAGACTATTGCTTTGTGGAGTCCGTCTAAGTCCATCTTCATGTCTGTCGTGCTTTGTTCTAGTTTGTCCATGCGCGAGCTTACCAAATCCTTCCACTCGTTTATCTTGGCAAGGTCTTTTTGGAGTTCCTGCCATTTTTCCTCAATTATTTGTTCAACGATCGCTTCTGATTCCGGGTGTGCTGGCGGCCCTCTGGCTTCTGTTCTTTGTGGAGCCATTTCTCCTGGCACTTCCATTGGCTCGATGCTTCTTTTGGCCTCTGCTTGCGCCAGGGCATCGTAAATTTGTGTAGGCTGGTAGCCTTGTCGTTGTAATGATTGGATTATCTGGTTGTTTGTCAATCCTTGTGTTTGCATGCTTGCTACTTGAGAAATTGGAATTTCAGAGGGGAGTGGTGGTGGCATCGATCCTGGCATGGGTGGTGCTCCCGGCATCGGGTATGGTGCCATCTCTTCTGGTTTTTTCTTTTTGAATATGTCCATTATTGGCATCGTGTTCAGCTCTTTTTATGCAGTTGTGAACTTGGTAATTTTTAAAGGTTTGCTTATGACGGGCTGTCATAATTCGGCGGTATGCGTTGCTCTTCTGGTTTGCCGAGTTTTTCGTCAATGATTTTGTCGACTTGGTCGTGTGTAATAAATTTGACAGGGTTCCATAGTTCTAGGTAGCGTTTCATGATGTCTATGTCTTCTTTTCTGGCTGTTAGTCTGAGTTCTTTGATTACCATTATTATTTTGTCCTCAACTGCTTGAGTTGTTCTTTTCATCTCGAGAAGGTCTGTTTGTAATGATTTTATCTCCATCATTGCTTTTTTGTTGTTGGAAAGCATGTTTTGTTCTATTAGGAGGAGTTTTTTGCGGAGTTCGCCGTAGCGTTCTTCGCCTATGCGTACTCTGGCAGCCATAGAATTGATTTGTTCTGTCATGCCGCTGATGTCCGGCATTGGCGGCGGTGTTTTGCCTGCAAAGAATCCTTTTTTGGCTGGCGCTGCCGGTGTTGGCGCTTCTGAACCGTATGATATTGCTTCGTCTGCCATTGTAAATGTTTAAATACCTATAGTCTTAAATTTGTAGGGGAACATCATAAACTTGTGTGACTTTAGTTTAGTAGTAAAAGAGGGGAGTAATGGAGTGCGGGAAATACGATATTATTCGTGAAGGGGAAGATATAATTCTGAGGGTAGACTGTGAAGGCTGCCCTTTTTTTCCTAGTTTGGAGGACGAGCCGCGTTTGATGGGCATGGTGATTGACATGCTGTCAGAGGTTGGCTTGGTCACCCGGCTTGTTTTTGTGCAGAAGCGCGATTTTGAGTATGACGAGGGCCAGGTTGTTTTGTTGTCCGAGCTTGCTGTCGTGTATAAGAATTTGGTGAAGCAGAAGTTTGTATATGGTTTGCTGGCTAAGCCTGAGTGCGCGCGGTGGGTGAATCCAAGATACACGCAGATTCAGAATATTCTGTACCGGACGTTTAAAACGGACCCTGTTGCTGCGTATGTCGAACTTAAGCGTTTAATTAGAGAGGAGAAGCGGCAGGTTGAAGCAAACATTACTACGCCTGAGGGCGTGCAGTGCTTGCAGAATTATTTCAAATTGTTGCAGGAAACGATTGGTATGCTTGAGCAGACTAAGATGATTCAGCTTGCCCAACCGTTTTTGCCTGGCTTCCAGCCGGGTGATAGAACGATTTATAGGAGGTTGTTCACGCCGACGATTAAGCCTGATTTCATGTTTACGAAGTTGATGGCAACGTTCCCGCCTGAGGGCGAGGAATTAGCAAGTTATCAGGTTGGCGAGACCGAGATTACGATTTTCCAATTGCCGGAGACTGTTCAGTATCTCTATCACATGGTGCCGCCTGAGTTTAAGCTGACTGAGGAAAAGTATGAGTTGTTGGATGCTGCAAGGAAGATTATGTCTGAGCACCAGCCTAAGCGTTCTGAGTTTGTTGACCCTGAAAGGATGCGGCAGGTGTTTACTAGTGTTGGCACTGATTTGTTGGAAGAGCTTGCGAGTCATCGGAACATCCACTTGCGCAACAAAGACCGCGATGATTTGGCAGAGATTTTGGTGCGGTACACTGTTGGGTTTGGCTTGATTGAGGTTTTGCTTGCTGATGATAAAATTCAGGATATTACGATTAATTCTCCGATGGGCAGGATTCCGATTTTCATCGTGCATAATGATTTTGGTGATTGTACGACTAACATTATTCCGACTTCGCCTGAGGGTGAATCATGGGCTTCCAAGCTGAGAATGATTTCTGGCCGTCCTTTGGACGAAGCTAACCCTATTCTTGACACCGAACTGGTATTGCCTTCAGCGCGGGCAAGAGTTGCCGCAATTGCTGCGCCGCTTAACCCGACTGGTTTGGCATATTCAATCAGAAGACATCGTGATAAGCCGTGGACTCTGCCGTTGTTTTTGAATACAAGAATGCTGACGCCGTTGGCTGCTGGCGCGTTGAGCTTTTTGATTGACGGCAGCAGAACAATTCTGGTTGCGGGAACGAGAAGCAGCGGTAAGACTTCTTTGTTGGGAGCAGTTATGGTTGAGATCATGCGCCGTTCGAGAATTATCACGATTGAGGACACGCTTGAACTGCCGGTTGACGCGTTGCGCAAGCTTGGCTATAACGTTCAGAGTATGAAGGTGGCTTCTGCGTTGACTAGGGGAACGACTGAAGTGAGTGCTGATGAGGGCATTCGCAGTACGCTTCGTCTTGGCGACTCCAGCTTGATTGTTGGTGAAGTTAGAAGCGTTGAAGCGCGTGCATTGTACGAGGCTATGCGCGTTGGTGCGCTTGCAAATGTTGTTGCTGGCACCATTCACGGTGATTCACCTTATGGCGTGTTTGACCGTGTCGTGAACGACTTGGGCGTTCCGAGAACTAGCTTCAAGGCAACTGACTTGATTGTTGTTGCTAATCCTGTTAGAAGCCCTGATGGCATTCATCGTTACAGAAGAGTTACTCAGATTACTGAAGTGCGCAAGTTGTGGGAAGATGACCCGTTGACTGAGAATGGTTTTGTTGACTTGTTCAAGTACGACCCGCAGACTGACGCATTAGTGCCTACAAACGATTTGTTGAGGGGTGACAGTGATGTGATTAAGGGTGTTGCTGGCAGTGTGAAGGAGTGGGCTGGCAACTGGGATGCAGTGTGGGATAACATTCAGCTCAGGGCGAAGATTAAGGAAACATTGGTTGCGACTGCTAACAAGCTTAAGAATTTTGATTTGTTGGAGGCCACGTTTTACATTCGCGCAAATGATGAGTTCCACAGGATTTCAGAGCAGGTGCGCGAGGAAGTTGGCACATTGGACAGCCAGCGTATCTTTTTCCAGTGGAATGAGTGGTTGAAAACTGCGGTGAAGAGATGAATCCCGAGCAGGAGTTGATTGCGAAGTACAAGCACAAATTGTCTGAGCAGTTGGAATTGCAGGCATCTGCAGGGAGCTCGCAGTTGTACAGCCGCGAATATCAGATTTTCAGAAAAGAGATTTTGCCGCCGCACATGACCAGGTATGAGACGCTGTGTAATTTCTGTGAGAAATTGTTGAAGATGAAGGTGAAGCCGGACAAGGCAGCACATGTCCAGGAGTTGCTTAACACCGCCCACTTGCAGACGACGCCGGCTGGCGTTATGGCTGCGAGCATCATCGTTCCGGTTACATTTATGTTTCTGGGCATATTATTTTCATTGTTAGTGCTGAATAGTGTCTTTTTCACGTTATTCGCGCTGACCATCGGCATTTCTGGCATTTTCTTGCTGCAGAAGACGCCTGAGTTTATGGCAAACGTGTGGCGCATGAAGTCTAGCAACCAGATGGTATTGTGTATTTTTTATGTGGTGACGTACATGCGGCACACGTCGAACTTGGAACTTGCCATAGAATTTGCGTCAGAGCATTTGACGCCGCCGTTGAGTCTGGACTTGCGCAAGGTGATTTGGGATGTTGAGAATAGCAGGTTTGAGAATGTGAAGGATTCTCTGGCAGAGTATTTGGAGAGTTGGCGCGCTACCAATTCCGAGTTTGTTGAATCGTTCCATTTGGTTCAGAGCTCATTGTATGAAACGTCCAATGAAAGGCGTTTGGGCTTGCTGGATAAGGCGCTTGATGTCATTCTGGATGAAACTTATGAGAAAATGTTGCATTATGCTCAGAATTTGAAGGGCCCGATTACTATGCTGCACATGCTGGGAGTCATCCTGCCGATTTTGGGTCTGGTCATTTTGCCTTTGATGATCAGCTTCATGGAGGGTGTGTCGTGGTACCACATCGCGGCTTTGTATAATGTCGTGTTGCCCTTGACAGTTTACTTTTTGGGAAGAAACGTGTTGTCAAAGAGGCCGACAGGTTATGGTGATACGGATATTTCTGAGATTAATCCTGCGTTGAAGAAATATCGTAACGTTATAATGAAAATTGGTGGTGCTGAATTGACTATTCCTCCGATGCTTATTGCGTGTGTTGTCGGATTTGCTATGCTCGTAATTGCATTATCTCCGTTGATTATTCATTTTGTGAATCCCGATTATGATTTATCGTTTGCTGGCTTTGACTTGCTCGGATACAAAGAAAGCATGAAGGTGGAAGACCTTGTTATTGGCCCGTTCGGGCTTGGTGCGAGTTTGTTGTCGTTGTTTTTCCCGATTAGTTTGGCTTTAAGCTTTGGCTTGTACTTTAGGCTGAAAAGTCAGAACGTTATTAAGATTCGTGAAGAGGCTAAAAAGCTTGAGGATGAGTTTTCTTCTGCTTTGTTTCAACTTGGCAACCGTTTGGGTGATGGTTTGCCTGCTGAGATTGCGTTTCAGAAAGTGGCTGAGGTGATGGAAGAATCAACGTCTGGCCGTTTCTTCAAGTTGGTTGCTACGAATATTAGCAGGCTCGGCATGAGTGTGCGCGACGCTCTTTTTAACCCGCAGCAGGGAGCTTTAGCTGCCTTCCCGAGCGCGATTATTCAGTCTTCCATGAAAGTGCTGATTGAGAGCATTAAGAAGGGTCCGTTGATTGCTGCGCAGGCGTTGTTGAATATTGCGCGTTACATTAAGGAGATTCACAAGGTGAATGAGCGGTTAAAGGACTTGATGGCGGATATTATTTCCGATATGAAGTCTCAGATTGCGTTTTTGACACCAGCTATTTCTGGTATTGTGATCGGCATCACTTCTATGATTACTTATATTTTGGGTAATTTGTCGAAGAATATCACGAATCTTGGCACAGAAGAGGCCGGCTCGCAGATTGGAGCGCTGGCGAACTTTTTCGGTGATGGAGTTCCTACATATTATTTCCAGGCAGTTGTTGGTATTTATGTGTTCCAGATCGTGTATGTTTTGACGATTTTGTCAAATGGCATTGAGAATGGCGCTGACAGTCTGCAGGAAAGATATTTGTTGGGAAATAATTTGATTAGAGCTACTTTGTTGTATTGTTTTATTGCTGGTGTTGTTATGCTGTTGTTCAACATTATTGCTTCGAGAATTGTAGGTGGCGCTACGATGGCGATTAGTTAATTTTACGGGTTCTCACTGGACATTCCGGAAAGTTTACGGAAATTCTCCGTCGATAAATTCAAGAAATTTCTCACTGGACAAGTGCGCATAACGTATTTAAATCTTAATTGCGCAAGCTTCTAACAAAAAGAGGTGATTTTATGGCACACAAAATGAAAATTAGAATCGACGATAAGTTATGGAAACTAATGAAAAAATATCCAGAAATAGATTACAATAAGGTAATGATAGCTGGCGTCAAGGATAAATTACAAGAATTGGAGACCAAGAAACTAAAACGCAAAAGAAGCACAGGAAGAACTGCTGAAGAAAGATCCAAAAACCGATAATGAATTCTATAAAATTTGATTTAAAAAAAGTAAAATTGAGCTATAGGGATAGACCTGCCGGCGTTAGATTGCCAACAGAAACCTCTCAAGAATTGGCCGAATTTATTGGGATTCTTGCCGGGGATGGACACGTGGCACAATACGGCAAGGGCAATAATAATTATATTTCAATTGTGGGGCACATGCAAGATGATAGAATGTACCTGAGTTATGTAAATAATCTTATTGAGCTACTTTTTGGAATTAAATTTGGGCTTCGTGTCCAGGAAAAAATAACAACAATAGCTCTTTATCGGAGATCACAGGGAATTAGTCAATTCTTAAAAGCGATCGGATATCAAAAAATACATTGCATAACAAAAATTCCTGATTGGATTTGGTTGAATGAGGATTTAACAAAGCGGTTCATAAGAGGATTATTCGACACAGATGGTGCATTGTGTTTAAAGAGAAATCACGGAAAATACGAATTTTATCCAGTAATCGATATAACGCTAAAAGATGAAATGCTGCTTAGAAAAGTAGCAGACTGGGCAGGTAAAAGCGAAATACCGTATTGTCTGTTGAACGACACTTATACCGACAAGCGAACGAAAAAAACATATAGAAAGTTTAAATTGCAAATAAGTGGATATAAAAATGCAGGAAAATGGATTGAACTTATAGGAACCTCAAATCCTACAAAAAAAGAAAAAATGGGAGTGGCCGGATTTGAACCAGCGACACCGTCGTAACAGAGAACCGAATGCTCGCTTCAGCGACGTGCTCTCCCGGGCTGAGCTACACTCCCATATCTTTTAAAAAGAAATGTGACGCTTTAAAAACCTTACTGAACAACTTCCAGTTTGCCAAACTTTCCTGTGCCGAGCTGTTTTTCGCCTTTAAACTCGGAGACGTATCCATTTATGATGTGCACTTTCATTCCTGCTTTTACCATGTCGCACTGTTCGTTCCACAAGGTCAGGGTGATTTCTCCTGAGGCGTCTTTTGCTTTGGCGTTTGCGACTTTTCCTGATTTGCCGAATTTGTCGAATGTGCGTGGCTCGTCAACGCTGGCTACTTCTACAATAATGTCGATTTTTCCTTGTCCTGCTTGTAAGTCTTTTACTTCCATAACTACCTCCTAAATGTGCATTTTTCCTGTCATTAATTGGAATAATGTATCTCTTAAATCACTTATTTTTACTCTTTTCTGTGCTGCAGTATCTCTTGCACGGATGGTGACATCATTATTGGTAACAGAATCAAAATCTATGGTGATGCACCATGGAACTCCTATTTCATCCATGCGTGCGTAGCGTTTGCCGATGCTTCCTGTGTCGTCGTATTGGACTTCGTAGCAGTCGCGCAGTTCGTCGTTTACCTCACAGGCTTTTTTGACTAAGTCTTTTGCTTTTTCGTTTGCCATGAGTGGGAAGATGCCAACATGTAATGGTGCGAGTGATGGTGGCAATGAGAGCCAGACGCGTTCTCCTTGTTGTCTGTAGGCTAGTTCTAAAGCAACATAGAATGTTCTGTCTAGTCCGATTGAGATTTCCCAGATGTGTGGAATGAATTTTCTTCCGTCTGGAGTTACAAAGTTCAGGTCTGTTTTGCTGCCTTCCATGTGTCCTTTCAGGTCGTAGTCTGTTCTGTAGTTGTTCGCGACTAGTTCTACCCAACCGAGTGATGTTTCGACTTCAAAGTCCCAGCCTTCTTTGGCGTAGAATGCGCGTTCTTTGTCGTCAAGTTGCCTGAAACGCATTTTTTCTACTGGTATTCCGTATTTTTCAAAGAGCTGTTGTGTTCGTGCAAGGTAATATGCGATTATTTTGCCTGAGACTGTTTTGTCTTTGACGAGTTTTTCTGCTGGGATGTATTCTGTTTTGTCGCTGCCTGCTTTCATTATGCGGAGGGCGTAGCTTTTTACTTCATCCCATCTTTCTAT
Organism: uncultured Methanosarcinales archaeon; assembly: GCA_964432255.1. GTDB lineage: Archaea > Nanobdellota > Nanobdellia > Woesearchaeales > ARS49 > CABMGU01. The sequence continues at coordinate 3,237 of CAYSMN010000022.1, read as the reverse complement.
TTCGTTTATTTGTGTTGGGTCGAAGAAGACTTCTGCTTCCATCTGGGAGAATTCTACTTGTCTTAGGAGTGTTTGTCTGGGCGAGATTTCGTTTCTGAATGATTTTCCTACTTGTGCTACGCCTTTTGGCAGCTTGACTCTCATTGTTCTTACCATTCTGCTCCAGTCAACGAAAATTGTTTGGCATGTTTCTGGTCGTAAATAGCATGCTGCTTTGGTGCTTACTCCAACGTCTGCTTTTACCATCATGTTGAAGCGTTTGACGTCTGCGAGTTCGCTTTTGCATTTGGGGCATTTGAGTTTGTGTTCTCGTATTGCTGCAGTTAGTTCTTCTAAGGGCGCTGACTCTTTGTATGGCTTTTTGGTTGCTTCTTCAAGAAGTTTGTCAGCGCGGTGTATGGTGTTGCACTTTTTGCATTGCGTGATTGGGTCGTTGAAGTTTGTTAAGTGTCCGGATGCTTTGAATACGTCTTCTGGCATTGTGATGGCGCCGTCTAGTTCTAGAAATTCTTCGTTTTGTACTAGGTGTTTTCTCCAGAGTTCTACGATTTTTCTTCTGATAGTTGCGCCGTATGGTCCGTAGTCGTAGAAGCCTGCGGGTGCATTTGCATAAATCTCGTTTGCCGGGAAGAAGAGGCTTCTCCTGACTGCCAGATTGACGACATCTTCATAAGTGGCCATATCTCAAGTCTATAGGAAACGATTTAAAAAGATTGTGTAGTTTGGGTCGAAAGGTATTTATATACTGAAGACTATAATAACAATATGACAAGTGAAGTTGATAGGGATGTGAAAGTATATCATGCGACTCAGAAAGGTAAACCGTGGCATGCGTTTGTAGTTACAGACATATCTGACTTATGTGCTGATACAGATTCTTTGAAAAGAGACCTGAGCAAATTATTGAAGGTAAGAAAGCATGGTCCGGTAGAAGAGTACAAGGGAGCAATCTTTATTCGTGGAGATTACGATTCCGAAACTATGGATTTAATTCAACAAACTTTCCAAAAATACATGCCAGCAGACAGATATCAAATTCATAAAGGCGATTATTTTGAATTTTTATCTCGATATCATTTCTGGAATCTTATAGACACACAAGTCGGTGCAGATTCAAAATAAGAGTGTCTTTATCGCCCTCAAAAGAAAGAATATGCTTGTGATAAGCTTTATCTGCAAAGCTCGCTAAAATTCGTGTATCATGAGGAGCAAGCCGCCTCCCTAAATAAATAAAGTCTTGAATCAAATGATTGCTAAAATCTGCTGAAAGATTTGTGGTTGAAAGTCGCTGTTGAACATCGTCTTTAAATGGTGCGATAAAGTAAATCTGGCGGAATTGCTTTACTCGTTTCCATTCTTCATCTAAAAATGCGTGGAACTTTTGGACCATTCCACCGCCAAGAACTTTTCCGTAATCCAGTGCTACATTGCTTTGTTTTAACAAAGTATCAAATGCTTTCTGTGATGCTTCATTAAGCGCTTGTGTGCCAAAATACTTCTGCAAATCAACGACGCTGAGGCCCAACGATAGAGAAACAACTTTTTTGAAGATCTCGTGGGTATCAACATCTTCGAATTGATGCGATTTCGCGGCATTCTGCAATTTCTCTGCTACAATCGCAGCATCATCAATTGATGTAGCTGGAAGAGCAATTAAAAATTCATCTCCGCCGTAATTTCCATATATCCCAACGAAATGTTGCTGATCATGCATTCGTTTAAGCAAATAGCGAATACCGTTAAGCACTTCGTCTCCTTGTTTGTAAGAATACAAATCATTGAACGCTTTGAAATGATCAACGTCAAAAAATATAAGCGAATAAGGCCTCGCTGTGCCATCGGTTGTTGTTAAGAGAATTTCACGTTGTATATCTCCCTGAATTCTGCGCTCCAGATCATCCTTATTTTCCGGCATACCAGAGTATATGAAAAACAACTATTTAAATCTTTCCAAGTTTAACCACTTAAAAGTGGTAAATATTTAAGTTCTCGGAAACTTTCCGACGGCAACTTTTATATATTACGTCGACTGGAAACGTTATATTCGATATATATTTTGGAGGGTGGATAACATGAACAAAGCGATTTTGGGGATTCTAGGATTATTGCTTGTGTTTTTGGTCGCGTGCGCGCCGGCTCAAAAAGCAGAGGAAGCGCCTGAGCCGACTGAGGCGCCGGTGGAAAAGATTACGCTGGGCGCGATGTTTCCGTTGACTGGCGATGGCGCTGCGTATGGAGAGCCGTTTTCTCGTCAGATGCAGTTGGCTGTTGACGAGATTAATGCTGCTGGCGGTATTGATGGCAAGATGATTGAAATTAAGCTTGAAGACAGCAAGTGCAATCCTAAGGATGGAGCGACTGCTGCTCAAAAGCTGATTGAAGTTGACAAGGTCAAGGTTATTTTTGGTGGCGCGTGCTCGGGTGAAACCTTGGGCGCTGCTCCGATTGCGGAAGAGAACAAGGTCGTATTGATTTCTCCGTCTGCTACAAGTCCGAAGATTACTGAGGCAGGTGATTACATCTTTAGAACTGCTCCGAGCGACGCGTATGCTGGTAAGGTTGCTGCTGAAAAGGCTCTCGCAATGGGCTTCAAGAAGGCCGCAATCATCAATGAGAACAGTGATTACGCGCAGGGCTTGAGGGACACGTTTGCTACCGTTTTTGCAGAGCAGGGCGGACAAATTGTGGCTTCAGAGAGCTATAATCCTGATGACTCTGATTTCAAGACCCAGATTTTGAAGGTTGCGCGTGAGAAGCCTGATGTAGTGTATATCGTGCCTCAGGCTCCGCCTAAGGGCATAATCTTGATCAAGCAGTTGAAGGAGTTGAAGGTTGATGCACAACTTATGACTGCTGAAGTGCTTATCGGGGAAGTTGTTGTCAAGGAGCACGGCGCTGAAATGGAAGGTCTTATTGGCGTTGAGGCAAAGTTTGATGAGAACGGCGCACTTGCTAAGCAAGCGCTTGACGCTTACCGTGCCAAATATGGAGACCCTGCATTTGGTTTCTATCAGGCAGCAATGCGTGATGCAGTTTATCTTGTAGTGGACGCAATTAAGGCCAACGGTCTTGATTCAGATAAGATTAAAACTGCTTTGTACGCTACGAAGGACTGGGATGGAGCTATTGGAAAGCTTTCCTTGGACGAAAATGGCGAGCCGGTCTTGGAGTACTCCATCAAGCAGGTCAAGAGCGGCCAGCTTGAAGAGCTGAAATAAGCTCTTATTTTTTTATTTT
>CAYSMN010000021.1:0-14314 GCA_964432255.1 uncultured Methanosarcinales archaeon | reverse complement strand
CCGCCAAACGGACGACTGGGCCTTCTAGCACTTTTCGGCAAAGCACGCACTTGTGTCTTCGTGCCGCGAGCAACACCGGGCAAGCCAGCGCCGCATGTAGCACACTGAGCAATCGCATTCTTACGCCTACGATAGTGCATTACTGTACTACCGCCAGGCACTTTAACAAAAACACGCCTGAACGTTCGTGAACGATACCTTACTGTTGGCATACCACGACGGACAAGAGGGGGGTTTATAAAGCTTACTGCTGAAGTCTTCTCAATTCAGCCGGCGTCAAAGAACGCCACTTCCCCGTCTGCAAATTACCCAATTCGACACTGCTAACCCTTGTTCTAACCAGTTTTACAACAGAAAAACCAAGCTCTTCAAACAAACGGCGCACAATATGCTTCCTGCCTTCGTGAATTCTAAGCAGAACTTCTTTTCCAGCAACATCCAAACGCGACAATTTCACCTTTCGCTCATCAATAATAACACCCCTTTGCAGACGCTCCATCGCCTGTTCAGACAACGGCTTGTCAAGAACAACAAAATATTCCTTTTGCACTTCGTATCTCGGATGCGTCAGCTTATTCGCAAAATCACCATCATTCGTCAACAACAACAAACCCTCGGTATACTTGTCCAGCCGGCCGACTGGAAAAATACGCTGCGGAACCTTCACAATGTCCATAACTGTTTTCATCCCGTGCTCCTCACTAACCGTCGTTACAAAACCCCTCGGCTTGTTCAGCATAATGTACAATTTTTTTTCAACTGCAATCAGCCTTCCATTGACTGCAATCTTATCCTTCTCAGAATCAGCCTTCTGGCCAAGAGTTGCAACTTGCCCATTAACAAGAACACGGCCTTGAGAAATAAGCTGTTCGGCTTTCCTTCTGCTCGCAATGCCAGCCTGCGCAATAATTTTTTGAATACGTTCCTGCATTTCCCATTTCTCGTCGAAAGCCTTTTAAATACTTATCGAGAGCAACTGACTATGATTGACATCGTCTTTCCGAACAAGAACGAAGAAGAATTCATTGAAATGGCAAAAAAGCTAGGCATAGCAGGACTCATCTTCGCGTACAAAAACAAAAACGAATTCTACGAGAAAAAAACAGACATTCCAATCATTAATGCATTGTTTACTGAGCCCAGAAATATCAGCAAAGCAAAACAGCTTGGTGTGCCAAGCATCTGCATGGCAAGCAGAGAAGCAATAGAGCGTGGAACGAACATTGTATTTGGATTTGAACTTCTCGAAGAAAAAGACCACACCCACTACCGAAGATCAGGCCTAAATCAAGTACTCTGCAAGCTTGCAGCAGACAAAAAAGTAGCAATTGCGTTTTCATTCTCAACAATTTTGCAGTATACGGGACAAAAAAGAGCACAACTGCTAGGCAGAATAATGCAAAACATCACCTTCTGCCAAAAATACAAAACACCAATGAAAACAGCCAGCTTCGCAACAAACCCATACGAAATGAGGGCGCCAGCAGATTTGGCAGCATTCTTCAAAGAACTCGGCATGCAAAATCCAGAAAAAGCACTCAAATAATACTTCTCAATTCAGCTTCACACTGCTCCGCAGTCTTTACAACACCCTTGGCATTCAACGTGGCAACATCAGTGCACGTCTTCAACGGGGGCCCATCAAGACCAGCACACGCATCCGGACTCCTCAAAATAAACGCCCTGCAAACAGGGTCAAAACACGCATCAATAGTCTTGCTGGCAATAACCTGGCAATCACTATCACCAACAGAACACTTTTCAGGATCCGACATGATAAATGCGGTGCAACGCGCCTTGAAATAATCACCCAAAGAAGCACACAAACTCACATCATTACCCTTCAAAGCATACAAAAGAACTCCCAGCTCGCGATTATACACCTCGCACTTAACAGAATCCTCAGCTATAGCGGCTTCTTTGCGCTGAAAGTCAACATACCATGCTGCACCAAAGCCAAGCACCAATATAACGACAAGAACCCAAGTCCACCTCATTTTACTCACAAAGAAGAAAAGGTATTTAAAGGCTTTTTGGTTTTCACCTATTTAAAAAGAGGGGGATAAATGCGGTCGTACAGTGTCATTGCCATAATATTACTGCTCAGCAGTTTAGTTCTCGCACAAGAAGTAACAATAACCGTATCAAAAACAACAGTCAGCACAGTTGATGTCAATCCAGACCACTTGTTCAAACAAACCGGAACCACATCTCAACCAATACCGCCACAGCCCTTTTCATACTCATTTTCAAGCCCAAAATACGTTGCCAAAATCGTACTGAACACAAGAGGTTTCCGTTGCTATCAATACTGCTGGCAGTACACATCAATCTGCCTTCTAGCAGACAACGATTACGCAACAAGACAATGCAAAGAACCACCACACTATTATGAAAACAAGGACCTTGTCTACACGTTCAGCCCACCGCGCAACATCAACTCGATAAGCGTAACAATCGGCGGGCAATATCCACAATATACCGCATATTATCTAAACAGCTTCGCACTAGACGCAGGAAGCGACACGGCAACAATCAAAACAAGCATTCTCGGACTACGCTCAGACGGACCAATAGACTTTGGAGCGATAAGAACAAGAATCAACCCAGAAGGCTATACAGGCAAGTACTTGATTTCTTCGTCAAGCCCAAAAGCACCAGCATGGTTTGACGACGGCGGCAAAACAAGCGCAATAGACAGAAAAGAAACAACAATCGCAGAAGACAACATCTTTGCCTGCCTAGACTCAGACCAAAACCAAATATGCGATTACAAAGACGAAGCAGACTGCTTATTCCGAACACCATCACAAGACTGGTACAAAGGAGACTGCTGCGGAGACGCGCCATTCAACCCAATAACAGAAACACCAAGCAGCGAATGCAAATGGTACGCAACAACAGATGCCAAAGTAAAAGACGCGGTATGCGGGAAAAATTCCGAAGCAGAATGGAAATGGGCAGCACTTGAGGATATTGGTCTAATTGTTGCTTTGAGCGGAGGTTGCCCGGCAATGGAGTTAGTATCAGACGGCACAAAATTCTACACGTGCACAACAGGTACACAATCACTCATTCCAACAGACAAGATTCAGCAGCTCACTGGCAAGATAGACATTGAAGGGCACGAATACTTCTGCCAAGGAGAAACCATCATTGAATGTGGAGGCGACGCACCCTACTCATTGACTGCAAAAACATCAGGAACATCGATTACATACAACAACCAAAAACACTACTGCACAACAGAAGGAAAATGGGTCACAAGCCTTGACGCAGCAGGCAGAGACTCGTGTGTGGCAGCAGAACTAAAATGGACCGGCACAAAGTGTTGTGGAGAAACAGACGATCCTCTAAATACATACGAAGACACATACACAGGACAAGGAACAGCTGGCGCCTGCTACAATAATAACTTCATCGCATCAGGAAGCTTCTTCTCCGGCGACAAAAGCCTCATCAATTTCAGAGGAAAGTTCGTAATCTGCGACCCAACAAAACAGCCAGGCACAAGCGCACCAACAACCACACCACTGCTCACAGGTATCACACCAACAGCATACGGACCCTGCGGAACACCATTACAGCAAGCAATTCTCATCGGCACACTGCAACACATAATCTGCACTCCATCAGGAGACTGGCAGTTTACCAGCAAAACAGAAGCACACATAATCAAACAAACCCTCTGGCAGCCATCAGAAATAGAGAAAAAACAAGGCTGCTGCACAGAAAACCAATGCTGGGACGGCGCACAATGCCGAGACGCCGGCTACTATTACGACAAAATCGCAGGAAAGGGATACAGATGCGAATAATCACATTGGTATTCATCACACTGCTTCTTACAACAGTCGCAGCTGCAGCAGACTGGAAGGAAGTAACGGTAAAGTACACCTGGGACAGAATATCAAAGCCAGGATTCTGCAAAGAAGCAAGCCAATGCCTTGTCAGCAATGGGTTTAACGAAGCATGGGACAACTTCCCAGACCGGTACTGGACAGAAAACCTCAGCCAACAAAAACCAAAGTGCATCAACAACACCCAATACATATCGGACAACTACTGCGACATGGGCATCTGGAGCTCGCGCACAAAACTCGTCGCCACACAACTCCTGTCAATCGCTCTCAACACCACGCCAACCAACTTCTCACTATATTGCGATTCGTATAACTCCGTTCTCAACAGATACGCATACAGCACAGACTACGGCACGGTCACAAGTTTCCTCAGCGTCCTATGCCTCCAGCCCGGCAGCAAACGCTCAGACGTCTGCGTCAACAACATATGCGTAATGCGATACGGAAACAACGCGGCCTTCGGCATGGCAATCAACACAGACATCAGCGGCGTAAAAAGCCCCCTGCAAGCACTCAACATGAGCCCAGACGAATGTGACAGTGCAAAAAACCCCGACGGCGATTACGACACCTGCAGAAGCGAACTCTGGTACAACCACGACACCAAAAGCCTCATCTACGCACCCGGCATCAGCTCTCTTCCAACACCAACCAGCATCACCAACGACTTCTTCCTTCTGCCGTACAACAAACTCAAAGACTACGTCTTCACAGTCGTACACAAACCGGACATTGAGGCAAATAGATACAACTATACCTTCTTCAACCTGCCGCCGCAATTCCAGCAAGTCTACATGGCAAAAGACGATTTTGACTTCGCCTACTCATTCAAACAAAAAAACGTTACGGTGACACAAATCACATACGCCGGATGGTATTATTCAAACATCAACCTTCCCGCAGACACGTGCAGCAGAATAATCAAAAGAAACGACAGCTGGGCAAACTGCGAAGAACAACCAAGCCCATCAGAATTCTACATAGCAGCGCATCGGAAAGGGGCGGAAAAACGCGCAAGCCTCGTTGACGGATGGGAAGAAATGGAAAAAATCAGGGTGAGCCCATGAAGCGCGCACAAATCACCATCTTCATTATCATCGGCGCACTAGTTTTAATCGCATTCGGCATCACGTTCTATGTAGGAGGCAAAATGGGCCAGCGCATTGAAACAAAAGAAACAACCCAACGCATCGAACAACTCGGCATCCAGCCAATACAAGATTATGTCACAACATGCCTTTCGCTAGCTACATCTGAAGGCCTTTCTCTTATTGGCAGACAAGGAGGAGCAATCTACGAAAAACAGGGAGGACTAACACCAAACCACATTGAAGGAGAAGGAGAAAAGTACGTCAAGTACACAGACCCGGACTTAGGCGTTCTTGACGTTTCATTCCTCATCCACCCGCCACTTGAAAATGTAGGACAACTAGGCTGCCAGCAAAGCAAAACATGCCTGTTCTATTCAGAGCCACCACTCTATCCCTTCGAAGGATTTCCCTACCTTCCTGACGGCAAAACACTTTTCACCGGCTACTACGGCATAAGCAAATTACCGCCACTATACAAAATCAGCCAGGACGCAGAAAGAAGAAAAATTGATGGAAGCATACAAGAAAACCTTGAAACATTCATAGCAACGCGAACAACAGACTGCGCCAACTGGAAAACATTCGAAGACAAAGGATACGCCATAACAGCAGGAACTGCAGAAGCCTCGTTGCTCTTTGCAGAAAAAGAACAAGTCGAAAAGTTCGTTGCGAGCGGCGCGTTTGGAGAACAACACATAAGCGTAGAACTACTCTGGCCGATAGAAGTAGCAACACCCGGCGGCGACAAAACAATCCTCAAAGACTTCGCAATCAAAACACAAGTAAGACTCGTCACAATCTACTACACCGTCAAGGCGATGATAGACGGCGATGTGACAGACGCCTCATACACGCCTGAAAGCAAAGGAGAATTCACCACAACAATACTCCCCTACGGCTACAACAGCTTCATCATAGTCAAAGACGCCCAAAGCGTAGTCGGCAACAAGCCATTCGAATTCTGGATTCCAAGAAAAAACAGGCGGCCAGCAATATGGAAAATAGATACGTCTCCATTGGAAGGCGTCACACTGCACATTATGCCAGACGGAACCGGGACACGCATCAAAATAGTAAAAATCGGTGAAGCAGAATCACAAATAGAATTCGAAGACCCATGTCCAACAGAAACACTACCAATCATAAAACTGCATGCATCAGATCCAGATGAAGACGCAGTAAGCTTTGCGGTTTACATCCCTGGAAGTTCTGACGACAGAATACCACAAGACGCAATCGGTTTTGAAAAATTCAGCATCACAATTTTTGCGAAAGACAGAAGCCAGCACGACAACGACTGGTTTGACTCAGAAGAAATAGTATTCCAAGACGTACCAATGCAGGTAGGACAATGCGTGCCAACATAATTGCACTTATGGTGATTGCGGCATTTTTGCTACTCATCCCCCTCTTCACACACGCACAGCCAGCAGTCGGCTGCTGCTGCGACCCCGTCCTGAAAAATGGCAGTTTCACAACAGCAGCAGAATGCGCAGCACTCGGCTATATTTTTGTTGTACCACTGAGCCTCAGCGTCACATGCAGCACAACCTGTAATGCCACACTTGCACCACCAACAGCCGGCCTATGCGGTGACGGCGTCTGCCAAGCAGCAGAAACAGCAGCAAGCTGTCCCGGCGACTGCGCGCCAATTGTATCCGGCTGCGGAAGCCCGGCTTACAAACCGGCGCCAGAAAACGTTGCTGTAACACCAGTCAAAAACAACAAAGCACTCACGCTCAGCTTCACACTCCCCTGCGCAACAGACTACATCACCATCGCACGATGTCCTGGAACAGACTGCACCAACTTTGCCATTATAGCAGAAGTTCCGCCAACGACCGTATTCATGGACGAAGATAGCCAACTCGAATTCAACAAAGACTACACCTACCAAGTCAAAGCACACTACACGATAGCCGGCGACGGCGATCCAGCGACCGCCATAGGAAACGCAGGCGACATTGAATGCTGGCAGCAAAAAAAAGAAGTCTTCTGTTTAAACGATTTCATCTACGAAACATACGCAGACTACCTCAAAAAATTCGGCTACGCACAATACAACGCCACGGTTTTCGAAACAGCATTCGACAGAACAGTTGACTTAACTTTCGCAACACGCTTCAACAAAGCCTGGCAGTGCAACGACCTGAATTTGCTAACTGAACCAAGCCCACAAACAACCTGCAACATCCGTGAAAACGAATACTGCATCTCAGATGAAAACGGCGCCAGATGTGCGAGACGAGAACCCTGCGGAACCGAATTTGACCCATTCGGCCTCTACGCTGCACAAGACACCTGCGAAGCACTAGGCTTCATTCCACGCTACTGTTTCTTTGACAAAAGCATCACAACACCTGACAAGTGCTATAGCTGCGATCCAAGAATGACCTGCTATGACTACAAAAGCAAGGCATCATGCGAACGAGACAACTGCGGTGCAGGAGACTGTCAATGGAATAAGGTATTTGAAGACCTCGGCACAGGTGTCTGCGTCGACAAACGATACAACAACTGCGAGCTCTGCGACAAAAAAGGAACACCCGGCATGGAAAATGCCAACGCGGCAAGCGCAATTTGGGACACGTGCAATGAAGAAAGAAGCACTGCACTCAGCACTTTTTCGTACCCATGCTTTTATGACAAAGACAGAAAAAGAAGCAAAACATGCGATGAGGCGACTTGTGCTGATTACACGGAATTGCAATGCGGATCACCAGAAGGCGGAATCAAACTAGGCCCAGACAACACCATCACCAAAAAAAGCACAGACATCTGCAACGTAGGCGTCTGCCATCACACCCGAGAAACAGGCTGCGTCAAAAACGCAGACGGCAACATCGGCGCAGGATTCCAAGACTGCGCGTACGGCAACAAAACCTGCGAACAAGACTACTTCCCACCAATCACCACGCTCATACCAACCGGCCTGGCGGGCAGAGTAGACTTAATTAACATCAGAATATTCGACAAAACCACCAGGGCCACAGCTCCTGTAAACTATGCAGGCAAACCAGGCTATCGAGCCTACCTCTGCGTGCAGAATGAAACCAACACGTGCGCAGACGCCAAAGCATTCAACATAGCAACAAACTCCACACAACTCATCCTCAAAAACACCGCGCTCAAACTCGGCAACAAGACACTTGCCAAACTTGACACAGGAAACAACACAATCACCTTTTACAGCAGAGACGCAGCAAATAATGTCGAAGTTCTCCGAGACATGGACATCTACGCCTGCGAAAAATGCAACGGGCCAACCCTCCTCAATTTTTCCGTCACCGGAGGCAGAATCATCGGCAAAACAATCTACACCTCGGCAAAAAGGCCAACTTTCACTTTCACCTTCGACGAGCTAACAACTGTCACGTACGCAGACATTACCAGGCCGGAAGAAGGCTCAATCTCACTCACACAAAATACTCCGGGCGTGCGCGAAGTACACTCCTTTATACCAATCGCAGACCTTCTTGGCAGGTACAACTTCACCATAAACGGCCACAACGACCAAAACATCTACTTCGAACCAGCACTCTCCTATACGCTTATCGCAGACCCAGACCTTGCAAACATCAGCATCTCACCAGCAGACGGCAGCGTCATCAACAAAACATTAGTCGACATTGAAATCAATTTCAGCAAGCCAGCAACACTCGACAACATAACTCTTGTCCTGGAAACCTTCGAAGACCCATACGTAAAGAAAGAAACAAAACGCGACATCACAGCATTATTCAAAACCACAAACAACATCACTTACACTGCAAAAATAGACAAGATTGTCGGCGGAAAACACACCATTATCATAGACGCCCAAGGCTACAACGCACTCGACATATACAAAGAAAGCAGCTTCTTCAACTCACTTGTAAAACCCGGCATCAGATTAGTCCAGCCAACCTTTGGAGTTACTGCATACTCAATATTTAACACCACCGTAGAAACACAACTCTCCGGAAAATGCGCCTACGTTTTTGACACGCCAACTGCGCCCAGCAGTGCAGACTTCGAATTCTTCAAACAAATGGAAGGGCTCGGCACAATCCACTCATCCGGCGGGCTCAGTATCAACTATGGCGACATCAACGCGCACCTACTTCACGTCTACTGCAACTTCGAAGACTACGGCTTCGCTATCGTACAACGCACATTCAACTTAACACTAGACCCAGACCCGCCAATCATCAAGAAAGCATTCGCAGAACCCGCAGTTATTGCAGAACAATACTTCCCAGACCAAGAACTCTACGTCACCACACTCAAAACACAAATCAACAAAGCAGGATTCTGCAAGTACTCACCAGTCACGAGCAGCTTTGACAGCATGGAAGGACTCTTCCCAGGATATGACGTAGCACCAAAAGAAAGCCTCGGCGCAGATGTAAACGTCACCGAGCGCAAAACCTATGACTATTGGGTTGTCTGCAAAGGCAAAAATCAACTCCTCTCGCAACCCAAGAAAGTCTCATTCACCATAGACCTAAAACTTCCACTAAGCGTCACCAGCAGCACGCCCCAAGGCTTTGGCACAACGGACTTCACCATCGGAGTCGTAGCAAACAAACGCGTTTTCTGCTACTTTGGAGAACAAGAAGATGATACGACAAAATGCATGGGAGCCTGCACGTCCAGCTACACCCAAGCACAAAAAATAACCGTCAGCTCACCAGGAGCATACACATACTTTGTAAAATGCGCACACGTCTCAGGCGAACAATCAGACGTCATTGAAATACCAGTCATCGTCGACACTACTCCGCCGGCAATGGAATACGTCAAAGACGACGGCTCAATCGCAGAAGACTCAGACATCACCTGGTCGCAAAGCAAAATCAGAGTGGCATTCAAAGCAAAAGACGACGAAAGCGGCATCTCGCACTACCTAATAACACTAAAAGGCCAAACCGACAACAGAATTATCTTCAAAGACTACGTTTCAAATGTTACCAATGGTGAGTACCTCTACATCAAAACAACACAAAACGGCTCGGCCTTCAGACTAAACAATGACAAACGATACAAATTTGCAGTCAAAGCAGTCAACAGAGTAGGACTTGAAAGCGAGTTGATGGAAAGTGACGGAGTAAGAGTTGATATCTCCCAAGAGCCAGGGCCGTGCGGTGACGGCGAACAAAACCAAAACGAAACAGACATAGACTGCGGAGGAGACTGCGACGGCTGCCCTGAAGACAGGAAATGTAGCACAGATGCGGACTGCGCGACCAACTACTGCCAAGGCAACATTTGCAAAGTGGCATCATGCGAAGACGGCGCCATGAACGGCCTCGAATCCGACGTAGACTGCGGAGGACAAACATGCGCAAAATGTGAAAAAGACCTCCGCTGCATCCAACACTCAGACTGCACAACAGACTACTGCGACATAACGCAAAACATCTGCATAGACGCGCCTCCCTGCGCTGATAAAGCACTCACCGAAGGAGAAACTGACATTGACTGCGGAGGAGACTGCGAAAAATGCGCAGACGGCAAAGCCTGCGCGGAAAATCTTGACTGCGCAGAAGGACTCCACTGCAAGCCAGACACCAAGACATGCTCATCAGAATTATCAGGAGATGAAGACCACGACAGCATTTTAGACGACCTCGATAAATGCCTAGGCACACCAGCAGACGAAACTATTGACGAAAACGGCTGCGGGCCATCACAAAAATTCAGCCTAGGTGACGACATCAACGACAGATGGAGAATGGACCACTTCGGCTGCATTGAATGCCCAGAAGCAGCAGCAGACGCAGATCCGGACAAAGACGGGCTGACTAATTTGCAGGAATTCCAGCAGGGCACAAACCCGACAAAAAAAGACACCGACGGCGACGGCTGGAAAGACGGCGCAGAATTAGAAAAAGGCACCAGCCCGACAGACCCCGCAAGCCACCCGCCATCAATATTCCTCGGATTCCTCTGGACACTGTTTATACTTTTAATCATTGCAGGAGCGGGCTATGGCGTTTACATTTTCCTACAAACCAGAAAAGAAAAAGAAAAACCCGCAGTCGCGGAAAAGCCGGCAGAATACAAGCCCGCAGTCAAAGCTATTACAGCGGATGAAATAGCAAAACTAAGAACATTCGCCAAAGAAGAAGAACTCCCAGAAAAAGACTGGATATCACTCGAAAAAGAAATCAAGAAAAAACCACTTCCCCACAAAAAGTTTGTAGAAGCACTCGAACGCCTGCGAAAAATGGCTCACAAGGAACATGTTTTACCAGAACAACCACTCTTAAGACTGCGCGCAATGCTGGACGAAGTCAGCGAAGAAGAAAGAACAGAACTACTGGCCCGCTGGAAAATGATGAAAGCAGGGCTGCTCACCAAAGCAGAAATCCAAGAACTCCTAAGACGGCTCAAAATAACCGCTGAATACTATCACGCGCACAAAACAGAACTAGAACAAGAACTGCTCCAGTATGGCAAACGCAAAAAAAGGTAAATCAAAGAAGGCGCAAATAATAGGGCAAGTCTTCATTTTCATACTAGCAGGACTCATTTTCATCCTCATCATCACCTACGGCTACAAAGCAGTCAGATATTTCATCGAACGCCAAGAGCAAGTCATGATACTAGATTTCAGAACAGATTTGGAAATTGCCGTTGAAGGCGTCAAACGAGACTACGGCACTGTTCGCAAAGTGGAATTCAAACTACCCAGCAGATACCTAGGCGTCTGCTTTTTTGACGCACTCGAATGCGCCAAAACCACGCCAAAACTCATTTTGCCAACCCAAGAAATTATTGTAGACTGGGCGCAAGACGCATGCGTTATCAAATCTGCAAACGTGTTCACCATCCCCCGAGACCAAGCCATCTCACTCCCAGACATTCAAGTAGATGAAGGTTACGTCTGTATACCAAACACCGGCAAAATAACCGTTCGCATGGAAGGCACAGGCAAAAAAGCAAAAATCTCAGAATGGACATCACAATGAACGACCGCAAGCCTTCGGGCTCCCTCGGGAGCTCGAGGCCCCTTTTTTTTCACAAAAAAAGCAGCGCCAAACGTAGCTCGGCTGGCCTTTTTTCTCTTGGGAGAAAAGGCTTTGAAATGGAGCAATTCCACTGGATATTCATCATGATAGCCGGCGGGCTCATCCTTACATTCTTCTTCACGATAGCAAACAAACAAAAAGCAATAAGCCAGGAAAGACTGCAATTAACACTCGCTACAGATATTGAAAACATTTTCACCGGCGCCATTGTCAGCAAAGGCACAGCACAATCACTGCCCGTGCCACCACAAGGAATTGTTTTTGAATGCTCAGAAGGATGCGACTGCGCATTCCGCATAGGAAACGCACAACGCTCATTCGGAGACAAATCACTCTTCGCACCAGACATTCTAGAAGAAAGAAAAATAAAAGTCTGGGCGCAAGAACTAAAATTACCCTACCGCGCAACAAACTTACTTTATCTAACCAATCCCAACATCAAATACTACTTTGTCTACAACGAAGGCGATACAACACTCTTACAACAACTAACCAAACACATACCTTTGCTGCGCGAAGAAGACCAACTCGTCTCTTTCATGGATTACGAAAACCTTACTACTACACAGCTCACCTCGCTCGAAGCACAAGACTACCAACACACAAAATTCATCTTCCTTAACGCAAACCCGCCAACCCTTGATGATTCCTTCAAAAAGAAAAGTTTCAGCGCCATCAAAATAGACGATAAAGGCGTCTCGTTCTATGAAAAAGACGGAACAAAATTAAGAAACGTCAGAACCCTCAGTTACATTGGGCTCCCAAGCCTTTATGCAGCCATCTTCTCACACGACCACGTCATGTACGCCTGCGGATTACGAACAGCCTTCAGAAAACTTTCCTACGTTTCACAAGTCTATGCAGAACGCGCAGCAGAACTCCAAGAAAAATCCATCGAAGCAGGCAGAGACTGGTGCAATTATGGCGCCATTGACCCAGCGCACCCCTGCGAAGGCGCAGACCCAGGCACGGTCATCGGCATGCTCTGCCAGCAGCACAAACTCGCCTCAGAATTGGCTGGCAACCTCGACCAATCAAAAATCCTCCAACTCAGCCCCCTCATGCAACAACTGGACAGCAAAAACAGAAACTTCGTACAACAAAGCTGTCCGGAGCTGTTCTAATGCAAACTTTTCAAAAAAGTTTGATCAAAATTGCTTCTTGTTCGAGTTCGAGAAGCAATCTAACAAATTCTCGTCTTCGACGAGGATGTTTATTACTCTTCTCTCACTCTCACAATGTCGCAAAATCACGACGCGCCCAAATCAAAATGTTTGAAACAGTCGGCGTACTTGTTGTTTTCTTCTTTTTACT
Source organism: uncultured Methanosarcinales archaeon (assembly GCA_964432255.1). GTDB lineage: Archaea > Nanobdellota > Nanobdellia > Woesearchaeales > ARS49 > CABMGU01. The sequence goes on along the minus strand of CAYSMN010000021.1, from coordinate 1,030 downwards.
TGCAATAGGCTCAGTCATCTACTTCGGCGTGCAAAAATCAGCACTCCAAAAAGAAAAAGTCAGAGCCAGCGAACAATACGCCTTTCAAATCGTTCTCAAATCATTGTACATGCCAGAACTAGACTGCAGTTTCCTCGTCACACAAAAAGACAACTGCATAGACAAGATAAAACTCTCAAAACTATCCAATCTAATAAAAAATGATGAAAATGTACTGCTAGACTATTACAATGACTTTGGCTATGCAACAGTAAAAGTCGAAGAAGCATTCCCAGGAAACGAAAAATGGACAATGTACGAAAACATACCAACTGAAAAAAGAAAAGTCGCCGGAGTTGAGCAAGACGTGCCTACTTATACCGGAAAACTCAGCACGCAAAGTCCCATCCTTCTGTACGATGCGTGGACAGATGCCTACGCATTCGGCGTCATAGAGGTAAATGTATATGTACAATGAATATAATTTAGGCTACGCGAATAATACCAAGGGGACCTTAGCGCCCGGCCCCCTTTCGAACCCCCGACGCGCTCAAATGGAAATATTCGGACTGGTCGTAATAGTAATACTCCTCGCCATCGGACTCCTGTTTGCCATCACTATCCTCACAAAAACACCAACACGCGAAACACAACGCGTCAAGGAAAGCGTCCAAGCAGCCAACTTTCTCAACACCATGATGGGCACAACTTCAGTCGGCTGCGCAAAAAGAAGCGCAAGAGAACTACTTCAGAACTGCGCACTCGCCACAAGCGAATGGGTCGGCGCCACGCTCTGCGAAGGAGGATTAAACACATGTGAATTGCTGCAGAACATGGTATCAACCATGCTCAACCAAACTCTCGGCACATGGGGCAAAAACTACCGATTCTACATGAACGGCACAGAAGCCGTAGAAGAAATCAAAATCGAAGCAGGCCCATGCGAAGGAGAACGCGAAGGCAGCACCAGACAAGAAAAAATCAGGCCAGGACTAGACGTAGAAGTAACACTCCATATCTGTCAGGAATCCTAGAATTCTTGAGCATGTCA
>CAYSMN010000020.1:0-15791 GCA_964432255.1 uncultured Methanosarcinales archaeon | reverse complement strand
TACTCTCAAAAGAACCAAAATCGCTGGCAGATGGCAATCTGAAGAAAGCATTCATGCGAGAATTCGGCTCTGTTGAAAACTGGGAAAAAGAAATGAAAGCAATCTGCACGATGAGAGGCATCGGCTGGGGTGTTTTGTATTACGATATCTCAACTGGAAGGCTGTTCAACTGCTGGATAAACGAGCATGATGTAGGACACTTGGCAACCTGCGCTCCGCTGTTGGTTGTTGACGTATTTGAGCACGCCTTTATGATAGATTACGGCCTGAAACGAGCGGATTACGTTGAAGCAGTCTTCAAAAACATCAACTGGGCAGAAGTCGAGAAGCTATTTTCTCTTGTAGGAGGAAAATAAATGGCGCGACTGATAAAAATTGAAGACAAACACCCAGCGCGTATAGAAATCGGCGGAGAAATGAAAAAAATCTGCATGTGCGGGTTGTCAAAAATCAGGCCATACTGCGACGGCTCACACCACCAGACTCATACAGAAGAAGAAGGCAAAACGTACGTGTATGAGGAAGGGCAGCGAAAGGAGTTATGAAAGTTGCTGTTGGTTCTACAAACCCCGTAAAAATAGCTGCTGTCGAGAATGTTGTCAAAAAAGTCTGGCCGGACGCTGAAGTGATCAGTATTGATGTCAAACATGGCGCGAGCATACAGCCAAGCACTGACGAAGAAGCGATAAAAGGCGCAACAGGCAGAGCACAATTATCACTGCAACAAGCATCCGCAGACCTTGGCTTCGGACTGGAAGGAAATACTGTTGACACAAACCACGGCATGTTCTTGTCAGGCTGGGTTGTTATAGTTGACAAACACGGCACTAAAGGCATTGCAAGCAATGGCAGCATCCTTTTACCCGAGAAAATCGCCATAGAAGTCAGAAAAGGAAGAGAACTCGGACCCGTCATGGACGAATTCATCGGAGAACACAACACCAAACAAAAACAAGGCACGGTCGGCGTGCTTACAAATAACCTGCTTAACCGGACAGACGCGTTCGAACGGGGCGTCATCTGCGCCCTCGCCCGATTTCTAAACCCTGGCTATTACAAGTAGATTTAAATAGCCAAAACCGATGTTTATACTGAAAAAAGAGGCATGCTAGTGTGGAAAATAAACACAAAATATTCGCCGGCATCGTTATCACGATTTTTCTCATAGGAATATTTCTATTCCTCAAAATTGGCGCAGTAAGCACACTCCAAATAGGACTATCAGAAATCACCATAGACCAAGTAAGCTGGACAGATATCCACCTCAATTTCAAGATAATAATCCACAACCCAAACATCGTCAGCGTCACCATAGACCGCTTCCATGCACGCATACACGCAAACAAAGTCAGAATAACAACAATCGAACTCCTCGAGCCGATAAAAATCGCTCCCGGCCAGGCAATAACAAAAGAATTCAGCATAGTGGTGGACTATATAGATGTCGGAGAAGCAATAATCAATGCAATCAGACAGCGAAAAATCGAATGGACAATAGAAGGAGAATACTTCTTCAACCTCTTTGGGATAACAATACCATACACGTTCGAAGTGACTCAATAAATTCTACGCGCCCCTGCCTGCATAAACTCGAACATCGTTTGGCACCAAATCATTCTTCTTCAAACAGGCATAAACCTTATTCAAGTGGCAATCAACCTCTCTGGAAATATACCTGGGACCCCAGCCCCGATCATGCCCTTCCAAAATCCCCCTTTCAACATCGTCAATCCGGCGCACCACATCAAACGGATGGCCTATGGGCAAGCACAAACGGGCGCGCTCCTGAGAACAATTCGCAAACTGCGCGGCTTCTTTTAACGGCTTCCCCTGCCGAATCGCTTCATTCACCAAGACAAACGTTCTCAAATCAGGCATGCAATAGACGCATTATTGCTCATATTTATCTCTATCGATTTATCACTACTCCAGAATAGAAATGAATATAAAAGCGAATTTGAAAGAGTGCCTCTATAATTATAGCAAACGGGGTGGGCACTATGGAGCGATTACTAGTAAAAACGAAAGCTTCAGTAAACGATGCAGATTTTGACAAACAGAAAATAGAAGACAAGACATTTTCTGAATGGTTCAGAGCACAAGGCGTCAAAGTCTCAAAAGGGGAAAGCCCGCAAGTGCCAGACCTGGTCGAATCCTGCCACGGAAACACCGAATACTCAATACGATTCGCAAAACAAATGCAATACTTGCAAGACCAAAGATTCAGAATAGTCACGATAGAAGCAGGAGGGCTTTACTTCGCAAGACCAAGCCTTGAAGCAGCAAACGCGCCCGGAGTTCCAATTATCAGCATACCACTAAGCGGCTTGGATTCATTCCTTGCCCCAAACATTCCTGGATCAGCATCAAAAATAACACTTCCAGACGGAACATCAAAAAACGTACCACCAGGAGCAGCCGCAATAGTAGGAGTCGGCCCAAAAGACTACAGAACAGCAGCATACATCGCACGGGAAATACTATTAAGAGACTTCGAAGGCGTTTATATCTGGGGAACGCAATCAGTAAAACTCGAAGAAAGACTAAGAGAGTTGAATATTCCAATTTTAGGCAGAGTCAGCGCTACCAAACCAGAAAAGGTGGACGGAATCCTCATAGGAGAAACATCACTAGCAGACTTGCCAAAGTTTGACGCTTCCACAGTACTCGGAATATACTCAATAACCTGCGACCCAAACGCACTAATGCGAGCAAGCACAACATTACAACACAGCGCATATACGCGCGGTCCTGAAAACTGCGCAACATTCGCAGGAAAAATAATGGCTGCATACAACAAAGAGGTAAAAGACGCGATAAGAGGAACCGTGAGCGAAAAAGCAGAAAGCTACAAACAACCAGAACTAACACGGGCATCATTTGAGTGAGGTGAAAAAAATGACAGCACTACTAACAAAACCAGAAATTGAAAGGCTCGTAGACGATTACATGGAGCACGAAGGAGCCATCACTTCAACACAGGAAATTCTCAGTTCTGGTGCCAGTCCACTATTAGAAGAATTCACAGTCCGCAAGGGCAAAGTTTCTGACTGCATCTTCGGCGGCAAGGGAAGCTACCTTGTAGACAAAGACACGCCAACAGAAAGAGTAGTGGAATTCGAAAATCCTCCCCTGCAAACACGAGACGGCATTCCGTTGATACTCATGGTAAGAACGGACAGAATCTCAACACACGACCTAAACAGAGGAAGCATCCCATTCAAAGACCAAATCGTGGCAGAAATCCACAATCACAATAGAAGACTGCTGCAAGACGCACTCGGCACATCCCAATTCGACATCGGACTACCGGACAACTCCGTCGTCATTGCTGCAGAAAAACTGACGCAAATTCCAGTTGAAAACGTAGTTCGCGCCTACATGGCAAAGAGTTCAACGTCAACATCACTCTACCAATGGTATGTTGTGCACGGAAAAAGAGGACGATTCGCAGGACATCTTATACCTAACAATCTCTTCACCAACGGGCCACTTCCATACGTAATGGACACGCCCTCAACAAAATCAGAAAAAAGCGATGAGACAGTTGAACCAGAATATCTTTTTGACACTGGAACCTGCAACCCGCACACATACCGCCACATACGAAACGCAGCACTGGCAGCATTCGGCTATGTATCAGAATACCTCAGAAAAAGAGGCATAATCGCCGTAGACACAAAAACAGAACACGGCATCAACCATCTTGGAGAAATCGTCTCACAAGACGAAATCTGGACTCCGGATTCCAGCAGATTCTGGCTTGTAAGCGATTACAAAAAACAATTGGAACTGTTTTTGGCAGGCAAAGACGAAGAATTACTGAGATATTTGAAAGAAACACAGCCCGATCTAACGGAAAAAGACTACCTGGAAGGCGGCAGAGTGGTGATAACACCAAAATCGCTGTCAAAAGAATTCGCACGAGGAAAATCAGAAGACGATAAAGTATACACGCCAGAACAAAGAAAATCAATTGCCATAAGATACATCGAGATTTATCAAGAACTGCTTGGCAGGCGCTTTGACCCAGACAAAAGGCAAAGAGACGAGCGAGTCGTAAGAGGATTAGAAGAAGCGGTGAAGCTGGCGGCATAAATGGCAAAACAAATCATAATAGATCCGCCAGGACTAACATTTCAGGAATTCAGCCTGTTGACAGGGCACACGAAAAAAGACTGCGTGATAACAAACATCAGCCTTGAGACAAGGCTTGCAGGACTTCTTCTTCGCAATCCATTCCTAAGCGCGGCAATGACCTCGGTCACAGGCTACGAAATGGCATTAGCGCTGGGAAAAGAAGGAGGCATTGGCGTTCTCCCATTAAAATTCGGCATGGACGAGCAGGCGCGCATAGTCAACAAAATCAAGCATTATGAAATGGGATTCGTCCAAGATCCCCTAACAGTCGGAGAAAACGCGACAATAGATGAAGTCCTCAAAATAGTGGAAAAACACGGGCACTCAAAAGTGCCCATTGTTGACAGGAACAACACGTTCATAGGAATATTCTCATACCAAGACTACATAAAAGCGCCAATAGCTAGAGACGCGCCAGTCACCAAAGCAATGACAACAATAGAAACAGGCGTTCCCTACATCAACAGGCCAGACATCTCGGTAGAAGAAGCAAAAAGACTTTTAGAGCAGGAAAAAGCAAACTATCTGGTTGTTCTAGACGACCAAAAACGGCTTGTCAAACTCGCATTCAAAAAAGACGAAGAAAAGGTCAAAGTCGGATTCGCAATCTCAACATACAAAGGATGGCAGGACAACGTCCTCGCATGCATCCAAGAAGGCGCAGACCTTGTCTCTATCGACACATCTGACGGTTTTAACGACTTCACCGCTGAAGTAGTAGCAGAATACAAAAAAATGAACATACCCGCACCCATTTGTGCCGGCAACATAATAACTTATGAAGGCGCAATGTTCCTAATGGAAGCAGGCGCAGACATAATCAAATGCGGAATGAGCTCAGGAAGCATCTGCACTACAAAAAGAGAAAAAGCAGTCGGAAGAGCACCGATGACTGCGCTCATAGAAGCAGACCGGGCGCGAAAAGACTATTTCAAAAGAACAGGAAGATATGTTGCGCTTATTGCAGATGGAGGCATCACAAACGCAGCAGACGCCATAATCGCTTTAACAATCGCAGACGCAGTAATGATGGGAGGCTACTTCAACAGATTCAACGAAGCGGCAGCAGAAAAACTGGACTACAAAGGAAAACCAACCAAAGACGAAAGCGAAATGAGAGACGTAGCCACCTGGGGAGAAGGCAGCATTAAAGCGCAAAACCTAGTCAGATACGGGCACTCAAGCCCAGTCACCTTCTTTGCAGAAGGCATAGAAGGCACAGTGCAATACGCAGGACGACTCAAGCCAAGCCTGAAAAAAGATCTGCTCAAAATCAAAGCAGCACTAAGCAACGCTGGCTGCTACAACCTCGCAGAATTCAGAGGAAACGCAGTCATAGAACGAATGTCACAATACGCAAGCGAAATCGTCGGCGACGCACACGGAGTAAAGGTAAAAGGGTGAAGACAATGAGCAAAGCAACTGTAGTCGTAGGAATGCAGTGGGGAGATGAGGGAAAAGGCAAAATAGTAGACTTACTGGTAGAAGGAGGATGCTTTGACGTAGTCGTGCGCTACCAAGGAGGGCCAAACGCAGGGCACACAGTTGTTGTCGATGGAAGAAAGACCGTGCTGCACACTATTCCCAGCGGCATCCTGCACACAGGCATTCTCAACGTCATAGGAAACGGCGCTGTTGTCGACTTAGAAGCACTCTGCAAAGAAATAGATGAGCTCAAACCAGTCGAAATAACACCGGACAATTTCCGCATAGCAAAAAATGCGCACGCTTTGCTGCCGTACCATAGACTGCTTGAAGGAATACGAAGCACGAGCAAAAAAATCGATACGACCAAACGAGGAATCGGGCCATGCTACACTGACAAAATCGCGCGTGAAGGCATACCATTCGAATTCTTTCTAAGACCAGAGATTGCAAACCCGATAATCATTGAGAAAACTGCAGAATACAACAATCTCGCCAATGCATACAACACACGCGTTGAAGAACACAACAGAAATTCAACAGAAGACAAGCGCCTGCCACTGGCGCCGCTGCTGGACGGCATGCAAGTCATTCACGACGCTTACACACGCTTTGAACGCATAAAACCATACCTGGACGACACAGTAGGGTTGCTGCACCAGCTTTTAAGAGAGAAAAATGGAATACTGCTCGAAGGCGCACAGGGCACATTATTAGACGTAGACTTCGGCACGTACCCCTTCACGACAAGCTCAAACACTACAGCCGGAGGAGCGTGCACAGGCACAGGCCTGGGACCATTAGACATAGAAGAATCAGTAGGCATAGTCAAAGCGTACACCACGCGAGTTGGAGAAGGACCGTTCCCAACAGAACTAGACTATAGGACAGACCAAACCGGAAAGCGACTGCAGGAAATCGGCCGAGAATTTGGCGCGACAACAGGCAGGCCAAGAAGAGTCGGCTGGCTGGACATCCCCGCACTGCAATACGCAGTCGAAGTAAACTCAACAACCGATCTTGCCATCACAAAACTAGATGTGCTTGACACTTTTGAAGAAATAAAAGTCTGTGTCAGCTACAAACGCGACGGACAACCTGTAAAACATTTCAATCCAAGAGAACTTGACGGAATTGAACCAAAATACATCACATTCCGAGGCTGGATGAAAAGCACAGGAGACTGCCGGACATTTGATGAATTGCCAGCAGAAGCCAAAGACTATCTCAACTTCATAAGCGGCGCACTCGCACGCCCCATACGAATAATCTCTGTAGGCAACGAGCGAAACGCAACCATTTACACCACTGCAGCCTGGAGGACAAAATAATGAGCGACCCATACGAAGAAAGGTACACTAGCAAGGAAATGCAGGCGATATTCTCAGACGAAAACAAGTTCAAAAACTGGAGAGAACTCTGGATCGCAATAGCAGCAACACAAAAAGAACTTGGTCTTCAAGACGACAAAGGACAACCACGCATAACAGAAGAGATGATTTCTGAATTAGAAGCAAACTTCAGCAATCTCAACCTGGAACGCGCCAAAGAAATTGAAAAAGAAACAAAACATGACGTCATGGCGCACATAAAGGCATACAAGGAACAGTGCCCAAAAGCGGGCGGAATCATACACTTGGGCTGCACAAGCAGAGACATAACTGACAACGCAGAAATTGTCCAGATGAGTCAAGCAGGCATCCTCGTCATTCAAAAACTCGCAAACGCAATCAACTACATGGCAGCAAATGCCGAAAAATATGCGGAAATCATGACGCTCGGCAGAACACACTACCAGCCCGCACAAGCAACCACAGTAGGTAGAAGACTGGCCATGCACGGAGAAGAACTTCTCGTCGCATTTGACGACTTAGAATCACGAATGGACAGTCTGCCCTTCAGAGGAATCAAAGGCACAGTAGGCACGCAGGCAGACCAGCTCTCATTATTCAAAGGTGACGAGTCAAAAGTCAAACAACTTGACGAAATAATAGCAGCACAAATGGACTTTGACACAGTGCTCCAATGGACCGGACAAACCTATCACCGAATGATCGACTATCAAGTGCTCAGCTCACTTTCAAATATCGCCATCGCGGCTAGAAGACTGGCAACAACAGTCAGATTATTACAAGGCCATGAAGAAATGGAAGAGCCATTTGATGAAGAAAAACAAACCGGCTCATCAGCCATGCCTTGGAAGAGAAACCCAAAGAACTGCGAACGCATGAGTTCGCTCTCGTATGCAGTAATCGGTGCGGCGCACGAAATCGGGGAGATGGCGGCCAACCAATGGCTTGAAGGCTCGGTTGAAGACTCTGCACTAAGACGAATCAAGATAAGGGAAGCATTCTATGCCATAGACGGCATACTGGACTTGTACATCGACACTGCAATAGGACTCCGCGCATACGCAGAAATGATAAACGCGCACGTCAGCGAGAAGCTGCCTCTAATCGCGACCAACACATTCCTGATGGAAGCAGTCAAGAAAGGCGGAGACAGGCAGGAACTCCACGAAATATTCCGGCAATACGCACATGAATCCGTCGCCGAGTACAGAAAAACAGGAAAAATGACGTTCTTGGACAAAATAGCAAAAGACGAACGTACAAAGCTCACTTCCGAAGACATCTCGCGGATACTTACAGATTCCTCGTTGTTTGCCGGCCGAGCAGTCACTCAAACAAAAGGCTTTGTAGAATACGCGCGAAAAAGAATCGGAGCGTACAAATTACAACTTGGCTACGTTCCGAGGGTGGATGTATGAACAATGTACTAATTTTAGGTGGCGGAGGAAGGGAACACGCATTGGCGTGGAAACTGCGCGTCAGCCCGCACGTAGAAGACATCTACGTCGCGCCAGGAAACGCAGGAACCGCACAGGTAGGAACTAATGTCAACATACCGCTTGACAACTTCTCAAACGTTGGAAGATTTGTTGATGAAAAAAATATTACATTAACTGTTGTCGGGCCAGAACAGCCTCTTGCTGACGGCATAGCGGATTTCTTCCACAATGCAGGACTGCCTGCACGAGGGCGCCACATCTTCGGGCCAACAAAAGGCGCATGTGTTGAAAGCAGCAAAGTACTGCAAAAAGACATTATGAACGGGTACAGCATACCAACTTCGCGCGGACACTGGTTCAGGCCAGGTGATGTTGCCAGATCTTATATTGAAAGTGAGTATGCAGCAGGACGGGAAGTTGTCATCAAAGCAGACGGACTGTGCGCAGGAAAGGGAGTCATTGTGCCGGCCACACTCGAAGAAGCACTCGCAGCAGTAGAAATACTCCAAAAAGAAGTAGGAAAAGCAGCCGATAGAATAGTCGTTGAAGAAAAACTTACAGGTCAGGAAGCAAGCATCATGGCATTCTGCGACGGAAACGCCGTGCGCCTGCTATTGCCAAGCCAAGACCACAAGCAAGTATACGACGGTGACAAAGGAAAAAACACTGGAGGCATGGGGGCATATGCTCCAGCGCCAATCGTAACACCTGTTCTTTTAGAACAAATTGAAAGAGAAGTTTTGCAACCATTTGTGCTTGCCATGAACAACAGGGGAACGTCATATAGAGGAATAATCTACGCAGGCCTAATGCTAACAAAAGACGGGCCAAAAGTACTAGAATTCAACTCCAGATTTGGAGATCCAGAAACACAAGCGACACTCCCATTGCTGCAGAGCGATTTGTTTGAAGTCATGATGGCATGCGTGCAGGGAAAACTAGACCAAGTCCAGCTCCAGCACTACGACGGAGCGGCATGCTGCGTAGTAATGACAGCAAAAGGCTACCCGGGCAGCTATCCAAAAGAAGAACCAATCAGCGGACTGGAACACGCTTCGAGATCAACAAACACGTACGTATTCCACGCCGGAACAAAAGTGAAAGACGGAAAGGTTGTAACAAACGGCGGCAGAGTTCTTGGAGTAACAGGAGTAGGAGCAACACTCAGGCAAGCCATTTTCACAGCATACAATGGCGTAAGCCGAATAACGTGGCAAAATGAGCATCATAGAACGGATATCGCGCAAAAAGGAGCGAACTATGGCCGATAAAACTGTCCTCGTCCTGTTTTATGACAAAAAGGACAGAGAACATCTTGTTGAAATAAACGGAAAAAAGCGCGCGCTTGAAGAAGAAATTGTTGGCGGATTTGAAGGGACTAATGTAAACTACCACATCAGAACCGCAAGCCCGCGACACGATTCTTGGATGGTCCTCGAATACTTTAATGAGCATAAATATGACGGCATCATCATCGTTGCAGGCCTATCATGCAGCTTTGACATGCCAGGCTATCTAATGGAAACATTGGCAGACAACCAAAAAGTCCACATACGGCCCAGAGACTGGCAAAACGTCGAACTTACAAGACCAGTGCCAGGCGGAAAAACGGAAAAATACACTGTGAGCATAGACCACACAATGGAATCAAAATACTTCCAACAGCAAAGAACCGTTCCTATCATAGGCGTACCCGTATACGACCCAATTACAGCTGGCGAGACAGCATTCTCATCAATGCTGATGGCGAGCAGACCAAGCGATGCTGCATGCGTGCCTATCAACCACGCCCGCCAGGCAGCACAACTCATGGCACGATTACTAACAACGCCCTGGAGAGAAGTCAAAATACTAGTGCCAGACACCCGCGTCATTGAATATGACAAAGAAACAGGCAGACCAAAAGTATGCTCCCCTGGATTTCAGGTAGGACGGGATATTGGAACTCTTCTTGATGAAGCATTCAAACCCTTTGAAGACGACAAAATATCTTTTGGGCACCAAACGGGTGATGACTATATGAAAGACCTCATGAAGCCGGACTTTGTTCTTAAAAAAGCAAGCCCGCGCACCCTGCACGTGTGCGTATATGACCGCCTGACTCAACTCCACGAAATTAACAAACTAACCGACTTGGTAATTGGTGTGTGCGTACCAGCTTCAAGCAACAGAGTAGATCTTCTTGGATTTAACGACATGGTCGGTCAAGGGCTTGAAAATGTCATCCACAGCAGAATTGGAGTAGGAGACAACGCAACAATGCTGGTGGCACATGCGCTCTACGCATCACACCCCAAACTGCAACCTGCAAGATTCACAACGCTCAGACAGCTAAAACGCCGGCCCAACTTTGAAGAATTCATCCAAATCATGCAAGAACAAGGAATAAGTTTTGAAGTGAAAGCAGCATGAAACCGAAAATACCAGTACTATACGCAGGCGCGCAGCTCTACTATGCTATTTGTCGAGCTTGTGATGAACTCGGCATAGAGCCGGTACCAATGCCATTAAACGCAACGCCAGAGCAACTAGCACCATACAAATCATTCATCATCAGCGGCGGAGGAGCAAGCGTATACGATAAAAATGCGCCAAAACTAAATGCGCGCATGGCTGCGCTAATGCGGCAAAACCCAGGAAGATGGAAAGTCCTAGGCATCTGCTACGGAACACAACTCTTAAACGACCAGTTTGGAGGAGTTGTAGCATCACTGCCAATAAAAGAATACGGCAAAACACTTGTAAGACAGGCAGCTGATTCTGTATTATTCGAAGGCGTTCCAGAACAACACCGCGTGCTAATGAATCATGGAGACAGCCTAGAAGAACTGGCAGAAGGCTTCTGCGTCACAGCACGCTCGGAAGCAGGCATACCGGCAGCAATCGAAGACCCAGCACGCGGCTTATACGGCGTCCAATTCCACCCAGAAGCAACAGCAATCAGCACGCACGGCAGACAAATCATCAGCAACTTCCTTTACAAGATAGCCGGATACACACCAGCAAAAGAAAAAACAATTGATGAACTGATAGAAGAACAAAAAGAAAAAGTCAGAAACAGCGTCAAACCAGGGCAACGAGTATTCTTTGGATTATCCGGAGGAGTTGATTCAACCGTAGCAGCCCACATTGCTGAAGAAGTACTCGGAGCAGACAGGTGCGAAGGATTCATCATAGATACAGGAGGAATGAGAAAAGGCGAAATAGACTGGGTATACGAACAGCTCACAAACGAGCTCGATATGAAAATACACAAAATAGACGCAAGAGAATATTTCCTCAACACTGCGCCAATCATACCAGAAGACCAAGAAGACGGAAGCGTAAAAGACGTACAGTACAAAAAATTAAGCGAGGAAACAAACCCTGCCAAGAAACGGCTAATCTTCAGCGCACTCTACAACCAGCTTTTCAGGAAAATCGTTCCTGAACACGGCTTTGACCCAGATGGAGACGTATTCGGGCAAGGAACACTGCGCACAGACATCATCGAGTCAAAAGCAGCCAAGCTATTGGAAAGCATCGGCGCAAAACAAATCAAAAAACACCACAATGTCGATCTGGATTTCCCATTCAGCCTCGAGCCAAACGAAGACATGCACAAAGACCAAATCAGGCTTATCGCGGAAAGGCGAGGTCTTCCTCCGCAAATCGCGTTTAGACAGCCATTCCCAGGACCAGGATTTTACTGCAGAATGGTCTGCGCAGACGGTCCAAGCCTTGATGAGAAATACAAAAAAACAGCCGCAGAACTGAGCATATATGCACACGAAAAAGGGCTTGAGGCATTATTGCTGCCGATCAAAACAGTCGGCATAAAAGGCGACGACAGATCAGTCGACTATGCGGCAGTCATCACAGGGGATCCATACTTTGAAAGCCTCGCAGAAATAGCAGACCACATGCCAAGAGTCATACACGGAGTCAACAGGGTATATTATCTGTTTGGCAAAAAAATAGAAGACTTCGACCCGGCAACCTGCATAACGCCAACACACTGCAACGAAGAAAGCCTTAACCAATTAAGAGAAGCAGATGCAATTGTCAACGCGTTACAAGAAATAGCAGGCGTAGACAGCAGACAAATAGCACAATTCCCAGTCAGCCTATTGCCAGTCAACTTTAGCAAGCCGGGAACACGAACCGTAACATTACGGCCATTCATAACAGAAGATTTCTACACCGGACTTCCAGCAATCCCGACAAAAGGCATTCCTGACAAAGAACACATCAGCGAACACCTCATAAACCAAATGGTCACAGCCATCCTTGAAGTGGAAGGCATCAGCGCGGTACTGCTAGACCTAAGCAGCAAACCACCAGGAACAACGGAGGTAGAGTAGAATGACAAGAATACAACGAGCATTATTTAGTGTAACAGACAAGACAGGAATTGTTGATTTTGGCAAAGAGCTCCAAGGATTGGAAGTGGAAATACTCTCAACAGGCGGAACTGCAAAGACGCTCAGGGAAGGAGGGGTGAAAGTTGTTGAGGTTTCTGATTATACGGGATTTCCTGAATGCTTTGATGACAGGGTTAAAACACTCCACCCAAAAGTAGCCGGCGGCATTCTATTTGAACGAGACAAGGAAGAGCACAGAAAACAGGCAGCAGAACTCGGAGTCAAAAAACTTGACCTTGTAGTTGTGAATTTGTATAGATTCGAGGAAGTAGCAGCAAAACCAGGAGTCACCATAGAAGAACTGATTAAAAACATGGACATCGGCGGGCCAACCATGCTGAAGGAAGCAGTCAAAAACAACAATGATGTTGTCGTGCTTACAGACCCAAGAGCATATGAGAAGTTCATCAGTGAATTAAGAGAACTTGGGGAAATAAGCACAGTAACACGCAAACGCCTTGCGGCAGAAGCAATGAATAGAGTGGCAGATTATGAATCAGCAATTGCAGTTGCATTGACAAAAGCACTGACAGGAGAAGAAACAATAAGAATTGTAGGAAGAAATGGAGAGAAACTAAGCAGATATGGAGAAAACTGGCACCAGAATGTCAAGAAATTTGCGATAGCAACTTCTGAACCAAATGTTGTAGGTGGAAAGCAGCTGCGCAAGGTAGATATGGGCTATAACAACTATCTAGATGCTGATAATGCCCTGCAGACGGTCATGGAATATGAAGAACCTGCAGCTGTTGTCGTCAAACACCAAAACCCATGCGGCGCTGCAACAGGAGACTCCCTTGAAATCGCACTTGAAAGAGGGTGGCAAGGTGACCCAGTATCAGCATTCGGCTCAATACTAGCATTAAACAGGGAAGTGGACCTAGACACAATCAAAGTATTAGGAGAACGCAAGAACGGGTCAGGCAAAAAAGGGTGGATGGTGGAAGTCATTGTAGCACCGAGCTTCACCAAGGAAGCCCTGAACTACATAGAAGAAAAAGCCAAAGTCCAGGAAAGCAAGAAAAACTTGAGAGTTATTGCTGTAGGCCAACTCGATAAGCCGCAGGATGAATATGACTTAAGATTTGTACGCGGAGGCGTACTCAAGCAGAGCAGAGATAACAAGTTATATCTCACAGACTCAATTGACGACCTGTTCCAGCCGCCTCGAGCAATGCGTTGCCAGAACTCCGGGAAGGATTTGAGTGTCGGAATTGTTACAACAGCATCGCCAGACCCTAATTTGAAAGGGCTCTATGATTTTGCCTACAAGACAGTAAAGCATATCAAATCAAATGCCATCGCAATCGCAAGAGAATATGCCCCCGGCAAATTCCAACTTATTGGAATGGGTGCAGGACAGCCAAGCAGGGTAGAAAGCGCAAGAATTGCAGTAAAGAAAGCAGAAGAAGTATTCCAGAGAGAATACGAAATGATAACAAACCCTGAGTCAGAAAAGGAATACCCGATATTGGCAAAAGGAATACAGGCGCTAAGAAGCAGTTTCCAAGCTGGAACAACATACGAGCAATACAAACAGCAGGAGCTGAAAAAATGTGCTGCGGCATCAGACGCCTTCTTCCCATTTGCGGATGGACCAACCGTACTGGCTGAATTTGGAATCAGGAATTTTATTCAGCCAGGAGGAGGAAACAATGACAAAGATATTATTGAAACAGTCAACAAATACAATGCAGCAATGATTTTAACTGGCGCCAGACACTTCCTGCACTAAAGAAGCCAACAATTTAGCCCCATCCAGCAGCCTCGGGCCCGGGCGGTTGAGCAGGGAATCGTCGATAATGAATATTTTATCATTTTTTACTGCTCTCAAGTCCTTCCAGCCTGGTCTATCAATTATTTTTTCTTTAGGAACTCTGATGCTCACACCGCACCAAGAGATAACGATGATATCCGGGTCAAACTTTTTGATATCTTCTGTTGTAACAGGATGACTTAACTCTCCGCTTCTGCCCAGGCTAATGCCGCCAACCAATTCAACAATATCAGGAACCCAATTACAACTGACTGTTAAAGGCCATTCCTCGACGTAAATTTTGACTCTTGGAGGCATTCTGAGCTTTTCAAACTCAGAATTTAAGTGAGCAACCAAGTCTTCTGCCTCTTTTCCCTTGCCAACAAGACTGCCAATAGTGATAAATGACTCAAGCACTTGTTTTAGCGTGCGCGGGTCGATGTGCACGATATTAAGGCCAAGCACTTTCGCATTTTCATAGACATTCTCTTGGACAACAGTTGATGTTAAGACGATATCAGGATTAGCCGCGCGCACTTTGACTAAATCAGAATCACTCCAGCCGCCCATCTGCGGCTTGGACTTGGCTTTTTCAGGAAAATCGCAGTATTTTGTGACGCCGACTATCTCTTCATCGAAGCCTAATTCGAATAATAACTCAGTTATGCTGGGTGATAACGATACAATGCGCATACTAAGACGGAGATGAATTAATATATAAGTTTTTCAAGACTACAGAATATGCCAACCAAACTAGCTGAAGGAGTTTATGCAGTTGACTTATGCACGTACCTGCCAGATGTAAAGACAATCATCATTTCAGATCTGCACCTCGGATACGAGCAGGCAATGGAAAAACAAGGCGTTTTGGTGCCAAGAACTCAGTTCAAGACTATAATTAAACACCTTGACTGGATAACAGAACATGTTGCGGTAGAGCAGGTTGTTCTAAACGGAGACATAAAACACGAATTCGGCACAATATCAAAGCAGGAATGGAGAGAAGTGTTGCGACTCATTGATTATTTTGAGAAGAAAAACATCAAAATCATCATTGTAAAAGGCAATCATGATACGATTCTAGGGCCAATTGCCAGAAAAAGAGGACTGAAAGAAGTTAGAGAACTCAGGCATAAGGACATTCTCATTACGCACGGCGATTATGTCCCAAAAAAGCTCTTGCCAATCATCATCATGGGGCACGAGCATCCGGCGATAACTCTGAGAGAAAAAGCCAAACGGGAAAAGTTCAAGTGCTTTATCAAAGGAAAATACA
>CAYSMN010000019.1:0-16002 GCA_964432255.1 uncultured Methanosarcinales archaeon | reverse complement strand
CATGAAAAACATGATATTTGACTCTGGGCCCATCATCAGCCTCACAACAACCAATCTTCTCCTGATACTTGAAGAACTAAAGAAAAAATTCAACGGCTCATTCGCAATGACAATGGGTGTCAAACGCGAACTCGTCGACAGGCCATTAGAAACACTCCGCTTCAAATTCGAAGCACTTCAAGTACAAAGCCTAATCGAAAAAGGCGTATTAAACGTCATCAACGAAGAAGCAGTCGTCAAAAAAGCACAGGAACTTCTCAACCTTGCAAATTCAATACTCTCAGGCCACGGCCAAAACATCAAAATCGTGCAAATAGGCGAAATGGAAACGCTTGCAGCAGCGCTGCTATACAAGGCAGACGCTATTGTGATTGACGAAAGAATAACAAGAACACTCCTAGAAAACCCAAAAGGCCTCCACCTTCTAATGGAAAAACGACTCCACATGCAGCTAAAATCCAACGAACAAGCACTCCAACAATTTGAAGAAGCAACACGGCACATCATCGTCCTGAGAAGCATAGAACTCGTAACCATAGCCTACGAACTAGGACTTTTGGACAAATTCGTCGTTGGCATACCAAACGCGCGCAGAGAATTATTAGAAAGCACGCTCTGGGGCGTCAAGCTCAACGGCTGCTCGGTTACAGAAGATGAGATAGCCACGATTGTCAAAACAGAAAAAGTCTAAATCGTAAAGTTTATAAGCAACTTCCTACACAAATATCTAAAAATCGGGTAAAAGGGGAAGAATAAGACACATGTTTCATTCTGACACGTTCTCTTCGCAGATGTACGTATCTGCAGCAGCAGGTGATTTCTAATGATAAAAAACCTCGTAATCAAATGCCCATTACCAAAAGACTTTTTTGAAACAACCGGCATCGGCGAAAGCGACCACCAAATACACGCAGGCAGCTACCACTTAGCCATGCAACAAGCACGAATTGAAAGGGCTAATTTGATTGCGTATACAAGCATTTTACCTTCAACTGCACGAAGAATATCAGTACAAGAAGGAGTCAAACAGATACAACACGGCTCAGAAATGAAAATCATACAAGCAGCAGCACACGTAGACAAAAAAACAGGAGAAAAACGCGCAACAGCCGCCATCATGTACGGTTTGCTCTACAAAAAAGGCAGCCAAAAGCACGAAGGCGGACTAGTCTGCGAGTACAACGGCAACGGAACAGTCGAAGACGCACGCGAAAACCTAACCAACTGCCTAGATGGGCTCTATCGAAACCCAGACCCAGACGGCAAAAGCTTCTCAGACGAGTATGAGCTAAAAGACGTCAGATTTCTGTCATCAACTATTGAGCCAAAAAAACAATTCGGCACAGCACTTGTAGCACTCGCATTCGTCAACTACATTATTCCCGTTATTTCACACGAAATAGAACCATTCATGAAAAACCTAGTAAGCGTACGAGGAATCTAAAAACGTTCCAGCGATAACTTAAACCAAGCGCTATATTTTTCAGAGTGCTTTTTCAAATCATCGCGTAATTCTTCCATAGAAATCCACTTCCAATCATCTGCTTCTTTTGCATTTACTCTTGGAGTACCGTCAAAAAAACCTTTATACACGTGCAAAAATTCATGCTCCATCATGCCTTTGTCAAGATTAACCTTATAGATGTACTCGAACATCCTCTGCAATTCACACCCAAAGCCCATCTCTTCTCTCAGACGACGCTTCATGGCAACCACCAAGTCCTCGTCAGGCCTTGGATGCCCGCAGCACGCATTACTCCACAAGCCAGCGCCGTGATATTTCGTCACAGCGCGTTTTTGAAGCATCATTTCGCCTTTAGAATTGAAAATAAACACGGAAAAGCCGCGATGCAGTTGTCCTTTTCCGTGCGTCTCCAGCTTCTCGCCTACACCAATCTGATTGTCCTTTTCGTCCACCAAAATAACAAATTCAGTCATCTTGTAAACGCCTTTGCAACAATCAATGGGAACAAAATAGTAACATCACCAAACACTTTCACACTTCTAGCCTTAGGCAAAATCTTGCCCCAGCTGACAGCTTCATCAGGACGCGCGCCAGAGTCACTGCCGTCAAATTCTTGTGCATTATTGATGTAGACTGCATAGTCACAACCATTACGCATCATGTTAGCGTTGAGAATATGATGCTTGATAACGCCAGAGCCCAAAATTATCAGGCCAGTTTTCTTTGCTTCAAACGTTAAATCATTCAACTTCTTCATATCCTGAACTATGTCGATAGCGAAATCAGGATTCTTGAACTTAAAGAAATACATCATGTCGCCAATACTGCCGTCTGTCAATGCAGGACAGAAAACAGGAATATTATTCTTATGGCACCAGTAATAAATTGAATCTTTGTGGTTGATTTCCTTGCCTAACCTGTCAACAAATTCACTCGGCGTCATGATGTGCCCTGTTTTTCTCTGCTCATCTGTTATTTTATCAAGCAAAGGATTCAGCCAGTCCTCAAACCGGCAGTATCTGCTGTTCGGAACAAAAATATTACCTGTTCTGTTGATGCCTTTTGCTCTCAACTCTGCTCCGGGAGCTTCAAAATCACCAAGCATAAACGGTTCAATGCATTTGATTATGTCCTCTTCAACGCCACCAGCCGTTGTCACAATAATATCGACCATCTTGTGCTCTACAAGATAACGGAAAACATCTCTCAAGCCAGACGTGACCATGTTGGACGTATACCCAAGATAAATCGTGCACTTATCCTTACGCATTTGCTTAATCAGCTCTATCGCTTTCGCCAAATGCGTTGCCTGGAAGCCAGTCGAGGCAAAAGAATCAATTATTTTGTCATAATCCACGCCCTGATTGAAATCATACCCTTTAATCGCTACATAATTCTTCGGCTCTTCGCTTTCGCGCAAGACGTTCTCATGTCCTTTTTTTAGTTTATCAGTCATAGAGAAAGAACTAGGTCAACGTCAATTATGAATGGCTTCTAACCGATTCCATACCAGTTGATTCGTATACTGCAGTATATAAATCTTATGGCAGCAGCCAAATCAACAGACCGCTCAGGATGAAGTACAAACCGATAATCCAGCGCAGCAATCCAGGGAATGCGATCACCAGGATGCCAAAAATAATGCTGGTCACAGCCATCACCACTTTTGTCGATACCATTTTTCACCTCCTTATTTTTTCTCTTTGAAATTCAACGCCAATGAGTTAATGCAATATCTTTTGCCAGTGGGCTTAGGACCATCAGGAAACACATGCCCCAGATGTCCGCTACACTTCTTGCAGATGACTTCAACACGATTCATGCCATGGTTTTTGTCTTCCTTCAGCTCAACAGCATCGCTCTTCGCAACGTCATAAAAACTCGGCCAGCCCGTTCCAGACTCAAACTTAGTATCAGAGCTAAATAATTGGTTACCGCACGCAGCACACACGTACATGCCGGTTTTCTTATTCTTCAGCCACTTCCCTGAACCAGCAATCTCAGTGCCTTTCTTACGCAAAATCTCATACTGCTCAGAAGTCAACTTTTCCTTCCACTCCTCGTCAGAGCATATCATCTTTCCAACCATGAAAAACAACGCATACTGCAACATTTAAATATCTGCCTCTTTGAACCACACACATGATCCAATACCAGCAGCGCTGCGCCAGATGCAAGAAAAACATGGTCTTAATCACCGGCAGAAACCAATTCCCAATCTGCTATGACTGTCAAAAACCAGAGCTCGAAGGCGTGATAAAAGACGCAAAAATGAAAAAAATGTTTAACATACCAGAAGAGCTCTACAAGAAAAGCGGATTTCTGCGCTCAATCAAGTCAAACTATCTCAAATACGGCAAGCTATCGGACAAACAAATAGAATTTTTCAAAAAAGCAGTGAAAGAGATGACATGCGCCTCCCAAAACGATACGGACAAAGCCAAATAGTTAAGTGCCCCTTCTGCGGGCAACAGGCAACGACGACAAACGAACAGAAAGTGCCTGTCTGCGTTAAACACAAAGATTCTAAACTGCAAAACTTAAAGTGCGCCTGCGGCAGCTACCTCGACATGAAAATCGGCAAATGGGGGCCGTTCTTCATCTGCATCAACTGCGGGCCAATCAATATGAGAAAAGCACTGGACGTCAACAAGCTCTAAATATGCTCCCACACGTCCACATCGCCGCCAGACCTGACTTTAATCTTTCCTTTCGCAGTATTCAGAATAACTTCAGCAACCTTCTCAGGCTTCACGCCCCTGAAGTTAGTCATACGCGTAGCCGTCATCCCTGGATTTACAGCAACAACCGGAATCTTCACTTCCTGCGCCAAACCCTGCGTGAAGCCTCGAATAGCAAACTTCGTCGCACAATACGGAACAATATCAGCATACGCGGTCTTGCCCGCACCACTTGCAATATTAATAATCAAATCCTTCACGTGCGGCAGCGCTTCATGAGTCATCTTCATCGTTCCACTTACGTTAACATTTACCTGATGCTCAATATCCTTAAAACTCTGCTTGACGAAGCCATTCCAAACCAAAATACCCGCATTGTTAATCAAAATAGAGATGTGCCTGAACTTCTTCACAACAGCCTTCACACACTTCTTAATGCTTTTATCGTCAGAAACATCCAACTGCAACACTAAAACATCGGTAGCGCCCAGCTCTTTGCACATTTTCGCAACATCATATGCCTCCTTTTTGTCCTTACGATACGTAATGACGAGTTTGGCACCTTCTGCAGCAAACTTAAACGCAGTCTCCCTGCCAATACCTTCGCTCGAGCCCGTAATAAGAACAACTTTGTCTTTCAAAATCATTTTTGCTCACGATGCCTTCCAAACACTTCATAAAACAAGTCAAACACATTCATTCCAGTATTGGACGTGTAAAACTGCGCGCCAGCCTCATTACAAGCCCGTTGAACCTCATCATTATGCTCCTGCAGCATACCTGAGTACTGCTTGCGCGAGAACGGATTAATGTACGTCCTTAACACTTCATTAGTCTCCAAGTCCTTTAACTTAAAATCGCCCTCTAAATCAAGGTTCTTCTCAATCTTGTCCAACACCTGAATAAGCACAATCTTATGATTCTTGAAATGGAACAAAGCCCGCCTGATGTCATCAATAGGATACAAGAAATCACTCACGATAACCACGTACGACTTGGAGTTAATCAATTTCTTATACCCGCCCAACGACTGCTCAAGCTTGGTCAAGCCCTTCGGCTTCTTATTATTCAAAAAGTCAACCATTGACGCCAGCTGTGCCCTGCCCTTCTTCGGCTTGAAAAACTCAAGACTATCAGAAAAAGTGCTCAAGACAAACCGCTCGTTATTCTTCATCGCAAGATACGCAAAACCAACACCAATCATGCTCGCATACTCGGCCTTTGTAATCGTCGTGCCGAAATTCATGCTCGCAGAAAAATCCAAGATGACATGAACTACAAGATTGCGCTCCTCTTCATACCTTTTAACGTACAACTTATCAGTCCTGCCAAACACGCGCCAGTCAACACTTCTAAAATCCTCGCCCGGCGCGTAAATCTGGTGGTCCTTAAAAATAAGACCGCGGCCAGTCGCATGAGAAAATCTTTCACCAACATAGTTAGAAGTAATCCTCTTGTTAATAATCAGGCTAAACCGGTCCAGCTGGTGCAGAAACTCTGTATCAATCATCTCGAAAACCTCTTGTTTTCGAGCTGCCGAGAATTTTTAATTCTCATCATTTCAAAAAGGTCTTAATGACATCGTCCTCGTGCATTCCCTGACGCTCGGCCTCAAAGCTCAGCACAATCCTGTGGCGCATAATCGGGAACGCCATTTTGTTAATGTCATCCTTGCTGACGTATTTCCTGCCCTCGATAAGAGCTCTGGCTTTCGCCGCCAGAATCAAACCAATACTCGCTCTCGGAGAAGCGCCATACTCAATCAACTTCTTATTCTGGCGCGTAGACGTCACGAGCTGAACAGCATACTTCTTGATATCATTCGCAATCGGAATCATTCTCGTCATGTGCTGCAAGTACAACAAACTGTCCTTGTTCAACACAGGCTTCAACACGGCCTTCTTCGCCTCTTCAGTAAACCTGTTGACAATCTCCATTTCCTCATCAAAAGTTGGGTAATCGACCCTGATTTTCAGCAAGAAACGGTCAGACTGGGCTTCAGGCAATGGATACGTACCCTCCTGCTCAATGGGGTTTTGCGTGGCGAGCACGAAAAAAGGCTCTTCCAATTTAAACGTAGTATTACCAACAGTAACCTGATGCTCCTGCATAGCCTCAAGCAGAGCAGACTGAGTCTTCGGCGTCGCACGGTTAATTTCATCAGCAAGCACGATATTAGCAAACACCGGGCCAGGCTGGAACTTGAAATTACGCTTACCAGCACTCGTTTCCTCAATAATATACGTGCCTGTAATATCAGACGGCATCAAGTCAGGAGTGTTCTGAATACGCGAGAACTTCAAATCCAACAACTGCGCCAACGTCTTGATAGCCAGCGTTTTTGCCAGTCCTGGATAACCCTCAAGCAGCGCGTGCGAATCCGCCAGCAATGCAACACTAACCTGCTTCAAAACTTCACTCTGGCCAACGATAACTTTGTTCAGCTCACTGAAAACATAATCAAACGTCTTTTTCGCATCCTCAAGCTTCATATACAACACCTCTTCCTTTTTGGTATTTAATCTTTATGATTCAAACTTTCAGAAAGTTTGATCAAAGGCGCTCCTCGTTAAGCCTCGAGAAGCATTCTGATAAATGTTTGCTTCGCAAACATGTTTGCTACTCTTCTCTCGGCTTACGATGTCGCGCATCATGACTTGGTAATCTCCTTAAAGTATGTTTTGACTATTCTCTGATACTGCTTCGGAATCTGCTCCTCAAAGCTAACATCAGTCGTTGCCTTGATTTCAGGGGGCGGAACTTCCCTGAACTTCCGCTCCTCAGGCGGCCTCACCTTGCCGATATCAACGTCGCTCATCAGCGGATTCAGCTCCAAATCCAGCTGCTGCTGGCCAATTTCTGTCACGCTCTTCTCACCCAAAATGTCGCTCAAGTTCTGGCTTTCTTCATACTCCAACAATTCCTGATTAATGTCATACTCCTGGAAAGGCTTAAACTCGCGCAACTCCTTAATCGTCTTCTGGAAATCAATAAAGTGCACGTTAAACGCCGCTGTACCAATAATGATGAAAGACACAACAGCCATGACAGACAATTCACGAATCAGCCTGCCAAAATTAAGGAAAGAAGAAGTGCGAATCTCACGCATCTTCTGCAAGACTTCCTGATTCAACGCATCAATAATCTCATTCTGCTCCCTCACATTATCTGCGACCGTAATCAACTGCTCGTTCAACGCAGGAAACTTCTCCTCAATTTTAGAAAAATTCACGTCCTTCACATTGCCATAAGTGTGCACAACAGCGTACACGGCAGCCGGAACAATCGCGTACCAGCCAGAAAGCGTAAGGACAGTGCAGCCCAGCAACAACAGCATATACACTACCAGCGTGTCAATAAAGCTATTGAACAACACGATATGCAAAATCTCTCTTTTCGCTTCCCTCAACGCCTGAACTATAGGTTTTACGGGCATGTGCACAGCGCCTTCTCGGCTTCACAATCGTCTAAATCATCCTCAGCATTCTCCTTCTGGTCATCGCATACGTTAAGCTGAGAGCTCAACTTGGTATTCTCGCCAGTCAATACCTTAACAGCATCTTTCTTAGCCTCAAGCTCGACCTGAGTACCCCGCAGAGTGCTTTCCGTACTCTCAAGCTCTGATTCCAGCTGCTCCTTCGAGCGCTCAAGCTGCGCCTTAGTAGTTTCCAACTGCTCTTTCGTCTCCTTCACTTCAGTGAACTTCTCACCGAGCTGTTCCTCGCGCTCAGCCTTCAAGCTCAACTCGCTCTTAATCTTGTTCAACAAAGTCTGCTGAGCCTGCAATTCAGTGGAAACAACCTGCAATTGCTGAACCTTTTGATTGTATTCGGTATTAATCCGCTCAAAATTCATCTGGAAGAAAACAGTAGCCCCGACCAGAGCAGTCGCGCTGACTAAAATCAAAAACAGCAGGATGACGTTTGCATTTTTCGTAATAAAGCTCATATTGTGTTACTCCCTCCGTAAAATCCGCCTTATAAATATTTCGACGAGGAAAATGATGACTGCGAGCAGCACAAACGGCCAGCGCACATAATCACGGGCGTTAATAGTCCTCTTCGCCTTTGTTTTTGCATGCTCAACAATACCATCAACATCATTCGCGTCAAAAATCCTGCCTCCAGTCGAGCCAACAATCTTCTCCAATTCCTGATTCAGGCCAAGATTCTCAAACTCAGTCTCATAATTCACCGCAAACACTGTCCCGGCAACCTGCTGGAAGCCAACACTTGTTGGAATAATGCTTCCAGTGTACGTATCCTCATCAATCTTATAGAAAACTACATTCGGCGCGTCTGGTGGCACGCTGCTTTTCACAGTAATCTCTGCAGGCTCATTCAACCTGGTGTCCTTAGCATCAATAAACGAAGCGCTCTTTCTTTCAGGGTCACCAATCGCCCAATTCATCGTGCGCGCAATCAACCTCGAGTTGCCTTTTCCCAGCAAAGAGCCAGCCCACTTGCCGCCATCATCAACCGTGAACGCGCCAACCCTGCCCAAACCAAGACGCCAGATGGTAAGAACAGGCTCGCCTGTAGAAGTAGTCGCTAACAATCTCGCAGCGCCTTTCGGCGAAACCTGATTGTAGCCATATAATGTCGCGTTCGGCTCAAAATTCTCAGTAATAAAGTGATTCTTGTTCAAAATAACCAATTCCATCTGGCCAGAGTTTGCCTCCTGCTCGTCAACCGGGCCAAACAAAATCTTCAGCCTGGTCTCTTCAGTAGCTCTAAAGTAAATACCATTACTAATCTCGGCCAAGTCCATCATCAACTTCTCATCAGTAGTAGGACCAACACCAACAGTATAAATCTTAATACCTCCATTCGCAGCATACTTGGCAGCCTCATACGCAGAAGCGGACGACTGAGTCTTGCCATCACTCAATATGACGATATTCTTGCTGCCGCTGAACTGGCTCAACACGCTAATCGCTTTCAACAAGCCAGCGCCAATATTCGTACCGCCACCCCACTTCAGCCTGCCAATCAAGTCCTCTGTATCCTTCTTAGCAAACACAGGAGTCGGCTCGCTCAACAAGTACGCCTGCGTGTTAAACGCCAGAATAGCAACACGGGTATCAATCTTCAAATTCCTCATAATATCAATCGTCGCAGACTTTGAAAAATCAGCAGTGCTCTCAAACCGACCAAAAGGAGTACCCTGTGAACCCGAAATATCAATTACAATAGCAATCAAAACATCGCCTTCCTTCTTTTCCGGACTTCCAACCATCACTGGCAACAAAGTCTCAAACACTGAATTCCTGTAACCGCCTTTTTCGAAAGAATTCTCGCCGCCAAACACCACCATGCCATTACCATCAGCAACAAAATCATTCAACACATCAGAAACAGCGTCAATATTCTCTGCCTTGATGTCATTCACGACAACAGTGTAATAATCCTGCAGATTCTGAGGCACGCTGTTGGCAACGTCAACAACGTACAACTGCTTCAGCAGAGTTTCCATAGGACTTGCTTTCTCTGACAAAAACAAAACTTTAGGCTGCGGAACAACCTTCACAGTCTTGTAAAACACGTTGTTATTCGGGAAAAAGTCCTGGGAATCAATCGAGGCAGTAATCCGATGCGTGCCCATTGGCAGCTGTTTTGTAAACTGGTACGCCTTATCATTCGTCACCTGGTCGTATACCACTTCATCGTCCAACATCACTTTCAAATGGACGGACTTCACATCACCAACACGATTAATCATCACAATGAATGAGTTCTCCGCATTCTCCAACGTCTTTGAAGGGCCAAACACCTGCACGCTCACATCACTTCTGACAGGATTTAATCTTACTGCATTAATGGACGCATTCAATTTTGATGCAAATAACGCAACGTCCCCAAGACTTGAGCCGCTGTTCGCATTACCGTCAGATAATAACAGAATACTGCCGTGCGGCTCAAGATTATTCAACACTGCATCACCAATGTTGGAAACAGTGCCTGTCCCAACAACTTTCACTTCAGTATTCAGCTTCTTCTCAAGCCTTGCAGCCAATTGCTGGGAAATATCCTCAAACACTGCCATCGAAGTGCTGTTATCGACCAACAGCTGAATGAACGGGTCGCCCTCGATAATCTTCTCACGCTGCACGTACGGCGAAGCCAGCGCGATAAGGACTAAAATAAACAGGATTGTGCGCGTGAACAGCATCAAACGCCTGACACGGCGCTTCTGCAATTTAACCGCGAGCTCCTCTTTAAATATTACGAATTCGTGGCGCAGCAGCCAGAACAGAATTGGAATGAGCGGAATGATTAACAACAACACCCACGGGTATTCCATATTCGCATAAGCCCACCGCAAAATATCGGTAACGCTCATAAGTCACCCCGATATTTGGTGAAAAACACTTCAAACAACAACAGGAAAATAGCAATCGCCAACAGCCAAACATCCAAATGGAACTCACGCTTCTCCTTCACCGGCTTCAACTCATAATCAGTGCTCTTTGTACCAACTTTCTTCTCCAAATTAATGTTTGACTCAGCCTCGTCAACCAAATTCACCGCAACAACCCTGTCTTCGAACTCATAAATACCTGCCTCGTCAAGAACTAACGCGGCACGCTTGATGGTTCTCGAAGGCGTCTTCACCATCTGCTCTTCATTCAACAACATCGTCTCGCCTGTCTTCAAATTCAAATTGCGCACGTCCTGCTGTTCAGTCACAAACTTCATCAACTCAGTCCAAAAAATAGGGTAATGGGGAGCGTACTTGAACTCAGACTCTTCAGGAATGCCGTAATACACGATCTTGCCGAACCCAACCTGCTTAAGTGTTATCACCGGCACACTGTTGACTGTGGCAATAATTGTCTGCTCGCCAACCGGCTCTGCTTTCACCGCATAATCAGCCTTGCCGAAATCAACATTCTTTGTAAAACGATTCAACTGCTCGACAGTAATAAAGCCGCCATCACCACGACCGTTCAATTTCACCGGCAGCAAGCCCTTATAGTCGATATTCTGCGAATCAGGCTGCAATGCGACAATAACTGTTGCGCCATTCTCAGCACGCTGCAAAACGTCCTCAAAAGTACCCGGCAACAACTGCCTCATGTCAATATTATTAATCACGATAACATCATACTCGCCATCAGCAATAACCGGCGGCTCAGTAACAGCCAAGTCCAGCTCGCCCGACGCCAGCAACGCATTCCTCAAGAAAGTACTCGCATTATTCGCAATCAACAACACCTTCGCCTTACCGCCTGCAGGGGCGCTCAACAAGGCCATATTATCAACAGCCAAATCATCATCAGCACCAATTTCAATCTTAGTCACGCCCGAAGGCGTCTTGAAAGAGTATGTTTCAATACCCTTTGAAGAAATCGACAACTGCGTTCTTGTACTGCCGACAGACAAACCAACATTCTTCTGCACAGCATCATAATTCTTCACGTAAACTGTTGTTTCTTCATTGCCTGCATCAAGCTGAATAATGCCCACGTTGCTTTTTTGCGCGCCTGCAATGTTGATGAAGTCAACAACGAGGCCTTTAGTCTCCAAAACAGCCTTTGCCACGTCAGGGTCCTGACCGCCCGTGTTGATGAAATCGCTGATAACAACAACCCTGCCTTCGCTTAACGCCTCGCCAGCAACAATAATCGCCTCGCCAATCTTAGAAGGCGTAGCCCTTGGCTGCAGACTGTTCAGGAATTTCGTTGCCTCTTCTCCACTCGCGTCCTGCACCGCAATAAACGGCGCGTCCTTGGCAAGAATAATAGTATTCTTCGAGCCCAACACTTTCTTCGCCTGTGCAACAGCCAGGTCAAACCTTGTCCTGCCGTTTTCTCTTGTCTGCATGCTCGCGCTCACGTCCAACACGATAACCGTGTTTGACGCGGTAACGTCATGCTCGTATGTAGTGAAAGGATGGGAGAACGTCAATGCCAAACCCAATAATAGCAGCAACTGGATAAGAAACAGCCAGTCATGCGTAATCTGCTTCAGAAAACTCGTTAATTTTCTCGCACCAGAACTCTTCAAGAAGAACATCAAGCTCGGAATCGGCAGGTTTTTCGGCTTTGGACGAATAAGATAAAGAATAATTAGCGGAATCAGAGCTAACAAAGCCCACAATCCTTCAGGGTTACCAATACTTACCGGTCCAAACGATACTGGCATCTAACTCAGTATACGATTTGGTATATTGATTTAAATAGTTTGTGTATGCCTAATAGATAAGAAAAAGAAATAAAAAATTATCCTCCTGCCCAGCCAAGGAACCTGTGCCACCAGCTCGGAGGCTCAGGCTGAGGGTTCAAACCGCGCATTTCCTTAGGAGACGGCGCCTTTGAAGAAGGCGCACTGGAATCTTCTGGAACTTCAGGCGCCTGCTCAACAATTTGCCCACCTGGCTCTATGCTTTCTGGGCAATCAAGCAAACACACGCCATACCCGAGCGAACAAGCTCCCCGATCTCTACCTTCGTCCCGGCATTGCAAATTGAGCTCGCGACATTCTTCCTTACAACTCAGAGGCGGAGGCACCCAATCAGGCGGCAACGGAGGGCAGGCTGTTTGGCAGATTCCTCTCTTCCAACCGCAAAATCCTAAATCGCCTCCCCCATCAAGACATTCCAGTTTTTCATTCCTGCATTCCTTCCTGCACCTTACTGCAGCCTGCGGATCTTCAGAACCGAAACAGCCGTCAATACACTTAGAAAGCGCGCCATCACAATCTCCTTCAGCACAGCCATGATATTCCTTAACGCACGACATCTCGCAACCATAATCAGGACACTTAGGCTGTTCAGGCTTGCATTGACGCTTGCACGCATCAATTTTCATCTGGCACGACTTAAGATCAACATTGTTTGCCTTGCAGTCGTCCATAATTGACTCACACCTGCCCTCACAGCTCACAGGCTTTGGAGCACACTGCACTATGCAATTCTTGCGGTTACCATCACACGCAGCCCTTATGCCTTCAGCGTTGAATCCTACGGTCTTGTCCAAACAAATCTTGTGTTCTCTATCGCAACCGTCCTCACATGTTTCAGGCCTGCCGC
This sequence comes from uncultured Methanosarcinales archaeon, assembly GCA_964432255.1. Taxonomy (GTDB): domain Archaea; phylum Nanobdellota; class Nanobdellia; order Woesearchaeales; family ARS49; genus CABMGU01. The sequence goes on along the minus strand of CAYSMN010000019.1, from coordinate 2,823 downwards.
ACTGCTGCGCGCATTCATTGCGGAATTTCTCGCAGGCAGCTCTTATGCCTTCAGCGTTCAGTCCGACGGTTTTTTCCAAGCACACTTTGTAATCTTTATCGCAGCCCTGTTCGCATGTTTCAGGCGGTTGTTTGCACTCTTCCTGCATGCATTCATCGTGTAATTTCGAGCACGCAGCTCTTATACTCTCAATATTCATTCCCACAGTTGTCTTCAAACATTCATCGAGTTTTCTGCCACAACCCTGCTCGCACGTTTCTTTTGGAGCCATCTGAGGCGTGCAAAGCTTCGCAATACAATCTTGAGACTGGCCGCCATACATCATCCTGCAGGAACTCTCACAATCTTCCTTGCAACGATCATGCATGCAACGGATAAATATTTCCATTCCCTGCGCAGAAAGCTTTTTGCACATCGTAGGGCAATCTTCCTGCACCGGAACTGGTTTTGGAGCAGGACGGCATTTTTCCTCGCAAACCTTCGCGCACTCGTTAGAAGGGCGCTTTGCGGCAATACACTCACGCTTACAAACATCATAACAACTGCCAGACGGCTGGATAGTTGTAGAGATAATCTTCGGATTAATGGCAGAGATATACTGCGCTGAAACAGCAACAGTAAGAACCAACAATAATATGCTCAGTAGAACAAACTTTTTCATACTAATCACCTCTTTGAGTTTATTAACAGTGCCTAATTTATAAAGATTGCTTAACGATTTTCTGCTTCGGATAAGTCTCAGGAAGCATAAATACCTTATCAATCTTCACGCACAAGCCCTTATTCTCTGTCATCACCTGCTCAGTCGTCATAACTGCAATGCCCAACGCAACCAATTCATCCTTCAAACTCATCACAGCAACAATATTATCTTTATCAATCTCAGACTCAATCTTAACAATACCCGGCACGTTCAAACTCGCGCCATGGCAGACAGTGTCAACAGCGCTGTCCTGAATCCAGATCTTCGGCAAATGCTGAACGGCAAACTCAACCGGCTTAATGCAATGCCTCAAGAATTTCTCATTCCCTTCCTCTTTCCAAAACGCAAACGCGTCCTCCAAATCCTGCAATGACACCCAATCTTTTTCAGTGAAAGGGCCTGCCTTTGTCCTGATTAATTCAGCCATGTGCGCGCCAACCTTCAGCCTTTTTCCAACATCATGGCACAATTTTCTAACATAAGTTCCAGCCTGCGAGCCCATCCTGAAAAGAACATCCTGGCCGTCAACCTCAAGAATATCAAGATAATAAACTTCACGCTGACGCTCCTTTCTCACAACAGCAGACTTCACCGGAGGCATCTGCATTATTTTTCCCACGAACTCTTTCAACGCCTTTTCCAATTCAGCCTGCTCAACAGGCTTGTGCAAATGCATAATGCAAACATATTCCTTGCCAGCAGTCAATAGCGCCTGCACAATTCTTGTCGCTCTGCCAGTCGCGACAGGAAGAATACCAGTCACGCCCGGGTCAAGGCTGCCGCCATGCCCTGCCTTTTCTATATGCAGAATTTTCTGCACGTAATCGGAAGCCATATGAGACGTGGGACCTTTCGGCTTGTTCAGATTAATAACTCCATAATCAACCAATTCATTCATTTTTCTTTCGTAAGGATTGCAGCCATACTTAGAATCAGTCTCCGCTTCTCTCTTGACAAGAACTTCGCGCTTGATTTTTTCAAATGGTAAGAGCCCCATAATCGACGAAGAACGTGCTTCTTTTTTAACTGTTTTGGTTAATTTGTCGTTTTACTTCTTCAAGAACTGGCTTCCAGCATGCTTTTTTAATCGAAAGAACATCATCCAAATCAGCTTGCGATGGCAGATATCCTTGATAATTAATATCGTGGCGAAGCCTTCTTAAATTATCAAGAACTTGAATTGGCCTCATTGTTCGTGCAGGTAATTGCAGCAGCGCTCCAATTGTTTCTTCATGATCGCCTTCCAGACCTTTTGAAATGAGCAAAGCTTCTCCCAATCTTCTGAAATTTTCATAAATTCCTCTTATAATTGTAGATGCCGCTTCCGGCTCCGCTTTTAATTTTTCTAAATAGGTTATTTCTTTCTCGCTTGCTGAAATTAAACTATTGGCTTTGGATTTATCAGGCATTCTTTTTCTCATCTTGGCTTAACCTCTAAGAAACCATACAATACGATGCCATTCGCAATATTTGCGAAGACATTGAGATCAACTGTTTCACGGGAGAATATGAGGGCGTTAACTTTAACCTTTTCTCTAAATCCGAAAACGTCAATTACGCCGACTTCTTCTACCTTTGTCTGTTTTATTCCGGGAATTTCAACAGCAATATCCAAATCGCTTGTTTCAATATCTTCTCCCTTCCGGTAGCTTCCAAACAGGACGATGGTGCGCGCCTGCGGGTATATATTGAAAATAAACTCCGTCACATTGGAGGCGAAAAGGTAATCAAGATTTAAGACGATTTTTAGTTCTCTAAATTTGTACGAGTCCAGATTGGCGGCTAATCTCCATAATCTGCCCAGCACAGTTTTCTTTATCAGTTCACGTTTCTCCAGATCCTCAATAACTGTTTTTGCTGTTGTTTTTGCTGTTTTTGTTGCCGTGCATATCTCGTTGAATGTAAAGTCTATTGATGGGGATGCGGCAAACCATGCTACAATCCGCTGCTGTGCCGCGGTTACTTCTGCAGGGTTTGCGTTTGACAGTTTTCTTTGGCCTGATTTCATGCTGTGTGGTAATATAGAGAACTATTTAAACCTTTTGGAAACCAAATGGTTTTCTTTTGGTTTAAGTGGTTTAGACTAAAACCAGTTCTGTATTTTGCATAAGAGAATTATT
>CAYSMN010000018.1:0-16082 GCA_964432255.1 uncultured Methanosarcinales archaeon | reverse complement strand
TGTTGTCAGCATAGTTGTTGTAGTCTTTGAGTGTCCAGCATTCCATGTCGCCTTCATCATTTACGTCATTGGAATCCCATTTGTCAGAAGGATTTTCGTTGATTATTGCTAACTGGTCTTCGTAGCGTAAGTCGTCAAAGCGTGAGCCGATGTTTTTGGCAGTGTATGTGTCCATGCCGTCGTACGGGTCAAGGTTTGCGTAATAGTTGTAATCATCTAAGCGTATGCATTCATAGTCGTCAAAGTCAACAACGTCTTCTACATCGTGTCCGTCAAATGGGTCGTATAATGCATCTGCGACATTGTAGTGCAGGTCGTTTTCGTTATTGTAGTAGTAGAAGTCGTGTGTTGCTGTCGCGGTGCTAATCAGAAGTAAAAAAATGAGCGCGTATTTCATTAGTAGTCGTATGGAAGATAGCCGTACAGATCCATGCCCATTCCTGCGCTGTACCTTCCGCCCTCGTAGTCTGTGTCGTAGTCGTAGCTGTTTGTTGGATAGTAGCCGCTTGACGGGTAATAGCTGTCTGATGGATATCGGAATGAATCATACCCGGAGTTTGAGTAACCTCTGCTGGAGTCACCTGAAGCGTAAATATCTTCGCTGTATCTGCCGAATTCAAAGTTTCTGCTTCGGTGATACGAATAGCTGTCGCCGTAGTTGTTGCAAGTTGAGCCGTAGTAGTCGTAATCGTAATATCCGCAGGAGTCACGGTTGTAGTTGCGATACGCATCCTCTGTTTCATGGTAGTTTACGTATTCGAAATCTTTGTGGGAAGAATAGTCGTAGTTTCCGTAGCTTTCATAGTTGTTATACGAAGCAAATACGGCTGGAAAAACGAGTAATGTTGCGATAACCATTGTTAGCAATCTATTCATGCGAAATCCCCCCGAATTACCCCTATACAATAGTAAATAGTATATAAATGCTTCGGAAACAGGCTGTTTCCGATAGTGCTCGGAAATTTTGGGAATAGAATAATCTAGAGTTAAAATTTCCGACATTTCGCAAGAGACTATTAGAAATGTTTATATAGTCTCCAGCATGGTTTATCGTTCAAGAAAAAAGGTGATTTAATGAATAAGCGCGGTGAAAAACTTCAGAGTGGAAGTCCTGCTGCTGCATTAATTGGCATCATCACCCTTTTGTTCATATTTTACATCTTATTTTTGCCTCCATCAGAGAGAAAAGAGTTGCTTGGTGAGGAGGAGGGTGTTGAAGGTGGTGTGCCTGGAGAATTATTGTTGCAGGTTCCTGTAGGCAGGCTTTCGTTTGTGCCGCGCAACCAGTTTGACCACCCGTTGCCTAACATCTATCTTGTTGAGACAAGGAACGCGCAGATTTTGGCAAAGGAAAATCCGTTCATGATTAAGAAGGGCTGGTTCAGTGAAGCTAAGAAAACGTTTACTTTCAGCATTCCTGATTTGGAGAATACTGAGAATGTCATGTTGAGCGTTCAGGCTCCCGAGCGCAGGGGAACGTTGGTAATTATGTTGAATGGCGCATTGATTTTTGAATCAACTGTGAGTTTGCAGAATCCTCCTCCAGTAACCCTTTCAAAGAGTTTGCTGCGGGAGTCTAACACACTCGAGTTTTCGGTAAAGGGCGGCTTTTTCTCGCGGAAGAAGTTTTCGTTTGCTGATGTGAAGGTTGTTGGTGACATTACTGATGTTGAGAAACAAAAGTCCACAAACACGTTCAGCATTTCTCAGATTGAGATGGATAATTTTGAGTCTGGCTATCTTGATTATTACCCGATTTGTGAGCAGAAGAGTGTTGGCACGATGACTCTTGAGCTTAATGGCAAGATTATTTCGAGTTCTGTGCCGGCGTGCGAAAGCTTGAACAGGCAGGAGTTGTATCTGGAAGACTTGCGTGCTGGAAAGAACACAGTGATTTTCAAGATTACTAAAGGAAGTTACCGCATAGAGCAGGTGCGCGTTAGGACTTTGATAAAGCCTGTGCGCGCGTGGGTTGACTTCTTTGATGTTAAAGCGAGCTTGTATAATTCTGTGCTGGACAAGAAAAAGCACATTATTCTGGACATCGAGTTTGTTGATGACGGCAAGTTGAAGCGCGCGAAGACGAATATTAATGGAAAGCTTGACGTGATTGACCAGCGTGACGCGCGATTCACAGTTGATATCAGCACAGTTGTGCGCGAAGGCAATAATTACATTGAGATTCAACCGCTCGCCGAGCTTGAAGTTGTCAGGCTTGAAGTTCGAGCGGAATAAACCATGCCACCCGGCGCTCCTTCTGTTGCCCCGCCAGCCCCACCGCCGCCTACTCCTCCACCTGCTGCTCCTCCGCCGAGGCCTCCTCCGACTCCTAGACCAGCTCCGCCCCCAGCTACGCCTGCTGGACCGAGTCCTGAGGAAGAAGCTGCCAGAAAGGCAAGAATTGTGGAAGAGAAGAGAATTGCTGAGGAAGAACGGGCCGAGGAATTGGAGCGGAAGAAAGAGGAAGCTGAAGAAAGGGCCAAAGAGTTGGAGGGAAAGGCAAAGGGAAAGGAAAAAGAGGCTGTTGGGGAGGCTGCTGCTGGCACGGCTGCTGCTCTTATTCCGGGTGCAGAGGAGTTTGCCCCTGGTTTATTGATGAAAGCAAAGGCTTCCCATGCAGAAGCCGGCCAGCTTAAGAAAGCGAGCAAGGAGGCTGAGCATGAAGCTGCGAAGGCTGCTGGCGCTCTTGGAAAGCTTGGCGGAAAAATTGGCGGCAAACTGCTTGGCCCTGCCGCTATTTTTGTTGTCGGCGGTTTCTTGTGGTTATTGCTGCGCACGTATGGTTTTAATAATATTGCGAACTGGGTTTTGTTTTCTGTTGTCGCATCCCTGCTTATTGGCTTTATTTTCAAGGAGCCGAAGAAGGGCTTTGTTGTGTTGTTGTTGCCGATGATTATTTTTCTTTTGGACAGGCTGAAGATGTTGACGCCTGCAAATTCTGCGGCTGCCGTGTCATTTGTCGTCGCTATAATGTTGCTGACTTTTGATGTTGCGCGTGAAAAAATCAATCAGGGTTTGATAGTTGGATCGTATGTGGGCGGTGGAATCCTGATTTTCTGGATGTCTGCGTGGGCGCAGATGCAACTTGGCAATAATTATCCTCACATCGTGACTGCCATTATGATGTTTGGCTATTTCATGTGGGTGGTGACTAGGAAGGGTACTTTAAAATGGATTGCCGTAGTGGTAAATTTGTTGTTCTTCACATTATTGCTATTGGCTCCAGCACTGTTCGCGCCTCCTGGAAGTCCGTTGGGTGACGCTGTTGAAGCTCAAATGGCTGCGTGGAATAATATGTTAGCTTTGTTTGGCCGGACTGGCGAGGAAGTGATTACAGCTGTTAAGACGAATTATTTGTTGGGCACTGGCGAGTATGAGGAGGGTGTGGAAGCGCAGAGTGAGAAGCCTTTGGGCGTATTTTTGGACAACGTGGGCGTAACCCAGCAGTTTGTCGATATTAACGACAAGGCAGATATGTATGCGCGGCTGCGCATTGAGTCTTTCAGGACAGAGAAGCCGTTTAAGATTGACGTGAAGTGTTATGAGGAAGGTTTTGAGAAAGATAAGGGCAAACAGGGAGATATCAGGCCGCGCTCGACTTTTATCGTTACTGAGTACGAGAGCTTAGACATCGACTGCATTATGCCTGCGAGCAGTTTGGGTGTTGGCAGTCATCGTATTAATCTTGAAGCGACGTTTGAGTTCGAGACTAGCGGGTTTTTGAAAGCGTATTTTATGGAGCAGGACAGAATAAGGGCGTTTAGGCGCCAGAATCCTGATTCTTCTGCAAGTCCGCTTGACCAGTTCAGTATTACTGATAAGAGTCCGGTTGCCGTGTTTACTGGAGGACCTTTGAAGGTTGGTATGGGTATTGGCCAGCAGCCTGTTTCGCTTGTGCTGCCTGAGCAGGGCGAGGTTGTTACAGGTGGCGAGTATGGCCCGACGCTTGGAATTACATTTGACCGTAATTGGTATGAAGGAGAGCTTGCTGAAGTGTCTAAAGTGAAGATCACTGTGCCGCCCGGGTTGTTGGTTCGCGATGTAGACGGGCTTAACATTAAGACGTGTTCGAATGTTGGCCCTATTGGCGAGTACGAGTGTACGCTGGATGGGGAAATTTTGAAAAAATATTTTGGCCAGAAGCCGATTGTTACGCCTAAGACTTTGCGCGTTCATACTGGAATGGATAATATTGGGAAGAGCATTGAGACGTTGCTTGCTGGCGCGCCTATGGCTATTAGAAGTTTCAAGGTTGAAGTGACATATAAGTATAAAATTAAGAAAGAAGCGAGCTTTACGGTTAGGCAGGAGTTGCCGACATGAGAAAATTGGTTTTTGTCCTGTTGTTGCTGGTCGCGTGCCAGCTGATGCAGCCTCGCACGAAGATGCCTGATATCCCGCCGTCTGTTCGGGTTGGCACTACTTCATTGGAAATTGCGTTTAATCCTTCTTCAACAGGCAGCATGTTCATGTGCCAGCCTGGCGATGTTTTGGTCGAGTTGCGGAACACTGGTGCGTTTGATATTGAAAATGGCAGGTATACGTGGATTGTGGAAGACCAGTTTTTGAGGCCTTTGAATGAGCGCCAGAAGGAGTTTTCTTTGAAGGGAAAAGACCAGTTTAATCCGATAGGTGGTTTTGATGCAAAGACGCGCTTGAGATTGCAGAGTTTGGACTTGCCGAAGGGGTTGGAATCTTACTCTTCTCCTTTAATTTTGCAGGCGTGTTATCCGTATCGTACGTGGGCTAGTGTGCCTGTGTGTGTTGACCCTGATATTAGAGGGATGAATAAGAATAAGCCGTGCAAAGCTGAGCCTATCGTGTTGTCTGGCGGCCAGGGCGCTCCTGTTGCCATTACTAAAGTTGAGTCCTCAATGGTTCCTTTGCCGGATGGTAATCGCGTGCAGCCGATGTTTGCTGTGTTCGTGCAGAACATGGGGTACGGCCAGGTAGTCGCGCCTAGTGATGTTGAATTGGCATGTAAGGGCGGCAAGGATAGTGCGCGTGACAAGTTGTTGCCTTTTGCTGAAGTGTCTGTTGAATTGCAGGATCAGCACTTGAAATGCACGCCAAGCCCTGCGCGCATTGAGACTGGAACTGAGACCAAGTTCGTTTGCAGGCGTGATGATTTAATGTATGACATGTCCACAGGGACGTTTAGTTCTGTGTTGACTGTTGAGTTGAAGTACGGGTATGTGAATACAGCTGTGTTTCCTATAACTATTACAAGATTGCCGAATCAGAAGTCGTGCAGTGAATAAGCACCAAAAAGTATTTATAAGGAAGTGATTGGAATGGCATGTATGAAAAAGAGTGTAAGTATAATATTCCTTCTTATACTGCTGGTCGCGTGTGCTGGTGGTAGAAAAGCAAAGGAGGCGCAGCCTGTTGATTTCAGGAGTGGCTCGCAGGGCTTGATGCTGACTTTTGTTCCGAATTTGCCTCCGCCAAAAATTTTTGACCGTGAGCCGTTTAATGCTATGATTCAGGTTGAGAATAGGGGTACGAGTAATGTTGGCGCGCCGTATGATAGGATTTACTTGTCTGGTTTTGATAACACTATAATTACTGGTATTAACACGTATGGTGAGCAGATTCCTGTGATGGAGGGCCGCGGTCCTTTCATGCCTCAGGGCGGTATTGACACTGTGAATTTTAGAGCAACGATTCAGTCGTTGTCTGGAAAAAGGATTGACAAATACCAGCCAACTATTCTTGCTACTGCGTGTTATAACTATGAGACGATAGCGAGTGCGCAGGTGTGTATTGATCCGAATCCGTATTCGGCAACGAGTGTTCAGAGAGTCTGCACTCCAGGGTCTGTGGGAACCGGCAGTCAGGGTGCGCCGATTGCAGTGACGACTGTTAATGTTGAGCCGTCTCCTGGCAAGACGAGGTTTACGATCCGTATTCAGAATGTTGGTGGTGGCGACGTGTTTAGGTTTGGCCCGCAATATATGGATAGTTGCAGTCCGTACAATCCTGGTTTGGGTTTTGATGAGGTTGATTTCCTCCAGGTAGGAGAAGTAAGCGTGTCTGACGTCAGCATTAGAGAAACGTGCAAGCCGATTGATAATACAGGCCACATTCGTTTGACTAATGGCCAGGCGACGTTGTTCTGTGAATATTCTGGTATGCGCGAGCAGAGCCCGTACTTGACTCCTTTGAATGTCATTTTGAGGTATGGTTACAGGCAGAGTATTGCCCGACCGATTGAAATTCGGCCGATTTCGTAAAAAAGGTGAACTGATATGAAAAAAATTGCCACTGTTGTGTTGCTGTTGCTGCTTGTTATAGCGTGCAAGCCAGGCGCTAAGAAGAGTGTTAGTATTGAGAGTCCTTTTGTTGGCGGCACGCAGGGCATTGTTCTTGGTTTTCAGGATTTCAGGAAGGAAGTGTTTGATGGCGGAAATGACCCGTTTGACATCATTGTGAAATTGGAGAACAAGGGCGAAGCATTAGTTAATAGCGGGAACGTGAAGGTTAAGATTTCTGGTATTAATCCTGCTGAGTTCAGCAAGTCTGATGAGAGTTTGGTGTTGAACGCTCCTGAAGAGGTGATTGAGGTGCGTAAGAACCCGCAGGGCGGATTTTTGCCTGGGCCTCAGGTGTTTGTTGAGTTTACTGGTTTGAATCATAAGAGTCCGATTGCCGGAGCGTCTGCACAGTTTACGATAAGGGCAGACGTGTGTTATTTGTACAGGACGCAGGCTGTGAGCAAGTTGTGTGTTCGTGAGAATTTGCTGACTCCGCGGGCTGGTGGTATTTGTGAGTTGAATGAGAACAAGCCTTTGTACAATAGCGGCGCTCCTGTGCAAATTGCTGATTTCAAGGAGAGCACGCGTGCGAAGGATAAGGTTGGTTTTACGTTTGAGGTTAAGAATTCTGGAAATGGTGATGTGTTTGAGCGGAATTCTGTGTGTGATTTGAGCCAGCGAAAGTTTGAGAACAGGGTTTACGTTATCGTGAATACGGGTTTGGCTGGCTTGCAGTGCACTGGTCTTGAGGGCACGTCTACTGGCGCTGAGGGCTTTGTAACGTTGTATGGCGGCACGAAGATTGTGTCGTGCTCACAGTCGATTTCCACTAGGTCTGACTTTGAGCAGTTGGTGAGCGTGGAAGCGATTTATGATTACGCGCAGAGCATTCAGGATACGCTGGCTGTGAAGAGTACTGGCGAATAAAGTTAAGCGCCTGCGAGAACAAATTGGGCTAACAATGCTTCTAATTGGACGAATTCGTCTGAGCCTTCTACGAGTCTGAACTCGATTTCTCCGCATTTGTCGATTAGTGAGACTTTTTTTCTTCCGTCTATTTCTAAATTCCAGATTTCGCTTTGGATTTGTTTGATTGTGTCGAGACCTGAGAGGCCGTATTTGAGCATTATGTCGAGGAGTTTTTCCCGTGCTTTGATGAAGTCTCCTTTGAGCGCGGTTATCAGGGCGTCTTTAACTTCTGCGGGTTCTGCGACTGAAGCGAGTGAATAGATTGTTTCTGGTGTGATGTTTTTTTCTACTGCCGCGCAGCTTTGTAAGATGTTGGTTACTCTTCTCAAGTCTCCTTCTGCTACTGTGACGAGTGCGTCTTTTGCAGCGTCTGTCATTGTGAGGTTTTCTGATTTGACTATGTGGTTTATGTGCCCGAGTGCGTGTTCTTTTGCCAGTTGTTTGAATCTGAAGACCGCGCACCTGCTTTGTATTGGGTCTATTATTTTGCTGCTGTAGTTTGCTGCCAAAATGAATCTGCACGTGCTGGTGTAGTTTTCCATTGTTCTGCGCAGTGCTTGCTGTGCTTCTTTTGTGAGAGCGTCGCATTCGTCTAGGAAGATCATTTTGAATGGGACGTTGCCAATGGCTTTTGTTCTGGCGAAATCTTTGACCTTTACGCGCACTACATCAATGCCTCTTTCGTCTGATGCGTTCATCTCAAGGAAGTTTTCCCGGTAGTTTTCACCAAAGAATGTGCGCGCGATTACTAGAGCCAGTGTGCTTTTGCCTACTCCCGCCGGTCCTGCAAACATGAGGTGGGGAAAATTCTTCTGTTTGACAAACGCCCTGAGTTTGTTGACGATTTCTTCTTGTCCTTTGATGTCGTCAAACGTTTTAGGGCGGTATTTCTCAGTCCAGATTACTGATGATTCCCCCATATGGTTTTGGCTATAGTGTAGCTATAAAAAGATTGTTGTAAAAGAGAATTACACTATGTCTTCTTCAGAAACAACTAGGAAGTCGCCTGTTGCGATTACTGCGCTGTAGGGTATTAACAGTTCTCCTGATTTACCCTTTTCAAGCTCAAGCTTCTCAGTGTATTGTGTTGGGTTCTTCAAGACAACGTGGATGAGTTCGCCTGATTTGACTTCAAAGACTACGTCTCCTACTTCGCCGAAGCGCCTGCCGCTCTTGCTGACTACGGTCTTGCCTATAATCTGCTTTGAGAACTTTTTTTGATCATCAACCATTGCGTATCACCTTTCTTGAATGATAACACCTTCCAGACAGACGGCATATTTAAAGTTTGCGGATTGGTTGTTATAACTGGTTTGTGTCGGAAAGCGTGGCTTTCCTATCATGCAAAGATTTATAAGAATAAAGAATGGCTTGTTAGGGCATGAAAGTTGAGGAACGGTTTGCCCTCATTAAAGAGGTGGGCGAGGAGATTATCACCGAAGAGGATTTAGTCAAACTTCTGAGGGAAAAGGCACACCCTGTTGCTTATGACGGGTTTGAGCCTTCTGGCAGGATGCATATCGCTCAGGGCATTATGCGTTCTATTAATGTGAATAAGATGCTAAAGACCGGCTGCAAGTTTATCATGTGGGTGGCTGATTGGCATGCGTGGGCAAATAACAAGTTTGGCGGTGATTTGGACAAAATTCAGACTGCCGGCGAGTATTTTGTTGAAGTGTGGAAGGCGTGCGGCATGGATGTTGGCAATGTAAAGTTTGTTTGGTGTTCTGATTTTGTTAGTAAGCCTGAATATTGGAAGACGGTGATGCAGATTGCCCGTCATAGCACGTTGCAGCGTGTTTTGAGATGCACGCAAATCATGGGCAGGAAGGAAAGTGATGTGCTGAGTGCTTCACAGATTTTTTATCCTGTGATGCAGGCTGCTGATATTTTCCAGTTAGATATCGACATTTGCCAGCTGGGCATGGATCAAAGAAAAGTGAATATTTTGGCGCGGGAATTGGCTCCAAAGCTTGGCTATAAGCCCCCTGTTGCAGTGCATCACCATATGTTGATGGGATTGCAGCAGCCACCTCCTGCTGAAGCACAAGATGCTGTTGAGCGCGCGATTGCGCTGAAGATGAGCAAGAGTAACCCGGACAGCGCAGTGTTTGTTGACGATTCGTCTGATGATATCAAACGCAAGATTGGCAAGGCGTGGTGCCCTGAAAAGCAGGTTGTTGAGAATCCGATTTTGGAGTATTGCAAGTACATTTTGTTTGCGCGTTTTAAGGAGATTGAGATTAAGCGTCCTGCTAAGTTTGGTGGAAATATTTCGTTTACTTCATACGATGCCTTGGAAAGGGCATATGCTGCTGGCAAAATCCACCCGATGGATTTGAAGAATACTATTGCGGAATATTTAGATAAACTGGTGGAGCCTGTGCGTAAGCATTTTGCAAAGGGAAAGCCGGCCAAGCTACTTGAACAAGTGAAAAGTTTCACAGTTACAAGATGAGGCTGCCCGAGTTTCAGAAATATTTGCAGATTGAGGCTGTTGATGTTGCGTTGTTCTTTAATGATGACTCAAATTTGACTTATTTTTCCGGCGTAAAGGCGGATATGGCGTGCCTTGCCATTCCTGCTTCTGGCAAGCCATTATTGTTTGTGCCGGGTTTTGAGGCCGAACGCTTGGCTAGGTCTGCGACAGTTGATGTTGTACAAGTTGGAAAAGGTTTTTTGAAAGCGGTGCGTGATGAGTTTCCTGGCAAAAAGGCAGGTGTTGTGCCGAGTTGCATTTCTTATGCCGATGCAAAGGCGGTTGAGGCCGAATGGAGAAAGGTAGTGAGTGTTGAAGAAAAGTGTACTGAGTTGCGCTTGGTGAAGACAAGAGAGGAGCTTGCGAGAATTACAAAAGCGTGTGCGATTACTGATGTGTTGTTTGTTGAGTTGTGTGAAAACATGAAATCGTTTAGGACTGAGCTGGATGCTGCGACGTTTCTGAAATCTCGGATGAGTTTGTTGGGTTTTGAGCCGAGTTTTCCGCCGATTGTTGCAGCAGGAAGAAATGGTGCTACGCCGCATCATGTGCCCGGGCATGGAAAATTGTCTGGTTTTGTGGTGCTTGATTTTGGTATTGTTTACAAGAATTATTGTTCTGATATCACGCGAACGGTTTTTGTTGGAAATCCAACTGCTGCAGATAAGCGCGTGTACGAAAACCTGCTGAAAATTCAAAAAGCGTGTATCCATAAAGTGTCACCGGAAATTTTGTTTGAGGATATTGATGCGCTCGCACGGAAAATGGTTGGGTCATCGATGATTCATCGTATTGGGCACTCGTTGGGTATTGATGTGCACGACGTTCAGCCAAGACCATTAATGTTGCGCGAGGGTAATGTGGTGACGATTGAGCCGGGAACATATCATCCGAATAAGTTTGGCATCCGGATTGAGGATGATATTTTGGTGACGAAAAAAAGTCCGATCATATTGACGCGGTCGTCGAAAGAATTGGTCGTCATCAGATAGCTTTAAATACACAAATAAGTGTTTTCTGGGCAATGGGTGACAAAGACAACAGTTCTACAAAGGATAGTGTTACATACGGTTATCAGGCTGATGTGAGTGGCTTGGAGGAAGAGAATCGTTTTCTGCGTGAGAGTGTTGAGAATCTTGAGAGGGAATTGGAGAAATTTAAGCGCACTCCTTTGATTGCGTGTGAAGTTCGTGATTTTATTGACAGCAAAGCGTTGATCAGGCTGCCAAATGGTAATGAGTTCTTGGTTGATGTGACCGAGGGTTGTGAGAAGATTTCTGTTGGCGACATGGTTTTAGCCGAGCAGAAGAATTTGACTGTCATCAGAAAAATGCAGCAGGTGCGAAGGTTTGATGCTGACAAGTTCGTCATTATTGAGAAGCCAACTATTTCTTGGAAGCAGGTTGGCGGTTTGCAGGAGCAGGAAAGGGAGATTAAGGAAGTGATTGAGCTTCCTTTGATGAAGCCTGCGTTGTTCAAGAAGGTCGGTATTGAGCCCCCGAAGGGTATTTTGCTGTATGGCCCGCCTGGCACAGGCAAAACTTTGTTGGCTAAGGCGGTGGCCGCGAGTACAAAGAGCACTTTTATTGAAATTGTTGGAAGTGAATTAGTTCAGAAGTTCATTGGTGAGGGCGCAAAATTGGTGAAAGAGATTTTCCAGCTTGCAAGGGAAAAGGCGCCGAGTATTATTTTTATTGATGAGCTTGACGCTATTGCTGCGGTAAGAATAGATATCGGCACAAGCGGCGAGCGGGAAGTGCAGCGTACGTTTATGCAGTTATTGGCAGAGATTGACGGGTTTGACCCGTTGGATAATGTGAAGCTTATTGGCTGCACGAACATGAAGAATATTTTGGACCCAGCGATCACTAGACCAGGCAGGCTTGACAGGCTGATTCATGTGCCCTTGCCGAATGAGGAAGCGCGAAGGGAGATTTTCAAGATTCACACACGGAAGATGACTATTGGCAGGATTAACATGGAGAAGATTATTAAAACTCTTGAAGGATTTAGTGGCGCCGAGATTAAGGCCGTGGCGACTGAGGCTGGCTATTTTGCTATTCGCGAGAATAGGACGAAGATTAAAGAGCAGGATTTCTTGCAGGGAATTCAGAAAGTTGCTGCCGAGGTTGAATTGGAAGGCAGCGATTATTTGAAAATGTTTGGCTAAAGAACTTTTGCATCAATGCATACTCTGTATCTTCTGACTCCGATTTGTTGTGTTTTGACAACACGCAGTATTTTGCAGGATTTTTTGAGCTGTCTGGCTGGTGCTTGGAGGTCTTCTTCTGGTGCAAAGTCGTAAATGTGCAGAATAGTGCTTTTCTTTGAGAATTTCAAGAGGGCAGAAATGATTTTTACGCCTTCGTGCGGTATTGCTGAGATGATTCTGTCGAATTTACGGAGTTTTACTTTTCTGATGTCTCCTTTGAGAAGGGTGATTTTGTTTTGGGCTTTGTTCAGCAGAACGTTTTGGAGTGCGTATTTGTGCGCGGCAGGATTGGCTTCAACCCCGACAATTTCTTTTGCAGGCGAGTGCCTTGCAATGATTATTGGGTATGGCGCGATGCCTGATCCGGCAACAAGAATGCGTTCTCCTTTTTTGACTTGTTTTGCTATGCGCAGCCGCTCAGAGCCCAGTCGTGGTGAGTAATAGCATTTCGAAACGTCGAGTTTGAAAGTGGCACCGCTTTCTTTGTGGAGTGTTTCGAAGCGTTTTTCTCCGGCGATTATGCGTAGTTTTTGCGTACGGTATTTTCCTTTGTGTTCTCCTGCTTCAGCTGCGGCTGTCTTGACGTTTTTGAGCAGGGCTAGAAGTGTTTGCCCGATGATTTTCTCTTTCTTTTTGAGTTCTGGAGGTATTTCAATTATTGCTATATCCCCAATTATGTCAAAGCTTGTTTTGAGAATAATGAGTTCTTTGGCAGAAAGTTTGTTTTTGAGCGCTTCACGCAGGTTCATACAAACTCTCCAAGGCCTTTTTGGTGTTTGGCCGGCGCTATGATGTCAAGTGTTTTTTCTACGCGTTCTGGCGAGAAGTCGTGTTGTTCTACGAGGAATTGATAGACTTTTTTGCGGTCGACTGGCCTCCATTCGAACGAGTAGTTGTCTGTGACTGGAATTTTTTGAAATAGGCCAAGGACTTCCTTCCAGTCAACATCCGGGAGCGGATGGTGTGTAAATAGTTCGTCTGGTGTTTTGTATTGTTTGACGAGTGCAAGGCCTTTTTTGGGCCCTATTCCTTTTACGCCTCCGGGTGCGTAGTCCGTCCCTACCAGCATTGCAAGCCAGATGAGCTGGTCTTGGCTGAGGTTTAGCGCTTTCAGGTTTTCTTCTAGTTCGATGAGCTGTGGTTCGACTGTGGTATAGGCAAGTTTGCCTGGAATTTTGCGTCTTCCTTCTACGGATAGGTTTTGTATGAGGCGCGGGGTTCCGTACAATAGGCTGTCGTAATCTTGGGAGGAGACTGCCCAGCCGTGTCCGCGCTTCACCATGTGGGCTGCTTGTGCTTCTCCTTCGCTTGGCGCTTGGATGCAGGGTATGCCTAGATGTGTGAGAAGTTCTTTTGCCTGCGCTACCATGTCTTTAGTCAGTCGTGATGTTCTTGCCGCGTATTTTTGCATGCCTGCAGTATCTTCTGTTACGAGTGCTTCTTCGTACTTTTTTTGCGCCTCTTGTTTGAGTTCTGCGCGTTTGGCCAACTCTTTGTGTTTTAACTTTGGTGCTTCCCCGTCAAATACGAAGGCGAGTTTTATGTTTTTTTGCATTAGGTTTGTGACGCGTGAGAATAGGCCGATGAGATGACTTGTGACGTGTCCGTGGTGGTCTGTGAGCAGGCTGCCGTCGCGTGCTCTTATTGTGCTGAGGAATTGGTAGAGCATGTTGTAGCCGTCTACGATGAGTGTTTTTCCCGAAAGTTTTTCTAGCTCGGTTGGGTGTTTGATTATGATGTCTTTGAAATTTACGCCCATGTTTAGACCTTTTTGACGGTGATTCCTTTTAGCTGGCCGAGTATGGCTTGTGCTTGTTTGGTGAGCTCTCCGTCTGTCAGAAGTATGACTGGCAGTTTTTTGATTTGCCCTTGGACGTATGCTGCGCTGATATCTGCGTCTGTGAGTTTTTTCTTGCTGCGTGCTTTACAGTAGTAGGTGAGCTTGCCGACGGGTGATGGGACGTCTACAATCAAGTCAAAGTCTGTTTTTTTCTTTACAGCGGTTTTTTCTAGAAGTATAATGTTATTTTGGGCAAAGAACGTGTGTAGTTTGCCCCAGAAGTCTCCTGTTGGCTCCGCTGATGTTTTTGGCGTTAGCGTTTCTTGGACGGGTTTTGTCTCTGGCTTGATTTTTTGTTCTTGTTTTTGTTCTGTTGGTTTGCGTTCTGGTGCTTGGATTGTCTCAATTGGCTCTTGTTTTGCTGGCTCAAGTTTTTGTCTGATGCGGTCTTCTGCATCTTTGTCTGTGAGTGTGAACCATTTCCAGAAGGTTTCTTGTTTGCCTTCGTAGCTTACAGTTAGGGGTTTGGCGAAGTCTTTTACTGTTGCAAGGCTCACTCTGGTGAGCGGGTCTGTTTCTGTTTCGCGGATAACCTTTTCTTCCTGAAGTTTTAGCACTGTCCGTCTGTCTTTTTCGTTGAGGCTTTGCAGGTGGTTGAGGAGTTGTTCTTCTTTGCCTGGTATGACGTAGAGCGGGCTTCCGCCGACTTTTAGCGCTGATGTTTTCAGGAGCCCTTTTGAGCACATTTCTGATAGCATGGCTCCTGCCATGATGCTGTCCGTGCTGAGTGCTTTGGCGACTGTGTTTGGGAGTAATGGTTGTGCTTGTGCTAGTGCGAGTATTTTATCTCTGTATTCCATAGGAAAAACTCAGAAGTTGTGGTTTATATAGTTTTATGGGCGCAACCAGCGAACTTCCCAGTAGCTTACATCTCCTTCGTCATCTACAACTGCTATCAGCAGTCTTTTTTTTGTGCTGTGGGCTACTCTGTTTTTTGCTGCGAAGTCTTGCCATGTGAGTTTTGCCGACTCTTTTACCGGGTAGACTATCCATTTGGCGTGGTCTTGTCCTGGCTTTACGCCCCTTTCGTAAATTCTGAAGTCTGCGCCGAATTTGAGTGCTGTTTTGATGACGTAGCCTCTATTTCTAAAGTCTTTGAAGACTGGGTAGCGTGTCCAGAAGTCGTGTTCTGCACGTGCTGCTTTTCTGCCGAGTTGTTCTAGGCTGATTTTTTTCTTTCTGCCGTCGTAAGCAAGAAGTTTTCCTTTTTCGGCGAGGTAAACTGCTTCTAGGAGTGAAAGGCGTACTCTGCCATCTGGTAAGATTGTGCCGTAACTGCTTTTTTCGTGCAGTTCTTTGGCTTGCGGGCTGTTTTCCGTCGTGACAACGCCCTTGGTTAAGAGTGCGTTTATTTCGTCCATAATGTATACTGCAATATATTGATTTAAAAACGTTTGCCATATATTTATAAAGAATAAGCGGGGAAAACGCTGTATGCAAATTACTTTTTTGGGAACGTCGTGTATGATGCCGACTAAGGAGCGGAATCCGAGTGCGGTGTTTTTGCAGTTTAAGTCAGAGGGCGTGCTGTTTGATTGTGGTGAAGGTACTCAAAGACAAATGAAGATTGCGGGCATTCCGTTGTCAAAGGTGACAAGGATTTGTGTCTCGCATTGGCATGGCGACCATATTTTGGGGTTGCCTGGCCTGTTGTTAACTATTGCATCAATGGAACTGAGCAAGAGTGTTGAGATTTACGGCCCGCGTGGCAGCAAGAAGTCATTTCAGGCGTTGTTTGGTGGCATTGAGTTTGAGACGAAGTTTAACATCAAGATTACTGAAGTGCACGAGGGCATGTTTTTCGAGGATGAGGATTTTGCATTGGAGAGTATGCCGATGAAGCATCCTGTGCCGTGTGTTGCGTTTGCGTTTGTTGAAAAAGATAGGCGCAGAATTAAGGTTGACCATGTGAAAAAGCTCGGCATTCCTGAAGGACCGTTATTGGGCGAGTTGCAGCGCGGAAAGAGTGTTACACACAAAGGCAAAAAGGTCACTGTTGAGGAAGCCACGATGCTAGTGAAGGGTAGAAAGATTGTGTTCATGACTGACACGTTGGTTAACGAGAATTGCTACAAGATTGCGGCGAATGCCGACATCCTGATTATTGACAGCACGTACGCGAGTAATCTGAAAGACAAGGCTATCGAGCATGGCCACTTGACTGCATTGGAAGCAGGGCAGATTGCTTCAAAATCTGGTGTTAAGAAATTGGTTCTCACTCATTTCAGCGCGCGTTACAAGAACACATTAGAATTGGAAGAGGATGCGCGCACCGTGTTCGATAATGTTATCAGCGCGCATGATTTCATGCGGATTACGCCGTGA
>CAYSMN010000017.1:8206-16304 GCA_964432255.1 uncultured Methanosarcinales archaeon | reverse complement strand
TGATAGCCGGCTTCTGACAAGCCGCAGCCCAACAATGACTGAGTAAGCCTGAATAAAGAAGTTCTTGGAGCAATCTGCAGCATCAAATTACTCGGCGTGTTGACTTTTTCGCACGTGATGACAAAGTATGGCTTGAGACGTTCGAGCTTTACAATTCCATTGTCAGCAACTTTCACGTCTTTGATATCGTAACCTGAGAGACGGTCTTCAAAGCCTTTCAGCACGACAGCAGAACCGAGCTTAGGAGCGATATGATCTCCCTTAGAAATCGCAAGTCTGCCTCCATTAGTTATTTCAACAATCGCAGCAAGACGAGCGTCGATGCCGTTAGCGGTCAGTTGGCCATCCAAGTCGTGATAATTTGTAATAAGATTCTGCTCAACAATGAGCTTTTTCACAACGTCTTTACTTAGGTGCATGCACTTTTGCCTCGGCAGAGCTTATTTAATTATTTCTGTAGCACACCATATAAGAAAACACGAGGACTTTCAGCGTGATGGTTAATGTATTTCACAAAACTTCTCAGACCAGACTGGTCAACCAACGACAGAGCATTGTCTTTGGGAATCACGCGCACAATTTCTTTGCCCTTTTTCATGAAAGACGTGTAACCGCCCCACGATTCGTCACCGTCTATGAGGTCGAGAATGAATGCAATGCCTTTGCCAGGCTTAAGCGCGTCATACAGGACGGTATAATCGCCTTTGTCAAAAAAATAACACGCAATTTGCTCTGCATGAAGTTCACGGCCTATGACTGCTGACAAAACAGCACAAAACTCTCGGGATTTTACAAAAAAAGGCGCTTTGCTGATGCCGTATGAGCACTTCAACGGGTCGTAGACCTTTTTAAAGTTCAATTTGAATTCGTTTAATCCTTTATGTGAAAGAAACTGCACAAGCTGGACATTGCCTGAACGCGCAAACTGCTTCGCGGCCTCGTGCAACGTTTCAGCAGAATATGCCGGATTCAGCCAGTCAACCATGGAACCAGCCTCCAAAAGAAAGACGCTTCTTGGTTGAAACCACTTCCTGAACCTGGTGCAACGATTTTGGAGAAACCTGGAAGAGCGTAAGCGTGTTGAAAGTAGGTGGAATTGCTTTCACAACCTGCTTTCCCTTAAAGAATTGCAACGCGCCGCCATCTTTGAGGGAGAAGTTCTCCGACAAATTCACCACATACGCAATTTTCCTGCCTGACAAACGGTCATCGTGCGGCAAGAGGTAATCGGTGTCGTCATAAATAAAGCCAGACATGTCGATGAACTTTAATTTTAAATTTGTAATCTGAGAAATGAACTGAATAAACTCCTTTGAGCTGAAAAACTTGTGAAATTCCTTGACTGCAGGCTGTTTTGCTTTTTTGCAGTCATCAGTCTGCTGGAATTGGTACAAGTCAGCATTGTGCTCGTAGAATTTTTCCTTTAATAAATGCTTTGCAACCTGTTTAATTTTTGGTGCGAAGAACTTACCAAGAATAAGATGTGGAAACGGCTTGTTGGCAGCAAACTGCCTGCGCAGGCCGGCTGCGTTTTTCACATATATAGGATTCACCCATTTCATAACACGGCATGACGAGAAAAACCTTTTAAACCCTTCTATAGAGCAATCATTCAACGAGCCCGTGGTCTAGCGGTATGATACCTCCTTCACAGGGAGGTGGTCGCCGGTTCGAACCCGGCCGGGCTCACTCGGGGCTGTAGTCTAGTGGTAGGATACAAGGTTCGGGACCTTGTGGCCCGTGTTCGAATCACGGCAGTCCCATCACGAAAATTATATAAACAGCATTCTCAACATAAGCCTTTGAAAAGAGGATGAGAATAACAATCGACACCAAGACGGATTCTCGAGACGAAATACGCAAAGCGATAAAGCTTCTTATGGGACTGGTAGGCGGACATGATGTTTACACAAACGAACCTACACCAGAAAAACCAGCATCACAACCAAACATATTTGACAGCCCAGACCCAGCAGTTCCAAACTTAATGAGCATGTTTGACAGCGTGCCAAGCACGCCAACAGCGCCTCCAGAAGAAGAGAAAAAGGACGACGTTCCTCAAGTCGAGTTCTACTGATGGCAAAAATAGACCAAATAGCCCGCGACACACAAGTCCTCAGAGAAAGGCTTGTTGAAAAAGTGCCAGGCCACTTCGGAATGCACCACATCGTCAGCGCATTCTTCGGAGCGCTATTCTTCGGATTCACCTTTGTTCTGAAAGGATTATTGCTGGACGTCGGGCTACGGCTCAGCAACTTCCACCTCGCCCTTATCACTATAACAACATGGACTCTCTTAAGCGCAGAAATCTACTTTGTCGGCTATTTGCGCGTGCCAGACAAAGACCGAAGACTATTCGGACAATTCTGGGCAAAACGCATAGTGGCATACTACCTCATCGCCATGTTCGTCTCATTCCTCCTCCTATTTGTCTACGGCATTACTGATATCGTTCCCGAGCCGTATCTCGTCTTCAAACTAGTGGTTGCCGTCAGCTTCCCCGCAGCAATAGGAGCAGCAGTAGCAGACCTCTTAGGAAAATATTAATAGGACCACAATTCTCGCACATTACATGAAAGGGGTTTTCATCGTCATTGAAGGAACGGACGGCACTGGCAAGGCAACACAGACAAAGAAACTTGTTGAACACCTGCAGAAAAACAAGGCCGTGGCTGTGTTTGACTTTCCCCAATACGGACAGCCAAGCTGCCATTTTGTCGAAAGCTACCTAAACGGCAAATATGGCACAGAGGTCAACCCGCACGCAGCCTCATTATTCTACGCACTAGACAGATATGAAGCCAGTTTCAAAATAAAACAAGCGCTCGCAGAAGAAAAAATTGTCGTCAGCAACCGATACGTCGCCTCGAACATGGGGCACCAAGGCGGAAAAATAGATGACGCACGCAAAAGACAAGAATACTTCACCTGGAATGACAACATCGAATACTCTATCCTCGGCATACCGCGACCAGATATCAACATCATCCTCTGGATTCCCGCAGACATCGCACAGCAACTCGTGGACAAAAAAGGCAGCAGAGAATACCTCGGCGGCCAAAAACGAGACCTACACGAAAAAGACATCGCCCATTTGAAGCGAGCAGAACAAGTCTATCTTGAAATTACAAAACTCTTCCCAAACAACTTCACCCTCATCAACTGCATGGACAAGGAAAGACTCATGAGCATCGATGAAATCCACGCAAAAATTGTGAATGTGGTCGATAAGCTTCTCAAGTAAACATTTATATACAAAACCCTGTGCGTTTTCCATATGCCATTCAAATTTGTCGAGGATATCGCAATTGCGGATGTTGCATTTGAGGCAACTGGAAAAGACTTGAACGAACTATTCAAAAGCGCGGCACAGGCAGTCATTGAAAGCATGGCAAACCCGAAGACTGTGAAGCCAGCAATTAAGAAAGAAATCAAGAAAAAAGAAAAAGATGTTGAAAAATTACTGTTCGAGTTTTTGGAAGAAATAATCTACCTGAAAGACAAAGACGCCATCGTCTTCCATGACGTTGATGTAAAAGTAGATGAGAAAAAAATGGAAGTAAAGGCGACATTACGCGGCGATGCGATACGACCGGATAAACAAGAATTACACCAAGATGTAAAGGCAGTTACAATGCACTATTACCTTGTTGAGAAGAAAGATGATTTGTGGAAAACAGTTGTGGTGTTAGACATATGATAAACAGAGATGTACCAGTGCCGGAATTTGAAAGAAAAGGAGACGTAATCTGGGATATTCCGATGACTTATAAGAAAGGCATGAGAGTGCCAGCCAGAATTTACGCAAGCGAGAAACTAATCAAAAACATGGACTTGGCGGTCTACGACCAGCTTACGAATGTCGCGTGTTTGCCAGGAATACAAAAACACGCACTCTGCATGCCAGACGCACACTCAGGATACGGATTCCCGATAGGAGGCGTGGCAGCATTTGACCCAAACAACGGCGTTATTTCTCCAGGCGGAATAGGCTTTGACATCAACTGCGGCATGAGACTGGTAACAACAAACTTAACATTAAAAGAAGTACAGCCAAAACTAAAAATGCTGGTAGACATGCTCTTCCAACAAGTACCTTCAGGCGTAGGCTGCAAAGGATTTGTCAAGCTCACTCCCCAAGAATTCAAAAAAATCATGCAGGACGGCGCCAAATGGTGCGTTGAAAATGGTTATGGCTGGGATGAAGACCTGGAAAGAATAGAAGATTACGGATGCATAGAGCATGCTGAGCCGGGTAAAGTATCAGATAAAGCAATCAGCAGAGGCATCGGCCAGCTTGGAACACTCGGCTCAGGCAACCATTATTTGGAAGTCCAACAAGCAGCACAAATATTCGACAAAAAAGCGGCGGAAAAACTCGGCATCATCAACGAAGACCAAATCTGCGTCATGGTCCACTGCGGAAGCAGAGGATTCGGACACCAGATAGCCACTGATTACTTGAAAACATTCTCACAGGCGATGGCGAAATACGAAATTACTGTGCCAGACCCAGAATTAGCGTGCGCGCCATTCACATCAAAAGAAGGACAAGACTATTATCACGCGATGGCGTGTGCTGCCAATTCAGCATTTGCAAACAGGCAAGTCATACTGCACAGGATACGAGAATGCTTCAAAAATGTGTTCCAAAAAACACCGGAACAAATGGAAATGCACTTAGTCTACGACGTCGCGCACAACATCGCCAAAGTAGAAGAGCACAAATTAGATGGGAAAATGAAAAAGCTCGTCGTGCACAGAAAAGGCGCGACACGATGCTTCGGACCAAGCAGAACAGAACTCGCGCCAATGTTCAGAAAGATAGGACAGCCGGTCATTGTCGGCGGAAGCATGGAAACAGGCAGCTACCTATTATTAGGAACTGACAAGGCGCTTGAGGAAACGTTTGGCAGCACTGCACACGGCTCTGGAAGAACAATGAGCAGGACAAGAGCAAGAAAAGAAGTCAGAGGAGATGTCCTGCAAAAGGAAATGGAAAAAAGAGGAATATATGTTCGGACAGCATCATACTCAGGCCTTGCAGAAGAAGCAGGATTCGCCTACAAACCAATTTCTGAAGTCGTAGACACGATGGACACTGCTGGAATAAGCAAGAAGCTCGTCGCGTTCAAGCCATGGGGCAATGTGAAAGGTTAACGCATAAATCCTGAGAACAAATTCGCAAGAATTATCACAACAAAAAAGACGCTCACGTACATCCACACTTTAATCGCGGTCAACTTGTTCTTGAACACTTTGAAACAGACCAACTGGAACATCCTGCCGCCGTCCAATGGGCCTATTGGCAGCAAGTTGAACAAGCCTATGCCAACATTCAGCATAAACAGCCAGAAAATCAAGCCGGCAAACCACTTCAATGTTGGCGGAAGCCAAGCGCCATACTGTGAAACAAAGCCTGAATTCGGCACAGCATACGGCGCGGCCTGAATACCAAGATACGCCTTTGATGCGTTCTTCGGATTAGCGCCAACAGTCACGTACATAGACTGATTTGTCGTTTGCACGAATAATTTTTCACCAGGAGAAGAAAAGTTCAACATAACGGATAAATTTGCAACAGACTTAACTTCAACATCATTCAAACCAGTAACAATGTCGCCCTTGCGCAAGCCGCCCGCAAAAGCAGCGCCATCTTCTTCAACACTGACAAGTTCGACTCCTTTAATGTCAAATGCTTTCTCCAAAACCGGGGAAACAGCCATGAACAAGCCGAGCATTGCGAGAGCAAACACCATGTTAGAGATTGGGCCTGCTGCAAAAACGCTGAGCTGCTGCCTGTAAGGCCGTTTCTGCACGATTTTTTCATCAGGCTCTACAAAAGCAGCAGGGATAATAGGTAGTAAAAGGCACAGAAATGCGAAACCACTGCTCTTCACCTTAATATTATGCACGCGCGCAAGAACACCGTGAGAAAATTCGTGGACCAAAGCGAGCAAGAAGATGCTCAGAATCCAGTAAAGGAACGGAACGAAGAAAACGCCCTTGGCTTGCACTGGCAGCACCGGCTGAATGCCAGGAACACCCTCGTTCACAAACACGTCAACCGTGTTATAGACGAGCTGTCCGGCAATGAGCACCATGCCAATAAAGCCCAAAATTATTGAAATATCACCGAAGAAACGCAAAGTGCGCGGGAACTTTTTTGCAAGCCTTTCCATTGAGGCAATGCCGAACTTGGAACGATACATCACTACGTAAAGAATAGGAAATAATGCTTTTTGAAGCTCAACTTTATGACGCTTCTGCCACAAGAAAAACCCAAGAAGGACAACAAAAATCAGCGCCGCAATGCCATCAATACTCATGCGACTTACTTCTTACGCTTTGGTTTAAATTTCTTTCCAGCGCAGTTGCGGCACTTAATTTGCTTTTCCGCAATCTTACGAGAAGGCGCGCGGATAACAGTCTTGCAACGCCTGCACACAAACTTATTCTTGAACATCCTTGCGTCAGCTTCAGGGAACTTTACCATTATTCAGCACTACCTTTCAACTGTTTCATAACTTTCTCACCCATAATAATCCAATAAAGAACTTTACAATTTGACATTACTGTTGCTTTCAAGTCTTCTGGAATTTTGAGGTCGAAAGTCTCGTATGTTACTTCGTCCATCACGTTGGCCATGTCTCCAGAAACGCTCAAGACCTGGGCAGTCTTCTTCTCAATAAGAGGAACTTCAACGTTATCGTGAGCAGGAAGAACAATTTCGCGCTTCTTATTGTCCAAAAGGCCAATTGCCACAATCCTTTGCTTTGCATGACCGTGCTTGCCTGATTTTGACGTTTCTGCGCTGGCAACCTTGCATGCAACACCATCTATAAGGATATAACTGCCATCCTTAATCGTGCTTGCACCGACGACTTTTGTGCTCATAGTAAAAACAGAAGGAAAATAGGCGCTTTAAAAGCTTTGTGGTTACCTGACGTTTATAGTGTGCAGCAAATATCGTGCATCATCGTGGTATTTTATGAACACAACATATTTGATTTTTGTGTTGATATCTGCGTTTGCCACAAACTTATCATTCGTCCAGGCCTGAACGCCCGGGCTATGGTCAAACATGATGATGTTTGACGGTATGATATTTGGAATGTCAGCAGTGCCAAAGAACTCGTGATCACCAGTTGGATAAATCACGGTAATGAAAATAGTCACGTCTTCAGTCACCGGCGGGTTGTTCGGCAATGCTTTGCTCACAATAAGCTTTCCAACAACAGGAGTACCCGGGCGCACACTAGCGGCTTCCTGGTTACCAACCAGATATGGATGCGTTGTAAAACGCGTGGCGCCGAGTTTTTCTTTTTGAACTTCAACTGGAGGCAGCGCCTGAGGCGGTGCTTGCTGAGGATACGCTGGAGGAACATACTGTGGAGGAGGAGCTTGGTAAACCGGCTGCTGAGCATACTGAGGCCGAGCGCACGCGGCTAACAATAGCAAACAGAATACTGCAAATAGGTATTTCATGAAAATCACCTCTCTTTGAACAGGAAGAGTGAGAATTTGTTTAAAAATTTACCGCCGAATTACCTCTTCACCCTTTGTCAGGTCGATGACTGTGCTCGGCTTGCCCTGCTTATCGCCTTCAAAAATTATGAAGTCAACAGCAAACTGTTCAATCTGCTCACGCCTGGTCGCAGGTGGCTTGCCAGCCAAGTTTACTGAAGTGGTAATAACCGGCTTTCCTACATCAGCAACTACTGAAGAAATCCAGTGGTCAGGAATACGCACGCCTAACGTTTTCAACCCCATATTGGTCTGGGCGCAGACAGCATTTGGGTTTTTCAAATTGAGAATTAAAGTATATGGACCAGGAAGCTTGAGCAGCCACGCTTTGGCTTTATCATTCAGCTCACAGTTTTCCTTAATCCAGTCAATTGATGGAGCGATAACGGAGAACGGCTTCGTGTCCCTCTCTTTCAACTCGCGGATTTTTCTTACAGAAGAATCGTTGGTTGCGTCGCAGCCAATGCCGTAAATGGTATCTGTCGGGTAGATGAAGACTGCGCCCCGCTTTATCTGCTCAATGAGCTTCGGACGGTTTACTACTACGTCATTCTTGGATAAAACCTTCATA
>CAYSMN010000017.1:0-8106 GCA_964432255.1 uncultured Methanosarcinales archaeon | reverse complement strand
AAAGAAAGCAGAAAAAGGGGAGAAAATAAAAAACTATGCGGTCTTTAAAGCCCAAAAGATTTATATATCGGATAGCATTACAATTGTACTACAATGCCTATGGAACTCACACAAGTAAGGCTACCTGAAAAGCTTGTACAAGAGCTTGACCGCTTTGTAAAGCAAGGATACTACGCAAGCAAATCCGACCTAATTCGGGATGCAATACGCAGACTGCTTTTAGAACGACAAATAGGCTCAATACCAAACACAGGTGACTCTGTAAAGGAAGTTCGCGCAATCCGCAATAAACTCTCAAAAGAAGAACTGGACATTAACAAGATTAACAAATTATAATTCCTCGGGTTTGGCGGCGTGAACTCCATTTTCTCGCGCAACCTTCAATAACTGCTCATCACGCGTCACCAACGCAGCACCTAACCGCTTTGCAAGAACCGTGTGCAAAAGATCGTAAAAACTAATTTCGAAATTATAGCGCGATTCCAATTTTCGCGCTATGGCCTTATCGTCATTAGAAATATCAACCCTGATGAATTTTGGCTCTTCTTCAAGCCATCGTCTCCTTTCTTGATATGCATTTTCTTCCAGTCTGATTTGCAATTCGCGCAAAACAATTCCAGAATAGACTATCTCATCGCTTTTTGAAAACATCACACGCTCAAAAACGCTTTGGCAAGCTGCCAATAAGGAACACCTTTGGTTGGATCTCCCTCTTTCTTGAAAAAATTCAGCCAAATACTAGTGTCGACATAATATTGCATGCCAGAATATCCTAATGATAGACGCTTACAGGCTATGCCTTCAAATAGCCGTGCATGAAGGCAGCATCAGAGCTGTCAAGGTCGTCTTCGTCCTCAAAATAGTCGATTGCATTGTCGTCGTAGATATCTGCCATTATCTCAGCCTCCGGCACGTCGCCTTTGTCAGCGCTTTTATCTGCTCAAAAAACAATTCCTGGATGTTTTCCATGGTTATCACCTCTGGAAAGAAAACTACCATTTGCCCTTTAAATAGCTCAAGAAGGGAGATGTCCAGTGTCCAGTGGCTATGCAGCCATTCGCTGAGAAGCCTTCAACAAGTTCGGCAAGGAATGTTCACGAGAAGCAATCATTATGAGCACTTTGCTGACCTTGATCTGGTCAAGAGTTTCAGCACCTTTAATGACTCGCGCTATATGCTTGCCAGCCTCGTCCAGGCCATCAATCTCTTCCTGCAGCAAAGAATGGCACTGATTATCAACAGGGCACAACGGCTTTTGCGCTTCAACCCATTTCTTCAACTCGCCCAAAGCCGCGTTGTAAGTTGTCAGCCAGTTTTCAACCAGCTCGTGCTTTTTCAACTCTTCAGCAGCAGCCAAACGCTCACGCGCGCCGATTAGCTTGGCTAGCAGCGTCTTCGCTCGCTCCACTTTCTTACTTTGTAAATCTTCAAAAGCGTTCATTCTTTACCTATCAAGTCGGCGGTACACGCACCGATAACGGCGCTTAATGTAACTGTCGCGACCTGCTTATAAGCTGTCCAAAAGTCATTGAAAAACTCAGGATTAAAAAACATTAGCACCAATATAGCAGTCAGAATTGCTACAAAGTACAATATTGTAAGCCGGACAGGCAGAAAGGACACTATTTTCGGGTCCTTAATTCTTCTAAAACCAGTCATGTACATAAAAATGCCGCCAATTGCGTATGAAATTGGAAGCAACAAGCTGGCGCGCGCAACACTAATCTCAGCAGCAACTTCAACACCATACCTGAACGTGAAGTGGGCTACAATGCCAATAAACGCACCGACGCTTCCTTTTGCAACATCCTTGTACGAGATTTTCTGCAACGGATGCTCGCCAATCTCGCGCACAAGCTCTTTCTCGACAGCCTCAAGCTCCGTAAGCTTACGCAACTCCTCAACTTCCTCACGATGAACTTCCTTCTCCTCACTATGAACAGCAGACTCCTCAGAAAACAACCTCTTCTGCGCAGAAATAACCTTGTCAAGCTTACGGTTAATCTCTTCCAAACTCACCCTTTTTGGCATGCCGTGAGAAAGTGATTGGCGAATATATAAAGGTTATTCTCGACAAGATTTAAATATCGTATACGCGTAATCGCTCATACGTTGTGGGAAGATGCTTGAAATATTAGAAAATAAAAAGGTACTAAGTCTCATAGAAAGAATAAAGAGAGCGGAAGAAGCAGGAGACGACCTAGCGACAGTTGAAAAAGGCAAAACAATAACAAGACGAAGATACTTCTATCGCCCAGGATCATCTATATTTGCAGTCGGATACGACACGTCGGGCATGATGATATTTCTAACATATGCAGACAGGCAAGAATTTGATGAGGTGTTCATGAAAAGAGACAGAAGCCAGATGAATGGGTGTGCCGTAGCACGAGTACACAGCGGAGTGGAATACGTGGTATTCATTGAGTCTATGACAACGCCAGGAAATCCAGGAGAATTTGCAATACAGGGAAAAGACAAATGGAAAAACACAGTTGATAGAAGATTCCCAACACGAGAAGAATATCTAAAAGGAAAAATAGACGTTTACAAAAGAATAGAAGGCTATGCAGTAACCCACCAAGTTGGAACAAAAACTTACCACATAATAGAAGCTGAAAAATTCAAATAGAAAACTTAGAACTCGTCCAACGACTTATTCTTGTTTGTGATTAAGGTCGTCGTGCCTTCCTTGCCGCCAATCACTTTCTTGGTTTCAACAAAACCGCCTTTTTCCAAAGTCTCAATCCTTCTCTGGAAGGTTTTGTATGTCGCGATGCCGCCCTGCTCCTGGTAGAGCTTGAACAGGTCACCAATCTTGCCAGACGACTGCGCTTTTACAAGCTGCAAGATAACTCTCGCGTCCTGGCTCAAATCCTCGGCAGGCTTGATAGTGAAATTAGATATCTTCGCCAATGCTTTTTCCGCATGCTCCAATGTTACTTTTCTCGCAGACTGGTCCTCTGCAGCCAAGCCAGCTTCTCTCAAGAGATGAAGGCCAACACGGATGTCGCCAGCAGCAATCGTCTTTTCTACAATCAAATTCAGCGGAGCGTCATCCCACTTGTTTGGAGAGAATGCGTAGTCAATACGCTGCTTGAGAATACCTTTGATTTCCGCATCAGAGTACTGCGGGAAATCAATCTTTTCCGGCAACAGCCTTGAGCGAATGCGTTCATCAACCAGCGAATACCACTGCGGGTGGTTGGTAATCATTAAGATGGTCTTTTTGATAATGTCAGTGAAAATGTTGTAGAGAAAGTCTACATCCTCAACCTTGTCAACCTCATCAAAAGCGAAAACAGCAGCTTTCTTGTTGACAATGTTTTGGATGATTTTGAACAAGTCTTCAGTGTTTTTATTTTGGGTAAATTTGTAACCCAACTGCTCGCAGAGTTCGGCAAAAATCTTGTATGTCGTGTTTTTCTGCCAGCAGTTGACGTACAAGATATAGATGTCAGGCGCGTTAACGTCAGGATTTTCTTCAAGGTCTTTAAGGACTAACTTTACTGCCGCAGTCTTGCCAATACCAGGAGCGCCGGAGATGATGCAGTTTCTGCCGGTTCTGCTCTGCAAGAGCGGCTTGATGCAGTTCGCAATAGCTTGATGCTGAGCCTCTCTGAATGGAAGATTTTTTGGCAGCCATTCAGTATCCAAAGAGTCCTCATTCTTGAACAGACTTTCTCCTGCACTCAACACATCTTTTAACCCCATACGAAGAACTAGAATAGAAGCATTTTTAAGATTTGTGGGACTACAGACATTATGCTCACTGGAATTCTTTTCGGCATTCTCTCAATGATAGGATATGGTCTGAGTAGTGCAATCTCACAAACGCCCGTGCGGGCACTAGGCAGCGTCAAGACAATATTCTACCGCAACACGGTCGTAAGCATCATTCTTGCCGTTGTACTATTTTTTAATATACCTGAACAGATAACTCTCAAATACATAGGCTTGTCATTTCTCATTGCATTCTTAGGATACGTACCCTTTGTAACCTTCTTCAAAGGACTCAGCACTGGAAAGGTAGGAGTTGTTGTTCCAATTTCAAACTCAGCAGTCATTTTCACAGTCCTGCTCTCAATAATTTTCCTGCAAGAGAGACTGAACACGTTCCAAACAACAGCTATAGCGCTCATTGTAATTGGAATCATACTCAATTCGGTAAACTTCAAAGACTTCAAACAATCACACATATTCCACCCCCACAGCGGAGTGCCATACGCTTTGATAACCTGCATTCTCTGGGGCGTTTTCTGGTTCGTATGGAAAACACCAGTCACCTGGCTCGGACCATTCCTGTCAGCACTCGTGCAGGAAACATCAATGATAATCTTCAGCGGCGCACACCTCAACATCATGAAAGAACGCTTCGCCCTTCCACGAAAATACTGGTGGAACATGCTCATCATCGGCATTTTCGCAGCAATGGGCACCCTCTTCTTCAACTTAGGAATCAACGTCGGACCAGTAAGCATTGTCGCAGCACTCGTTTTCACCAACCCCCTAATAAGCACACTGTACGGCAGATTTGTTTACAGAGAGAAACTTAATTTGCAACAACGGATTGCGGTGCTTTTAATAATCGGAGGCATTGTACTCATATCACTATGATAAAAGCGATATCGTTTGATTTGGACGGAACACTTGCGGACGAGAAATTTGACGACTTCATCTGGTGGCAGGAAATACCAAAACTCTACGCGGAAAAGCACAAACTGTCATTTGAAAACGCACAAGACAAAATACTGGCATCATTCTACCGCGGAGAATGGATAGAAAAAATCCCCTGGAACCAATGGACGGATATTGAGTACTGGATGAACAAACACCAACTTGGCGACTGGAAACCACTGCTTGAAAACGCAAAGAAACATGTTGGAGTATTTGACGACGTCACAGAAACGCTGAAAACCCTCCACAAAAAACACAAACTAGTAATTATCTCAAACGCAAACCAAAAATTCCTAAACGCGAAACTGGACGTACTTGGACTGAGAAAATATTTTGACACTGCATATTCATGCCCAAGCCATTTCGGCATCAGAAAAAGCAAACCAGTCTTCCAGAAAATACTGGAAGAGCTAAAACTCAAACCACACGAACTCGCGCACGTCGGTGACGACCATGACGGCGACTATCTAACCCCACATGAGCTCGAAATAAATGCATTCCACCTGATGCGAGGAAGAAAAAGAACAGGAAAACACGAAATCACTTCTTTATCAGAGCTGCCTGACAAGATAAAAGAATTATCTTAATCTCCAACCGCAATACTTGCAGAAAAAGTCATTCGGCTGAACGGTGACTCTGCATCTTGGACAGTATAATGCTGATGGAGGCTGAGGAGGCAATTGCGGATGAGCCATGTGCATGGCACGCTGCTCTGATTTTGACTCCTTTGGCTTCAGAACAAACAAGTAGACAACTTTCGCAATACCAACGACAATGAAAAGAAGACCAACCCATGCAAAAAGAGAAATCTTACCGCCCATGACTGCGGACGTTATGGCAACGAAAAGACCGACGCCAAGCCATGCCCACCACGGGATTTCTGCCATATTACTTCTTGCCCATCACCTTGAAGCCCGTATAAGGCTGCAAGACTTTTGGAACATCAACAGTACCGTCAGCTTTCTGGAAGTTTTCCAGAATAGCGACTACTGCGCGCGTGGTTGCGACACAGGTTGAGTTTAACGTGTGCACAAAATGACGCTCCTGGTCGTGCTGGAATCTAATGTTAGAGCGGACTGCTTGATATGAAGTGCAGTTTGAGCAGGAGACGACTTCTCTAAATGCGTTTTGAACAGGATACCATGCCTCGACATCGTATTTTTTCGCTGCAATAATGCCCAAGTCACCTGTGCAGACGTTTACCACACGGAAATGCAAGCCAAGACTGTCAAAAAACTCAACAGCGTTCTTCAAAAGCTCTTCGTGGAAGTGCCACGATTCCTCAGAACGGCAGAGAACTACCTGCTCTACCTTGTTAAACTGGTGAACTCTGAAAATACCCTTCTGGTCTTTGCCGTGAGCACCGGCTTCCTTGCGGAAATTAGTGGAAAAACCTGCAAGCTTGATTGGCAGCATGGATTCATCGAGAACTTCGTCCATGTACATGGCAGTTAAAGGATGCTCTGAAGTCGCGATCGAGTAGAGGTCTTCACCCTCTGCCTTGTACATCACGTTTTCAAAATCTTCCAAACTCACAACACCTTCGTACGCCTTTCTTGACATCATGAAAGGCGGAATAACAGGAGTAAAGCCCTTCTTGCGCATGAAATCCATTGCGTACTGAACTAATGCCATATCAAGAACAGCCAATTCACCCTTCAAGAAATACCAGCGCGCGCCAGATATTTTGGCAGCACGCTCCAAATCAGCCCAACCATGCTTCTGCATCAAGTCAACGTGGCTTAAAGGAGTGAACTTTTGCACAGGCTTCTTGCCAACAGTCTTAACGACCTTGTTTTCAGTGTCGTCTTTGCCATAAGGAACGCTATCGTGCATCAAATTGGGAATTTTGAACAAACAGATTTTAATCTTATCCTGCAGTTCTGTTAGCTGCTTTTCAGCCTCTGCAATGATTTTCGGTATTTCCGCAGCTTCTTTGATTAATTTAGAAGCGTCCTTGCCAGATTTCTTCGCAGCATTAATCTCCATCGAGATTTTATTTCTTCGCGCTCTTGCCTGGTCAACCTTTGACTTCAGACCACGCCAGAGCTCATCATTCTTGAGAACCGCGTCTAAGTAAGCGACATAGTCAGGAATCTGACGCTTGCGCAAGTTTTCCCTTATGACGTCCGGATACTGCCTGATATAATTGATGTCCAGCATTTTAACCTACAAAACTGATTTTCCCGCCACGATCTAAAGCATCAATCAATTCACTGCCTAATTTGTTCGATTTTTTAACCCTTACGACACCTTTCTGGCCTACAGCAAAAGTAGCCAAGTATTCATCATTCAAATAAATGTTAACATCCTTGCCAGAATACTGGTCGCCTAAAAGAAATTCAACATGATTCTTACTGCCAGTCACGCGATAAGGAATTTCCTTTCCATGAGACTTTTTCGGCTGCTCGCCCAGCTCACGAATATCAAGACCGATGCCCAACTGCTCTTCCAATGCCTGAATGTTCTTGCCGCCCTGGCCAATAATAGCAGGAATAAACTTCTCAGGAACATACACAACCGCCTTGTTATTGCTCACAAGCTCAACCTTAACATCATCACCATAACGCCGGAAAACACGCTCCAACTCCTTCGCAGCAAGCGCGTGAGCACCAGTCGCCTTTTCATCCTGAACCGGAACAACAACAGTCTCCTCACCGTACGAGTAGATTTCAGCAACCGCCTTGTTGCTCTCAAAGTCACTAATGACAACAGTAGGACGGGCTAAATCCGCCTCAGTCATACCTGCAGGCACTTTAACAATCATTTTTACTGATAATACCTTGTCAACCTTACCGTGCTTAATGAAAACAACAGTATCAATAACGTGCGGGATGACTCCCAAATCAATTTTTCCAATAAAACGCTGAATTGCGTCCAACGGATTTGTTCCGTGCACAACACCAACCATGCCAACGCCGGAAAGACGCATATCTGTAAATAACAAGAAGTCAGGCACGTTGCGCATCTCATCGAATAAAGAGTAGTCAGGTCTGGAGAGCAGCAAGACGTCGTGAACTTCCTCAGGAGAACTGCGGCTGTAGGAGAGCTGTGTGATTGTGTCCGGCAAGACAAGGTCTCTTGGAGCCTCAACAGTCTTCACAATCTTGCCCTGCTCAGCATACTGCTCTGCAAGCGCCTGCGCAAAAGTGCTCTTGCCCATACCAGGCGCGCCAGCAATAAGAATACCTTCGGCCTGCTTTGAAATACGCTCTCTCAGCTTCTCAGACATCACGTAGTCTTTAAGTGTAAGCTTTCTGACTGGCCTAACACACGTGATTTCCCAGTTGTCGCTAAATGGAGGACGCAAGATAACAGTTCGATATAGTCCAAGCTGAACAATAGTAGAACCTTCTCTCTGGATTTCCAAAAAGCCATCAGTCCTGCAGCCTGCTTCCTCAATCATTTCCTTTGAAATCTCTTTAATTT
>CAYSMN010000016.1:12376-16399 GCA_964432255.1 uncultured Methanosarcinales archaeon | reverse complement strand
GCCTACTCTTCTTCCTTTTCAGGCTCTTCTTCCTTAAGAACTTCGTCTTCGTAATCCTGATGCTCTTTATCGTGATGCTCTTTATGAGCCTCTTTTTCACGCTTCTCTATCTCTTCCCACAGCTCCTGCACCTCTTTGTGGTGCTTCTTGTGCTTCTCTGGAGACTCTTCTTCCATATGGCAAATTCTTATTCCGCAATTTATAAAGATTACTAAAGCAATATATAAACAGAATACTCAAACTTTTTTGAGTCAAACTGCGTCGAGAAAACCTTTATTTGACAGGGGGTATTTTGAGTCAAATATGAGCACCGAACCATTAGCAAAGTCAGTGCAAAAGCACTGGAAACAAGGAGATGTTAGAAACGCGTTTACAACGATTGCCAAGTACGTAACAGAACATCCAGAACAAAAAGCACTGGAAGCAATGCTGACCAAAATCCACTCTGCAATGGACGCTGCAGGAATTAAAAAAGGAGAAAAAGTCGAAATTCACTTCAAAGGAAGGCAGGAATCACCAAAACACCACCGAGAAGGAAAATGCCTGTTCTGCCCAAATCATTTACGCTTCAAAACAAAAGTTGCGTTCTCAGTTGACGGAAAAACACTCGACTTCGGCAGACTGGGAGACCTGGTAGGAGACGAATGCTTCTCACACTTCACCTACATCGTTGAAGCAGCACGCAGGCCAGGCTTCAAGATGTACGACATGCCGGACAGAGAAAGAGACAAACACTACGAACGCCTCAAAAAAGTCAACGTAACACTCGAACAGCTATCGCCAAAAGCAGTAAGAGAACTTTCAAAAGAAGGATTTGACTTAAGAGAAGAAATACCCGCAGCGCTTGCAGATGAAATCCAGAAACAAATCATGCGAGGAGACTTCTCAGGAGTAAGAAGAGAAACAGACACAGGCAAAAACAAAGACATCGTTCAGTGGGGAATCAGCAACAGAAGAGACGGAAAAATCTACGACCCTGCAATAATCCACACCGTCAACCTGCTTGAGCACAGGCCAGACAGGGTAACACCAGAACAATGGACAGCATATTTGCTCTACCAGTGGCAGGAAAGAGAATTTGAAGCAAAAACAGAACTCGGCATAGTGCGGGACGATATTTTATACCTTGCAAAACTGCAAAAAGAACAGCCAAACCACCGCGTCGTAAGAAGACACGCCCAAGTTGACCTTGA
Source organism: uncultured Methanosarcinales archaeon (assembly GCA_964432255.1). GTDB lineage: Archaea > Nanobdellota > Nanobdellia > Woesearchaeales > ARS49 > CABMGU01. The sequence continues at coordinate 15,206 of CAYSMN010000016.1, read as the reverse complement.
CAAAAAACTTGACCCAGTCAAGATTTACAACAAAGCGAGATGGGAAGAAATAACACTAGGACAAATACTTGACGAGAAGCGCGCATCAGTCACAAAAGCACAATCACGAGCGGCCAAACACGCAGTTCCACGCCTTGACGAAAGAAGAGCATACCATAACTTACTAATCGTACGGGAATACTGCAAAGCCAAAGAACTAAACCAAATTCTCGCAGAATTAGAAACACGCTACCTTGCAGAAAGACAAAGATACGCAAATGAAAAACATAGCAATCCAAAAGCAGAGCCTGACTGGCCATGGAAAAGAGATGCAAGCTCAGTTCTTGAAGACTTCTTCATAGACAACAAACAGCGCATTGCACAAACCGACACAAAAGTCACAACACAAGACATACTGCTGAAATACGTCAAAATGCAAGACGCACAGAATGTTGTAAGAACACTGTACACTGAAAGCAGAAAACTACAGCTCGCGCAAAAAACAGGAGACCACGTACTCGGACAATCATACACGCCAGTGCAGGACTTGAACATACCAGAACTAGAGCAAAAACTCGACAAACTGCTGAATTCCGCGCTTGAAATCGACAAGCCAACACGCGATGGAAGACAGCGCGTACAAAAGACGAGAATGAATGCAAAGACTGTCAAAAAACTCATCGAAGACGTACGCGAAGCGCACAACTTTGGCATTCTGCCAACCAAATACGTCCAGCCAGACAGCAAACAGCCAAGCATGCTGGAAAGAGCACTGGAGATAACAGCCGACTATGAGAAAGATGACGGGACAATCGCAAAACACGTTGCATACTTGCAACAGCTCGAAACAGAACTAGGAGTCAATATCAAAGATGTAAAGGCATCAGACGGAAGAACAGCACGCAGAAAATCAGACGCAAGGCTAAAAACAAGCACATACGCAGGCAAAACATACTTCAGCAAAGAACAAAAAACCGCACTCCTAACTTTAATGGAAAAATGGGGACCATTCCCATCAGAATTCCGAGATTTAGACATACCAAAAGCAAAAGAAACCATAGAAAGAGTAAGAAAATTCTATGAAGAGCACAAAATATACTCCAATCAATATTCAGGACGCTGGTTCCACGGAAGCTCTGACAATGTCGACTTCAAAAAAATAGAAGCACCAGGAAACGCGGGCAATGCAATTAATTATCCACCGATAAACGAGTTCACCCAAGAAGACAAATACATCCAGGAAGGACACTATACACGCGTAAACGCTGAAATAAGAAAACAACTTGAAGTTCTACAGACGGAACGAGCGCGAAGACTCCACAGCTACACAATTCACATACCTGACAAAAAAGAACTTGAAAAAATACTGAAAGACGAAAAAACACTTCTCGCCCAGCCATTAGTCAAAGCAATAAATGACAAATACAATGCTTTCATGGAAAGAGCAAGGCAAGTCAAACAGAACAGACGAGAACTGCAATCAGAACGCTGCGACGTAGATGTCCTAATTGGAAGGCTTGAAGCCCTCAAAAAACGAGAACGCAATGTACGCATCCCAGGCAGAGAATACTCACACTGGACGCCAAGCATTGATGAAACACTCAAGTACCTAAAAGACGACCTTGTTGCCCTAGACAAACCATACGTGCACAGAATAGCAGAAGCAGCAAAGCCAGCAGCACTGGTCACAAGGCAAAACTACAATTTATACCAAGACGCGAAAAACAACTACTTTGACTTTGTAATCGAGTGCGACCTGGCAGAAAAATCAGGAGAACACCTCAGAAAAGCATTTGGAAAAACCAGAAACGAAGGAAAAGCGCTCCTAAAATGGACTGAAAACGATGAACGAGACATAGGCGTGGAAAAAATAATACGCGTAGGACCAAAAACATGGTACGGAGTAGACAGAAAAAGAGATTATTTTGAAAGAATATGCTCCCGCGCAGAAGAAGACGGACACATCTACGTACGAATCTTTAACGCACGCGACAAAAGCGCAAATGTGTCATAGAATATTTAAATCACAAAAAAGTAACATTTCACAATGACTCTGGTAGAGAAGGTGAGTGAAGGATTCTTTGACGGCATAAAGCGCTATGCCAGAACAGGTATCCTCGCGCTTTCTGGACTTGGAGCAGTGCTGACAATGAGCGCCTGCTCAACAGAGCCTGAACGCGTGGAGAGAACAGAAGTAGAAAAAAGCGTTGACGCCTCAGTAACAGACGCAGTCGAACTTTTCACACAGGGGAAATACGCAAAAGCGCAAGGCTATCTTGAAGAAAGAAGAAAATACATTTCTGAAGAGAATTTGAAAAGACAGGAAGCCCTGAGAAGAACAACCCCGGGAGCCATCCTGATACCAGACGACATCAGCCCAAGCGAGATGACAGTACTCGCGCTATCTTGCGCGATGAACGGTAACTATGACGACGGAAAAACGTATTTCAAACTGCTCCTTAACCAATTCAAGAACGGGCCAACCTTCACCATCAAAGATCTTGACAAAAATCTCGGCAAACTATTCAAAGATGAGAATTACACAAAGGCTGAAAACTTCGCAATGAACTCAGTCATCTTGAACTCAGAAATATTGGCAGTGGTCGCATTCCTGAAATTCGGCAGGCACGACTACAAAGGAGCACGCCAATATTTCAGGCAGGCAATACCCTATTTTGAAGAGACAGAAGTGCAGAAATACAGGGACGCTTTTGAAAAACTTTTCATGGATTCCTGCAAGGACAAAAAAGACGCGACCACTGTGCACGAATACGCAGAGACTTTAAGAGTGCTATACAGCATAAGTGGAAAACCGGAAGAAGCAACAAAAAAATAATTAACGTGAAGAATC
>CAYSMN010000016.1:0-12276 GCA_964432255.1 uncultured Methanosarcinales archaeon | reverse complement strand
CCACCATACTCAATCGTGACAATCTCTTCACGCGGAGCAGCATTCTCCAACGCTTTCACAAAAACAACAACCGGATTCTGCTTCGTCTTATCCTCAATAATCCTAAACGCGTCAAGAACAATCCTATACGCCAGCGCGCCCTTGCCCGTGTTGTGGCCGGAACTTCTAAAATGCTTCTTCGCCTTGTGGCCCGGAATCATGACCTTGTTAATCAAGCGCTCGATAACAAACGTTCTTGACTTGTGGAACTTCTTGCCGGCATATCTCGCGCCAGTCTTCGGCACGAAGCGCGGTTCGAGATTAATGTACCTTACCAAACCGGCATCATTGACCTTGATGCCCTCCACAGTCCACTTGTTAAATACAAGAACACTCATTTTACTTTCTCGCCTTCTCAATCTTGCCCCTCAACAGGGCGTCCAAACTCTGATCATTAACCTTGATAACCTGCCACCTGATGCCCGGAATGTCTCCTTTAGACTTGCCCTGACACCCGCCAATCCTCTCAATAATGACTTCATCGTGCTCATCAATCATCTTCTGCGCGCCGTCCTTCGGCATGAACACGCCAACCTGACGGCCGTTCTTGACCAATTGAACACGGCAGCATTTTCTCATCGCCGAGTTCGGCTGCTTTGCCTCAACCTGGAATTTCTCGATCACGATGCCGCGCGCCTGCGACGCGCCTTCCAACGGGTCTGCCTTCCTGGCCAGATTAAGAACTCTCCTGATGTAATTACCATCGTGCCACTTACCAAAATGGCGTCTTCGCTTCAAGGCCTTGCCCGTGTTCAGTCCGTTAGACTTGTTTGCCATGTTATACAACTCTCAATTCTTTAATGGGGAAATAACGCTGCACAATCGCTTCAAACAACCTTAAGTTTGAAGCCCCACGACCTATCAGCAAGCCGCGGGTTTTTAAATCTTTCGCAGCAAGAAAGATGGTAGAATTCTCCATTTTCACCTCTTTCAGCTCCAATGGAGTGACCACATTCTTCACAAACTGAATCACATCAGAATGATATTCGACAATTTTTATCCGCTTTTTCAACTTGTTCTCCAAGTTGCGCACATGCTGGCCTCCCTTGCCAATGGCTTTGCCCATCTCGCCCTCATGAACAATAAAAATCACCTGCTCATCAGAAGGCACACAATCCTTGACATGCGCACCTGTCAACTGCTCGAACATGGCAATCGTCTGCATTGTCTGCATGTCAAGAACTATTTTAATCATGATAAAACGCCGATGACAGAAATCGCGAACGGCTTCTTGCACAGCACGCCAATCTCTTCGCTGCTCTGGTTCAACTCAACAACATCAATCCCTACGATCTTGCACGCGTGCTCAATATCACTCTTCGCCTGAGGACTGCAGTTTGTTGAGAGATATACTCTCGCGAGCCTGCCCTGGCGCAATAATTTCACAGTTTCACCAGCCCCGAACACCAGCTTGCTGGCAGTCATCAACTTCTTAACTTCAGAAACAACCTCAGAAACCGCTTTTGCCATCTTACTTCTTCTCCTTGACTATTTTTGTAACCAATCCCGGCAGGCCTGTACCGACCGGCACAGGCTGGTTCAGCATGACGTTCTCAACCACGCTGTTCAACATGTCAACCTCACCCTTCAAGGCAGCATTCACCACGTGCTTGATAGGCGTTTCGAATGATGCCCTTGCCAAAACCGAAGCTTTCTCGCTGACAACACCATATCTCGTTATGCCCTTGATTTCACCGCTGACAGTCATGGTGTCAGCAACCAGCATGATGTGGCGAATATCAACGTTCAAACCCTGAGTCTCAATAACCTTGAAAACTTCGTCCATAATTGCCTGGCGCGCGGCCTCAATACCGAGCACTTCAGCAATCTCATGAATGTCATTAGTGGTTGTTCTTTCAGTGTCAACAAAGTCAAGCTCAAACAGTTTCTTCAAGTTGCTGCCGGCAGTAATGATGATGAACTCCTCCTTTCTCTTAACCGGCAGGATTTGAGTGACGTCCTTAACGCCTTTCACATAAACAACTTTTGCCTTCTCTTTCAAGCGGTAGAGCGCGTTGAGGCCCTTGTCCTCATCCTTGCCCTTAACCTTCAGCGTGATAACACCCTCAGCATACTTGACATTTGCCTCATTTGCAAGCCCCTTCTCAACAGCTTTGACAACAGCCTGCGGAGTGACATCAAGCTCTTTCATCTTCGCAGAATTCAGCTTGACATCAATCTTCAAATCAACAATGTTCATGCTGTACTCAGAAGCAACCTCGTCAAGCTTTGTCTCCTTGATCTGCAATGCAATCTCGCGAATGTCCTTGCCCTTGTTGAACGGAGCTTTCAAGAAAATCTCCATCTGAGGGGTAGTAATCGACTTTCTGCCGTCAAGAATCTCAATAATACGAGGCAACCCCATCGTGACGTTCATCTCTGCAACACCAGCGTAGTGGAAAGTGTTCAGCGTCATCTGCGTGCCCGGCTCGCCAATACTTTCAGCGCCAACCAAGCCAACGGCTTCTCCCGCGTCAATCTGGGCAGCCATGTACTCATCATACACGCGCTTTGCGACCTTCTTAATCTTGCCTGCCGGACAATTATCCTCAATCTCCTTCAGCAAACTTGGAGGCAGCTTGTTCTCATATTCCTTTAATTCTGAGTGCACCATTGTTTACTCCGTTGTCTTAATGATTCTTTTAACGTCAATCTTTCCGCTTTCTGAGCGAGCGACATCAATACCGTCTTCACCATACGCGAACTGAATTATTCTGCCGTTCGCATCACGAACAGTGCCGTCGTATTCAACACGCAAGTCCTGCATAGCGTTCGCCAATCTTCGATAGAGATAACCGGACTTCGGCGTACGCAAGGCAGTGTCCATAAGAGCGTCTCTTCCTGTAATCGCGTGGAAGAAAAACTCCTTCGGATTAATTCCGTGCTTGAAGCCGTGAATGATAAAGCCTCTTGCTTCTGGAGACAAGTCGCCGCGCCTGAAACAGCTCAGTGTTCTGTCGCGGTAACCTTTCTCAATGCGCTTGCCACGCATAGCCTGCTGGCCTACGCAAGCAGACATTTGAATAAGAGATGTAATACTGCCTCGCGCTCCTGACAAAATCATGACAGCAGCGTGGTTTTCATCCTTCACGAAACCCTTGATAACCTGTCCGCACGCATTACGCGCCTTGTTCAGCCTTTCAAGAATCTTCAATTCAAGAGTTTCACGCATCGTCCTTCCAGGGAACACTTCCAGATTGCCCTCTTTGAACTGAGCGATCATCTGCGTGACGTCCTCTTCAGCCTGCTGCAACAACTGGTCAATCTGGTCCCTTGCTTCCTGCGGCAAGTCCTCGTCAGCAATACCCGTGCTGAAACCGTGAACCAGCAAGTACTCAATACCCAACCTGAAAATCTGGTGCAGGATTTTAATCGTCTTAGCAGGGCCATACTGCTTGTGCAGGCTTCTCAACAACAAACCTTCACCTTCACCACCGATCGCTTTCGTATCAATCGTGCCCTCAACAAGCTGGCCTTTCTTGATAACAACCGGCTCGCCAGTGCGCGACTGGCCCTCATAGTCAAAGTCATCAGGCAATAACGCGCTGAACACTTCCCGTCCAGTCACTTTCTTCTTTGACGCAAGCCTTCCAAACTCAGACACGCCCACATTTGCCAGCAACATAGTTGCCTGCTCGGGAGTGAGTTCTCCATGCTTTGTCAAAAGATAATTGCCGCTGATAGCATCCTGAATGCAGCCGATGACTGACAAGCCGTATCTCGGCGAAATAAGCTGCGTTTGAACCTGCATCAAGATTTCAGCTTCAGCACGTGATTCTTCAGTCTGCGGAATGTGCAAGTTCATCTCATCACCGTCAAAATCAGCGTTGTACGGGTTGCAAACTGCAGGGTTCAACCTTAAAGTTCTGCCCGGCAGGACTTTCACACGATGGCACATCATCGACATGCGGTGCAGCGACGGCTGACGGTTGAAAATCGAAATGTCGCCATCCAACAAATGGCGCTCAACAACATAACCCGGCTGAAGCTCTTCCAATGCCGCTTCCTTTGTTTCCTCGGTAATCTTCTTCTTTTTGCCGTCAGGCCTGACAACATAGTTCGCACCCGGATACACACCCGGCCCATTCTGCACGAACTTCTTCAAATATACCATGTTCCAATCGTTAACTGTCTCTGGAACCGTTAATTTCATAGCGATAAGCTTTGGAACGCCAACTTCGTCCAATTCCAGCATCGGGTCTGGAGAGATGACTGTTCTTGCGCAGAAGTTAGTACGCTTACCGGCAAGGTTGTGACGGATACGCCCTTCCTTGCTCTTGATTCTCTCGGTGATTGTCTTCAACGGCTGGCCGCTTCGGTGTCTTGCAGGAGGCAGCTGCGCAATGCTGTTGTCAAAGAACGTCGTAACGTGATACTGCAACAAGTCCCACAAGTCCTCAATGATGATTTCAGGAGCGCCTGCGTTGATGTTTTCAAACAATCTTTGATTAATTCTGACAATGTCGCCCAGCTTGTGCGTCAAGTCATCCTCAGAACGCTCGCCACTTTCGAGAGTGATAGATGGACGCACTGTAACAGGAGGAATGGGCAGGACAGTCAAAATCATCCATTCAGGACGTGCAGTCTTCGGGTTCAAACCAAACAATTCAGCATCCTCGTCAGGAATCCTTTCCAAACGCGCGCGGATTTCAATTGGCGAAATACGCTTATCGCCCTCCAAGAACGTGGTGGGCTTTTCAATAGAAATCTTGACCTGCTTTGCCTTGCAGTGCGGACACTTTCCGCCTGTCTTTGAACTGTCAATCAAAGCCTTCACTGCCAAACGGCGCGCTTCAGGACCTTCCTCTACCTCAATCCTATCCAAGTGCGCCTTAGCCTTAGCCAGCTTGTCAGGATGAACCATCAAACGAGAACATTCCTTGCAAGCTGTTCTCAGCAACAACTGGATAATTCTTGCAAACTTCACATGAATGACCGGCCTTGCCAATTCAATATAACCAAAGTGGCCGATGCACTCCTTCAACTTGCTGCCACAAGTCTTGCACCTCAAGCCCGGGTCGATGACTCCCAAACGGACGTCCATCAAGCCACCGTCAACAGGATAACCTTCCTTGTCGTACAATTCAGGCGTAACAATCTTCGCAGACGCCATCTTCTTAATCATCTTCGGGGAAAGAACGCCGAATACAACACTTGCTACTTGCTTGTAAACGTAATGAGCAATCGCTTCCATGCGCTCACGGGAATACTGCTCCTTCTCAATCTTCTCTTCCTTAACTTCAGCAACAGCTTCCTTCTTTTCTTCAACTATCTCAGCCTTCACTTCTTCAGCTGCAGGAGCTTCAGCTGGTGCTTCCGTTGCTTCTTCCTTTTTCTTTCTAGGCATTGTTTTCCTCAATACTTATTCTTCAACACGAGCTTTGGATAAATGCCCAAGCTCTTGAACTCGTCCAAAATCAGCTTGAACGCATAACTGATTTCAATGTCGCTAATCTCTACGTTCTCGCCACAAATCGGGCAATAACGCTTGTCCTTAAACGTATCATAAATCGCGATGATACCGCAGCCCTCGCAAACCGGCACAACCGTCTTGTCAGAGTCAAAGCGCTCCTTCAACAAGAGTGAGGCGCCGTGCGCAACAAACGTGTCCTTCTCCATCTCTCCCAATCTCAAGCCGCCTTCTTTTGCACGACCCTCTGTCGGCTGTCTCGTAAGCAATTGAATAGGACCACGCGCTCTGCTGTGAATCTTGTTCGCAACCATGTGCTTCAACTTCAAATAATACATGTTGCCAACGTAAATATCGGCCTCGAAAATTTCACCACTAATTCCATTGTACATCGTCTCGGTGCCGTTCTCCTTGAAGCCCAAACTCACCAATTCCTTCCTTATAACCTGCTCCGACTCGCCGGAGAAAGTGGTGCCGTCAATAAGCCTGCCGCTTAACGCGGCAGTCTTGCCGCCAATCAGCTCAATCAAATGCGAAATCGTCATACGCGACGGAATACCGTGCGGCGAGAAAATCAAGTCAGGCTTGATGCCTGAAGCCGTAAACGGTATGTCTGTCTCAGGCACGATCAAACCAACAACTCCCTTCTGGCCGTGACGCGAGACAAACTTGTCTCCGATTTCTGGAACACGAGAATCACGAATTCTAACCTGAATCAATTTGTTGCCTTCCTCATTTTCTGTCAGGCAGACAAAATCAACAACTCCTTCCTCGCCGTGGCGCAGTGAAACCGAAGACTCTCTCCTGATGTTTGAGGCAAGGCTGTACTCTTCCAAGTTTGACAAGAAACGCGGCGGAGAAGTTTTCCCAATGACAACATCCTCTTCCTTGACCTTGGCTTCCGGATAGACGATGCCGTCGCCTTCCAAGAATCTGTAGTCGCGCTCTGACTTGTATCCCTTGACATCCTTGTCAGGAATGCAGACTGAGTCCATCAAGCCGCCGGAATAACGCAGTTCCTCGCTGACTGCAGGCCTGAAATACGTGCTCCTGCCAAACCCTCTCTCGATAGAACCCTTGTTGATAATGACTGCGTCTTCCATGTTGTAACCCTTGTAGCTCATGATGGCAACAACAATGTTCTGACCGCTCGGATGAGCGTTGTATTCAGACAACTCGTGCATCATGGTGTGGACTAGAGGAGCCTGCGGGTAGTGCAGCAAGTTCACATCCATGTCCATGCGCACCGGGTAATTTGTTGCGTATAATCCAACAGACTGCTTCAAGTTTCTGCTGCCGATGATAAGACGTGCAGACTGAATGTAATCACCATACGGAATCAAGGCTGTCACGATGCCCAGCATTGCTAATGGAGAAATCTCCAAATGAGTGTGCTCTGGAGTGAGCTCCTGATCTGAGAATGCGATTAACGAATTTTCCTCTTCAGCAGCGTCCAAAAACTCCATCACGCCCTGGTCGACAAGGTCTGACCACGTGATTTCTCCCTTCTGCAGCTGCTTGATATGCTTGTCTGTCAATACCGGCATACCGCCGTTAACGACAATCAACGGCCTGCGGCATCGTCCTCTTGAACTTTCAACAAAAACATGGTCAAGCATTTCATCGAAGTAAACATTCACGTTATTAGATAGCGCTCCTGAACGCCGGTCATGCTTGACACGCTGCACAAACTCCTGCGCGTTATCAATCTCTCCGACAAACTTGCCGTTCAGGTAAACTTCACTCATTATTTCACCGCCTTCAAGCCAACGGCTTTCAACTGCTTAAGCACATCCTCTTCAGGAATGTCCTTGCTCACAGTTGCGAGCATGCTGAAGTTCTTTCTCAAACCAATATTCGTACCTTCAGGAGTCTCCGACGGGCATAACCTGCCAAGATGAGTTGCGTGCAATTCTCTCGCCTCAAAATTCTCCTGAGACGAGCTCAACGGAGAAACAACTCTCTGCAAGTGCGACAATGTGTTGAGGAAATTCAATCTCTGAATTCTCTGCGAAACTCCCTTTCTGCCGCCAACCCAGTTGCCAGTAGCCATGGCGCTGTAGATTCTCGACGTCAAGAGCTTATCTCTAATTATTACCTTGATGCTTGGGAACTTGCCGCGCTTCACAATACGCTGGAAGTTATACAATAGGTCGCCGATGAGAACTTTCAAGTTCATCCTGAACAAGTCTGCGAGCAAATCACCGCTCATCTTAATGCGCTTGTTCATATAATGGTCTTTGTCGTCCAAATTCGCTTCCCCTCGCGCCACTGCAATGTACTTTTTCAGCATCTTGCACAAGTTGTACGCCTTCATCTGCCGGTCTTCCTTGTCAGAGCCGATGTGCGGCAGCAAATACTTGTCAATCAGCTCAATCATCCTTTCCAGCCTGATTTCTCTTGTCTGCGTGATTCCGATGAGCTTTGCAATCCTGTCCATGGCATCATCAGGCGTCTTCACGTCAACAAACTCGAACAAGTTAATGAGCACTTCATCAAACTGCCTTTCCTTACTGATGAACTGCATTATTTCCTCGTCCTTGATAAGGCCTAATGCTTTCACGACGAGAATTATAGGAACACGCTTCACTCTTGTGAAGCTCAAGTAATAAATGCCGTCCTTCATCTTTTCAACCGTGTGCGGAATCTTGTACGAGCCCTGCTCGCTGAACATCTTGCCAATAAATTCAGACACGCCGCCAGACTCCTCACTAACTAGGAACCTGTTCGCGCCCAAATCTTCAATGTTGACCAGCACTCTTTCGGTACCATTGATAATGAAGTACCCGCCCGGCTCGAACGGGTCCTCGCCCTTCTCAATGAGCTCCTGCTTTGACAGCTTGTTCAAATGACAATAATTACTGTGCAGCATGATTGGCAGACTGCCAATCTGCGTGGTGAAAGATTCTCTCTGCACATCATTAACGTGCGCTGAAACTTCAATAAAGATAGGGGCGGCATACGACAATTTTCGCAATCTTGCTTCTGCCGGGTAAATATTTCTCTTGCTGCCGTCTGCCTCGGTGATTTCCGGCTTCATAACCCAGATCTTGTCCAGCCTGATTTTGAAACTTTCAACATTCGGCGGAATGATGGTTGGAATGACTTCCTTGTTCTCCTCGACAACCTGGCTCAGCTCTTTATCAACAAAGAAGTTGAAACTCTCAATGTTAGACTTGACAAAACTGTTCTCCTCAAAGAACTTCTTAATCAGCGTTTTTGCTACAGTCATGCCACCACCCGCCTATAAAATACTGTCTCGCCCGCGGTAGGGCTCTTGCGCGAAATCTTGACTATGTCCCCATCCTCGACGTTCAAGTCCTGAATTGCCGGATCATTCTTGTAAATTCTCGGCAAGTTCTGAAGCTCAATAGCGTATTTCTCAAACAGCTCTTTGCCTTCTTTTTCCGACAGCTTTGCGTGCTTCGGTACAAGTTCGTGCTTGGTTACGTCAAACTTTGCCATGGTAGTATAACGGGCCGTACGGGACGTTCAGTCATGAACTCGCGCTCACGAACTTTTGAACCCGCAACCCTCTGGTTAAAAGCCAGATGCTCTAACCAGGTTGAGCTAACGGCCCATGATCTTCACTCTTGATGATAGGTATTCGTAGAGACTTTTGTGAATGTGAGAAATTTTGGTGACGGTTTAACCCCATTGTGCGCACTACCCTGTAACAATAGAGGTTTTGGGAAAGGAGGGGGTATATAAAGCTTACTGTTTTAGAAGGAAATTTATACGCCGGGACCGGGATTTGAACCCGGGTTGCAAGCGCGACAGGCTCGCGTGCTAGGCCACTACACTATCCCGGCAGTAATTGGAAGTGGGATAGGGACGATTTATAAATCTTCTGCGAATGTCAAGAACCACCTCAAAGCAAGTGGCTTGAATGATAAATTGAGTGCAAACATCATGCAGTGGTTCTTGAGCATGCTCGGAAACCCTGCGCTCCTCCACCAACTAAAGCCTATGGTCTACGCGCAGAAGGTTTCCGACATAAGAAAAAAGAATTATTCTTCAAACTCTAATTCAAGGTCAGCATACTTGTGATCAGGCTCGCCGGCCAACACCGCGTCTCTGCGGACAATCGGCAGCTGGCGGGTCTTCTTCCTGCCTGACAAATAATCCTCAATAAGCGCCGCTGCTTTCCTAGCGCCGCTTTTCGAAGACAACTGCCGCGCTGGACCAAGAACAACGTTTACAGAATATTGGCCATCAGCAGTGTACGAAACCTCGAGCTTTGCCTTTTTCATAGTATTAATATGAGTAAGCAAAACAGACATGACATACCTTGGAGTTTCAACATCAACAGGACCTATTGGTGATGTGTCAATGCCCATTGGGTCGCGCGCCATTGTAATATCGGCAATACATTCCAAGCTATCAGCCTGATCAAGAACCCTCAAGAACGCATCAATACTTGCCCGTGTGCCATCATCTGCATTTGGCCTGGAAACCATTTTTTCCCTTGCAATCTCGCCACGATTATATACTGCTGGCGCAATCTGCATTTCATACGTGTTTCTGCTTATATTTTGTAAATCACTCATCTTCACTCACACTCCACTACAATTTACGTTGCGACAGGCTGTTCCTTTAAATTCTTTTTGGTTGACAGCATACCGCACGCCGCATTAGAATCAAGACCTTTAGTCGTGCGAATTATCGTCTTAAAACCGGCATCGATGAGTGTTTGTTTGAATAATTTTGATGTTTCTTCCGAAGGTCTCGCAAAAGAAGCACCATCAACTGGATTATACTGAATCAAATTAATCACTATGTGCTTGAAATCCTTCAGCAGGACAGCAAGTTCCTTTGCATGTTCAATCTTATCATTCACGCCAGCAAGCAAAACATACTCAATCATCAAAGGACCGCGCTTTGAAAACGGAAATTCCCTGCACGCATCAAGCACTTCCTTGATTGGATAACGACTATTAATAGGAACAATCTTGCCTCTCAGCTCGTCATTCGGCGCGTGCAGTGACAATGCAAACTGACACTGGGTGTCCTTGCCCAACTGGCGAATCTTGTCAGGCAATCCGACGGTGGAAACCGTGATTTTCTGCCAGCTCATGCCCTGTTTTCTGAACTCGTTCACTGCACCAACAACATTATCATAATTATGCAACGGCTCGCCCATACCCATGAACACGATGTTTGTTATTTTTTGCTCGGAAACTGATTGCATTAACGACAATTGGCCAACAATTTCTTCTTTTGTTAGGTTACGGGTGAATCCCATCATTCCAGTTGCGCAAAAAGAGCACTTCATCGCGCAACCGACTTGGGAAGAAATGCAAGCGCACAAAGTACGCTTGTGATGAATGAGCACGCTTTCGACTTTTTTACCGTCAGCTAATTCAACCAAGAACTTTCTTGTGCCGTCTAATGCTTTGACTTCTGAAGCGATTCGCATATAATTGACGGCAGAATATCACTATATATTATTTTGCAATTCTCCGACAGCAACCGCATATCCAGCAGCATACGGCCCCATCATCATGGCCTGCGCGGAAACAGCCTGCAATGTCTTCTGCGCCATTTTTGCGTATTTTTCCTCTTTCGTAACCTCTGCCAGCAATTTCAGAACCAAAGAAGCAAAAGCGTTCTCATCCACCGGCTTCTTCCGCTCTCTCAGCCTGCCAACAGAATCCTTTGAAGCAAGAACATCGTAAAAGCCGCCGTTCTTTTTATCATAAAATTTCTCCAAAGACTTTGCAACGGTCAAAGCCTTGGCCTTCCACTCAAGCTTGTTAGTCTTTCTGAACGCATAAAGCAGTGCCATCAGCAAATACACATGGTCCTTCAACAAGAACAACGGCTTTTCAGCAGGATAATAATGAGCGACACAGCCCCGCACGCTCATTTTGTAGAGCGATTCAAGAAGTTTGAAAGAAACCTTGTCGTGTTCCGGATCAACCATTGCAGCTTCAGACAAAGCCATCACCATTGCAGCATTTGCGTCTGTGTAAATTGTCCTATCGATTGATGGAGCCTCATGATGCACCCGCTCTGTCAAAGGCAGTTTACAATACCCCTCGTCAGCATCCTGACTGGCATAAAACACGCCTTTGCCATGGTCGTACATCAGCGAGAACAGCCAGAACAGCATCTTATTTGCGGCAGTCAAGTATTCCTCTTTTTTGAAAACGCGGTGCGCAAACAAATAATACGCCAACAATTTTGCATTGTCCTCTAACATTTTCTCAAAATGCGGAATCGACCAGTTCCGCTGAGTTGCGTACCTGAAAAACCCGCCGCCTGCTTGGTCGAAAATCTCGCCTTTCAGCATTTTTGTCAGAGTAGCCTCGAGCATTTTTGCCGCGTCCTTATCCTTCAACTTCATAACACGCCAAACCAAATAACCTAAAATTTCATGGTGCGGAAACTTAGGCTCAAGCCCAAAACCGCCATTCACCGGGTCATAAAACGACTTAATCATCTTCCAGAAATACTCCTGGTCAAACGGCAAAGGCTTTAACGGCTTTTCCTTCGCTTTCCTCTTTGGCTTGTACTTTTTGAACCTGATAATTGCGTCTTCCAAGAACTTAACCATGTGCTCAGGAGGAACATATGTCGCCGCAGAAACTATTTCTCCATCATGAGCCAGAATTGCAGTAGTCGGCCAACCGCCAACATTATACCTATCATTAATATCAGGGCGCTCATCGGTATCAACACGAATTGGAATGAAATTTTTGCTGATGAACTCCACAATCTTGGCATTTGCATAAGTCAAGCGGTCCATCGTATGACACCAATGGCACCATTTCGCAGAAATACCAAGAAGAACAGGCTTTTTCTCTTTCTTAGCCTTTAGAAAA
>CAYSMN010000015.1:11137-16674 GCA_964432255.1 uncultured Methanosarcinales archaeon | reverse complement strand
TATGGAAATCAACATTCTAGAGGAAAAAAAGGACAAAATCATCTTTGAAATCAAGGGTGAAGGACACACGTTAAGCAACGCATTACGCAAAGAACTATGGAACGACGAACACGTCAAAAGCGCAGCGTACGCAATCGAACACCCGCTCATTGAGATTCCACGATTCATTGTCGACACAGACGGCGCAGACCCGCGCAAGACTTTAATTGCGGCTGCAAAAAGAGTACAGAAAGACCTCGAAAAAGTCAAGGCAGAAGCAAAAGAGCTCAAATAAATTCCTTTTCTTGAAAACATAAACAACGCTGAGCTACGCTCAGCGAGCTTTCAAAGAACTGCGTTCTTCGAAAACTATAAAAATAAGCACCATAGTGCCTACAGACATGTTTGTACGCGTCAAAAAAATCAACGGAAGACCATACGGGTATTTAGTAGAGAATGAGTGGACACCCTGGGGAAGCAGGCAACGCGTTTCAAAATATTTGGGAAGAACACACACGCTTTCTCGCTTTTCTGAAGGATTAGCAGAACTTCCAGCAGGATTACAGGCCGCGATTGTTGAGGCTGTTGCGCAGGAATTGAGTAATCATGGGTTTGTGCGCGAGGGCCATATGCTCAGACAGGAAGACATCATTGTCAACCTTGATGACAAAACAGTACGACACAAGAGCAAGAAAGTAGTACTCGGAATGAACGAAGGCTACCTATGCGACCATACCTTGCAACAACTACTCACTTTTGCTCCTGACGAAAAACCAGACGAAAGCGCCAAGAAACTAGCCAATCTGGTGCTTGAAGCAGGACTGAAGCTGAGCAATGAACAATTTGTACACTTGTTTGAACAGGTGAAACACACATGAGTGAAGTACCAAGACACCTAGGAGTTATCGTTGACGGAAACAGACGGTTTGCCAAGCGATTAATGCTCAAGCCCTGGAAAGGACACGAATGGGGAGCAGAAAAGTTCAGAAAATTCGTCGGCTGGTGCCACGACCTCGGAATTGAGGAGATAACGGCTTACGTATTCTCTATACAAAACTTTGACAGGCCAAAAGAAGAATTCGATTTCATCATGAAAGTCTTCAGAGCAGAATTCGAACACCTACTTCAACCAGCAGAATTAGAGAAAATGAAGAAAAATGGAGTCAGAATCAATTTTATCGGCAGGCGATGGATGCTGCCAAAAGAAATTCAGGACTTGCAAAACAAACTTATGGAGGCGACCAAAGACAACAGCCCCCGAAGAATCAACTTCGCCATGGCATACGGCGGCAGAGAGGAGATAATTGATGCTGTTCAGAAGATAGCTCAGGAAGCCAAAGAAGGCAAGATTGACCCGGCAAAAATTGATGAAAAAGAGATTGGAAGGCACTTATCGCTGGACTCTGCACCAGACGTCATACTTAGAACGGGCGGGGAACAAAGAACTTCAAACTTCCTGCCATGGCAAGGAACGTACAGCGAGCTCATATTCATTGAGAAATTCTGGCCGGAAATAGAAAAAGAAGACGTTGTGGCTTGTATTGAAGAGTACAAGAACAGAGAAAGAAGGTTTGGACGATAAACTGAGTTTTACAAGACAGTCTTAGAAGGCAGGGTTTCTGCATAGGTTTTTAGGCACTTCTAGGCGTTGGTGCAACAGTGGAATCCTGAAGGCGTCTCATCTCAACGTATTTTAAAATCACTTCATTCGCAATTGGTATATCATTTCGCATTGCTTCCGAGCTGCATGTGTTATAGAGTCCGCGCATGAGAACTTCCAATTCTTCAAGTGTCCTTCCTTTATACTGGGTAGCGATTTGAGCCACGTTGCGAACAGCAACAGCATTGCCGTATGTGTAGTGTACGGCGTGGCCGATACCACGCATAACAACTTCCAATTCCTTTCCGCTGAATTGGCTTGCAGCATCGCGAACTGCTTTTTGGCGTAGTGCTTCGGCCGTACTTTTAACGACGTCAAAACCCCTATGAAAATGTGCAACATCGCCTACGCAGTTCATAACGGCTCTTAATGCACGCCCATGATACTGAGCTGCAAGTTCACGAACTGCTTTTTGACCAAAGGCTCTAGCAGCGTCTTTAACATTGCCAATATCAACAGCACTATTGTCCCAGCAAAAAAGAGCATATAAAGCATCTCCCACTCCTTCCATAACAACTCTTAATGCTTCAGGTTTGTTCTCGTACGTTAGTATAGTTCTAATTATCGCATTACGACCAGGAAAATCCTCGAAGAATTTCTTTGCTATCGGCTTGACGTCACCAGTTTCAATTATTCTTAGGACTATGGATTCTAAACGTCGACGACCCCCTAACGCAGTTTCTGCAAGCCTTTCATGGCCTAATTCCATTGCGATGTAGTGTAAGTTTTTTCTTAATGCTCTGCACAATAACTCTTTGTCATTAATAACTGGGTGCTTCATAATATTCTGATGAAGAAATCATGCTTTATAAATGTTACGACGTTTTGCCACTCAAAAGTAATGATTACATGGCAGGGTTATAAGTTATCATTACAACAAAACTCTCACCTTCTTCGATGGTTTTCTCAAAGCGTTGTTTGCCCATTCGTAGAAAACTTTATAAACAACCTATCGCTGCAGAATACTATTCCCAATAACTAAACCACTTCGGTGGAAGGGAGATATTAAATGGATAAGAAAAACTTCATAGACGCAATACAAGCACTGAAAGCACTTCCTAAACGCAAGTTCAAACAGACATATGACTTTATCATCAATTTACGTCAGCTTGACCTCAAAAAGCCAGAAGAACAAGTCGAACTCTGGGTAAAACTGCCATTTGACAAAGGAAAACCGATAAAGGTCGGCGCACTGGTTGGACCAGAACTAGCAGACCAGGCAAAGGCGAATTGCGACGTCGTCATTCTTCATGATAATTTCTCGCAATACGCAGCCAACAAGAAAGAAGTCAAGAAACTGGCGCGACAATATGACTATTTCATCGCACAAGTGGACATCATGCCAGACGTTGCAAAAACATTCGGTAGAGTATTCGGTCCAAGAGGAAAAATGCCGAACCCAAAAGCAGGCTGTGTTGTTCCGCCAAACGCCAACCTGAAAACACTCACTGAAACCCTGCGAAAGACAACCAAAGTCTCTGCAAAATTACAGCCAAGCGTCAAAGTCATGGTTGGACGCGAAGACATGCCAGACGAGCAAATAGCAGATAACATGATGGCAATTTACAGCAACGTTCTATCAAAATTACCACAAGAAACACTCAACATCAAATCAGTACTCTTGAAGTTCACAATGAGCCCGCCCGTAAAGATTACAGAAAAGGGCATAGAGGCTCCAAAAGTTGAGGTACCAGCACCCGCCGAAGCTCCAAAAGAAGCGGCTGAGAAGCCGAAGAAGAGCAAGAAAGCCAAAGAGGGTGAAGCATAATGGCCAAAACCTCCAAAGCAGCACCCGAAAAGAAAGACGTCGTCAAGAAAATAGTCACACTCGGCAAAACCTATCCAATTATTGCCCTTCTCAACATGGAAGGCCTGCCAGCAAGCAGCCTATTGCAGATGAAAAAGCAGCTCAGAGGCAAAGTCGAGCTTGTCATGACCAGAAAGACACTCATACAGCACGGCCTCAAAGAACTGAAGCTGCAGAATGGAGAAAAGCTGTTGGAAAAAATCGCAGGCATGCCTGCACTGATGTTCACCAAAGAGAATCCATTCGCATTGTATAGAATAATCAAGAAGAGCAAGACACCAGCAGCAGCAAAAGCAGGACAGATTGCCCCGCGCGACATTGTCCTGCAGCCAGGACCAACACCATTCACACCAGGCCCAGTCATCTCAGAATTCGCACAACTCGGAATCAAAGCAGGAGTTGAAGGCGGAAAAGTTGCCATCAAGCAAGAAGCCACAGTGGTCAGAGAAGGCGAGCCGATCAACGCAAAACTAGCAAGCATGTTGCAGAGATTAGGCATCGAGCCCATGGAAATCGGTCTCGACTTAGCCTGCGTTTACGAAAAAGGCATTATTTATCCAAAATCAGTCCTAGACATTGACGAAGACAAGTTCATGCAAGACCTGATGGGCGCAGTCAGCGGGGCGTTCAACCTTGCAATTGATATCACGTTCATCAACAAGGACACAATAGAGACACTGCTTGGCAAAGCATTCAGAGAAGCAAAAGCAGTCGGTCTTGAAGGCGGCGTAATGGCGCCAGAACTAGTAGAAGAAATCCTGGCAAAAGCACAACGCCAAGCACAAGCAGTTGCGACTGAAGGCAACATTCCCACTCAATAACATTACTCGGAGGTATTGAAAAATGGAATACATATACGCGGCTTTGCTCATCCACAAAGCAGGGCACAAAATAGAAGAGGCAAACGTGAAGAAAGTGCTAGAAGCAGCAGGAGTCAAAGCAGATGACGCCCGCGTCAAAGCACTCGTTGCAAGCCTTTCAGGCGTGAACATAGATGAAGCCATGAAAAAGGCAGCCGCCACACCAGTAGCCGTTGCAGCACCTGCAGCAGGAGCAGCACCAGCCGGTGAAAAGAAAGAAGACAAGAAGAAATCAGCAGAGGACGAAAAGAAATCAGAAGAAGCAGCCGCTGCTGGTTTAAGCGCACTCTTCGGCTAAATTTTTTTATGTTTAATTTAGTTAGCCGGGGGAACCTGAATGTTGACACCGCAAGAAAAACAGCAGATACATCGCCAAATTGATGACTTACAAAAAGACATCAAAGAACTGCGAAACAGCTTAAGGCAGATAGACGACCAAAAAGAACAATTCTTCTCAGAGCGCAACGCCCTCGGCAGACAAATCTCCACTTCTATCAGAGAAATAAAACAATTACGGCATGAAAGAGATGCTTTTACCACTGAAGTCAAAGCTGCGAAAGCAGAAAGGGATGTCCTGGCAAAACAGATAAAAGAAAAAATAGGCGCGTTCAAAAAAGTAGCTGACGTAAAAAAAGAAGTACAAACAAAACACAAGATACACGAAAGTCCGGGTTCTATAAAACAACAGATTGAAAGGTTGCAGTACAAAATAGAAACAGAAGGGCCTAGCTTTGAACAAGAGAAGAAAATAATGAAGACTGTCAGAGACCTTGAAAAAAAATTGAAAGAAGTCATCAAAGTATCAGGAATGTGGGAAGACACGCGCGGACTTAGCAAAGAAATTGACCAATTGAAAGACAAAGCAGACGCTTTGCACAGAGTAATTCAGGAGAAGGCAAAGTCATCCCAAGAAAAACATGAGAAATTAATGAAATTAAGCAAAAACGTCGATGAATTGAAGAAAAAAGAAAACGAATTAAACAAACAGATTGAAACAAAGAAGAAAGAACTTGAAGAAAAAGTAAAACCATTGGATGAGAAGTCAAAACAGTTCACTGAGCTGAAAAAACAAGTCGGTGAAGAAGTCAAAGAAGAGAAACTGAAGACAGACGCGCAGAAGAAAAAGAAACTATCAGAATTACAGCAGGAAGTTCAACAGAAATTCAAGAAAGGCGGAAAGTTGACCACACAGGACTTGATTATTATGCAGAGTATTGAGGAGAAATAATTA
>CAYSMN010000015.1:7776-11037 GCA_964432255.1 uncultured Methanosarcinales archaeon | reverse complement strand
TTCCTCGGCTTCAGCTTGTCAAAGAACTCTTTCACTTTAGGATTGCCCCTTGGAGCAGCATTTGGGCCGAGCTTGTAATATTTCTTTTCCACGACAGTGCCCCAGCTGTAAGCGCCCTTTTCCTGCTTTATCTCTGCTAGTTCGAATTCGCCCAGCTTAACGCCCTTTTTCAAATTGTAGTAGATGTTTTCTCTGGTGCACGACGGGAATAACTCATTGTAATATTTGTGAATCAAATAACCATACGCAGAACCCATAACGTTCAGAATTTCAATCATATTCTGACGGATTTCAGACTTAACAGGACGTCCTCTACTTGCCATATGGAAAATAATTCAGTTTAATTGCTTATAAATGTTTGTTACTACAATCAAGTCTAGAGAAGCTGCTTCAAATTTGACTCTTCAATCATTAATGACGTCACGTGCTGAATTAATTCAGAATAATGCTTGTTCAAGTTTTCAAAAGCTGCCTTACGGTTTTCTGCTTCATAAAAATTTTCGGCAATCTGACCGATTGCTTCTAGATCGCCATGGATTAGAGACAGTTCGTTTTCCATCTCATGCAGCGGGCGCTCTGCTTTCTTGAATTTAACCTTGGTCGAATTAGTCAATAACGCGCCAAGCTTTTTGCGCGCAATATGCACTTCCTCATTGATTTTATCACACGCATTCCTTATCCTTTTGCCGACAACTTCAGATTCGGCAAGGTCTATCGCGCTTTTTGCCAGAGAATAATCGCTTAAGTCCAGAAGACCTTGAGAAATCTCACGAACAGCCTGCTGAATTTTTTCTTCTTCTTGGAATAATTTGTCAATCTCCTTCATTTGCGCTTGCGCTTCTCGTGATTTGCAATCACAACACGCATTTTGACGATAGCGTCAGGGCTCAAGCTGATGCTGTCAATACCGCAATCAACCAAGAACTCAGCAAACTCTGGGAACGAACTAGGCGCATCGCCACAAATACCAATCTTCTTCTTTCTTTCCTTCGCGATACTGATAACGTGCTGGATCATTCGTTTCACTGCCTCATTTCGTTCATCGTAAATATCTGCAACAAGCGCACTATCGCGGTCAACACCCAAGGTCATCTGGGTGAGGTCATTACTGCCAATGCTGAAGCCGTCAAAAATATCACAGAACTCGTCTGCAAGTATGACGTTGCTAGGAATCTCGCACATAACGTAAACATGCAAGTCATTCTTGCCCTGCTGCAAGCCATTTTCTTTCATCACGGCAAGAACTTTTTTGCCCTCTTCAATCGTCCTGCACACAGGAATCATCACTTTCAGATTGGTTAAACCGAATTCTTCACGAACTCTCTTGATTGCCTTGCACTCAAGCTCAAAGCCAGCTTTGTAACCCGGCTTGTAGTATCTTGAAGCGCCGCGCCAGCCAATCATCGGGTTTTCTTCCTTCGGCTCAAAATATTTGCCGCCAATCAGATTGACGTACTCGTTTGTCTTGAAATCGCTAAAGCGCAAAATGACATCCTTCGGATAGAATGCTGCTGCAAGCATGCCAACGCCCTGAGAAAGCTTGTCAACAAAGAACTGCTTTTTGTCCTTGTAGCCGATTGTTAGCTCTTCTATCTGCCTGCGCGTCTCTTCATCCTTGACTTGGTCAAACTTAATCAACGCCATCGGATGAACCTTAATGTATTCATTCACGATAAACTCTTCACGCGCAAGACCAACGCCATCATTCGGCAAGAAAGAAAGCTCGAAAGCCTCGTCAGGATTGCCGATGTTCATCATCACTTTCGTCTTCGGCTGTGGCGCGTTCTGAACATCAATCTTATCAACCTTGAACTTCAGATATCCTTCGTAAACAAGCCCGTGCTCGCCCTCAGCACAGCTGACCGTGATTTTTTGGCCGTTTTTAACAGCCTGAGTAGCGTTATTGGTGCCGACGATGCAAGGGAGACCAAGTTCTCTTGATACGATTGCCGCATGACTTGTCCTACCGCCCCTGTTCGTGACAATCGCTGACGCAATACGCATGATAGGAACCCAGTCAGGGTCGGTCATCTCTGTTACGAGAACTTCACCCTGCCTGAACTGAGCAATATCCTTGACGTCTTTTATAACGTGGACTGGGCCCTGTGCAATCTTGTTTCCAACACTTTTGCCCATAGTAAGAACTTTGCCCTTCTGCAAAAGCTTGTATTCTTCTATGATATTGCGATTCTTCTGAGACTGAACTGTTTCAGGACGCGCCTGAACAATATACAAGTCATGAGTCTGACCATCCTTTGCCCACTCCAAGTCCATCGGGCACCAACGGCCTTTCTTTTTGCTGTAATGGTCCTCAACATCCATCGCCCATTGAGCAAGCGTCAAGACTTCATCATCAGTCAAACAGAATTTCGTCCTGTCTTCTGTTGGAGTGTCAATCTTTTTAATCGGATGCGTGCCTTCATCAGTGTAAATTATTTTTGTTGCCTTTTCACCAAGACGCTTGTCAATCAACGGCTTGAAGCCCTGCTTTAAAGTGGGCTTGAAGACATAGAACTCGTCTGGGTTAACCGCGCCCTGCACGACGCTCTCACCAAGACCATAACTTCCTGTTACGAAAACAACATTTGGGAAGCCGGTTTCAGTGTCCAATGTGAACATAACACCTGCGCAGGCCAAATCAGAACGAACCATCTTCTGCACACCAATAGACAGGTAAACTTTGAAATGGTCAAACTTATGCCCAGCACGGTAAGCGATAGCCCTGTTGGTAAACAATGAAGCAAAACAACGCCTGCAAGAATCCATCAACTCATGAACGCCACGAATATTAAGGAAAGTTTCCTGCTGGCCGGCAAAAGAGGCTTCCGGAAGGTCTTCTGCAGTAGCTGAAGAACGCACGGCAACATCTGTGTTCTTTGTCCGGTACTCTTTTGACAATCTTTCGTAAGCATCAGAAATCGCGACTTGGAGCTCTGGAGGAAATTCGCAGTGAAGGACAATATCGCGTGCCTTTCTGCCCGCATCTGCAAGGTCTTTAACGTTCTTGACATTCAAACCACGCAATGACTTTTTCAACGCGTCCATTACGCCGGACTTCTCAAGAACATAACGGTAAGCATATGCGGTCACTGCAAAGCCGTTTGGCACTTTCACGCCTTTCTTCGTGAGATTCTGATACATCTCGCCCAGCGAGGCGTTCTTACCGCCAACCAACGGAATATCCTCTATGCCTATTTCGTTAAACCATAGAATAAAAGACTTTGATTTATCCATCAACACACCTCTTTTACAGCAAAAATT
>CAYSMN010000015.1:0-7676 GCA_964432255.1 uncultured Methanosarcinales archaeon | reverse complement strand
ATATGAAAGAAAAGCTGATTCAACAGTTTGAACGGATGAAGATAAGCAGAAACGTCATTTCCGCGTTCAAGCAGACACCACGAGAGGAGTTTGTACTGCCAGAATGGAGAGACGCGGCTTACGAAGACAGTGCACTGCCGATAATTGCAGAACAGACCATATCGCAGCCCAGTACTGTTGTTATCATGCTGGACGCGCTTGAAGTAAAAGAAGGAATGAAAGTGCTGGAAATAGGCGCTGGAAGCGGGTATAACGCGGCACTATTGAGCAAACTGGCAGGACAAGTGTACAGCATTGAACGGATAAAGGAACTAGCAGAATTTGCAAAGAAAAATTTGAAAAAAGCGGGCATAAAGAATGTGACTGTCATTCATGCAGACGGCAAGAAAGGATATGCCAAGGAAGCGCCGTATGACAGAATTATCGTGACTGCGGCAGCTGAAAAAATACCAGACGTGTTGTTAAAGCAGCTCAAAGACGGAGGAGTTTTACTCATGCCCGTAGGACCTGAATACGGACAAGAGCTGATCAGAGTCAGACGAAAGGGAAAAGAATATTTCCATGAGAAGCTTGGCGCTTACGTGTTTGTGCCTTTGCGTTAGCGCAATACAGCCATCAGCGCAAACACAAGAGCAGCCAGCAACAAAAATACCTTCAGAAAAGGAAAATGATGCACGTGGTGCCTTCGCTTTACAGCTTCAACATGTCTTCTGTCGTAGTTCACTTCATCTCACTCTCCGTAATAATTAATAAAAAAATAAGTTAAATAAAAACTTTACTCTGAAGCAAGCTGCCAGATTGCCTTCAACGCAACCAACAATGCTGCGGGGAAGACAAACGTCACAATGTTGCCCAAGATTGTCGCCGTTGTTAAGCCGAGCGCAATGATGTCGGCAGCAGCATCAGCTGCAATAATCAAAGCAACAGCCGCAATCATAAACTCTTGAATCTCCTTAGAAGTAATGTTCAAGAGCCCTACAATCAGACCCAACAACACGAGAACCCATGTCACCTTCGGGGTTTGCAATTGCGGCACAAAACCAGCAATAACTGCCAAAACAACACCAATCAAGAATGCCCAATGTCCTGTTTTTCCATCCATAGTAAAAACCTCCGTTTCTACGACGATTAATCACGAAATCAAATATAAAGTTATGTTATTACTTAAAAAGAGTTAAGCAGGTCGTGAGCGTCCAAGGCGGACTCAATATTTTTGAACAATTCCTTTGATTGCACTGCAAAACGGGCTCTTAACTGCTCGGTTTCCTCTTTTGTCACTTGAGCGAACTTATCGGCATCTATTAACCCATACGGATAGCCCAGGAAAGAAGGGTCTGCAGAGATTGCGGCTAAAGCAGACCAAGCATTTGGCAGCTGTTCCCTGTCATACGCAAAGACATCACACCTGAAGATATAGGCTGAACGCGGGTGCAGTTTGACAAAAGCAACATTTCCACCGGCATAGTACGACCACGCGCCATCTGGAGCGATATCATGCAACACTGCTAACGCGCTGTTGCCGCTATCAGTGCACAAGGTGGAAGTTTTTGACAGGCCAAGAACAATCACGCCCTTTCTTTGAGCAGTTGCTCTTAATTGCCTTAACGCTTCCTCCATCACCTCTCCCCTCGCCTCCAAATCACCATCACGAACAAGAATGCCTGAGAATTTATTGCAAATTTCATCAGCGAAACGCAGTTCTAACAGTTTTCTTACGTGATTCGCAATAGCCTGAGGGTCAGCACGCTTACCGGCATAAGATAATGCAGGGTCAAACGCGTCAAATGACAGTTTGTGAAGCTCTTTGCCTTCCAGGTCAAATATCGTTGCCTCAAATCCAAGATCAAGACCCTTCTGATACGCCAAGACTACAATGAATAATTCACGAAGCTCTCTTGCAACACGAACATTCTTCTCATACCACGTCGCGTACAAGCGCATGAACTGCATGCTGACGTTAGGACCTTTGACAATTTCACCGTTTCCGCCATCGATAAACACGAGATTCGGACCAACAACAGGCGCAACCTTCTGAAACGACTCTGTTTTCAACGGAATACGCTCATGAGAGCCGACTAAGATGGCAGAACCGCGCTTCTGCAAACGCGCTGATAAGAATGGTATGAGCTTGTCAAACGCGTGCATAGATAATGCTAAAAATTCCCTTAATAAAACATTATTGGTAGTCAGAAATATACTAAGCAGTTACTAAGCCAATGAGCTTTATACCGCCTAACAAAGCACCAAGCATGATAGCGCCAGCGATGATAACGCCAATACTAATAGAAGCAAATGCCTTCCACTTGTTCATGCCAAAAAACCACGCGGCAAGCGTTCCGGTATACGCGCCAGTGCCAGGAATCGGCACTGCAACAAAAATGGCAAGACCAAGCATACCATACTTATTGACCAACGGCTGCACTTTTTTTCTCGTCCTCTCCATAAACTTGTCAAAAACAGACTGATAAGAATTCACGTGCAGTAATCGCGTGTGAATAAGCTCGAGAAATAGATATACTATTGGAACGATTATGATGTTTGCAACCACGCATACGATAAAAGCAGTCCACGGATTCAAGCCGGCAGCCAATGCAAACGGAATGCCGACACGCAGCTCGCCAACAGGAGTCATGCTCAACAGTGCAGCCCAAATAATTGAACTCATTTAACAGATTTCACCCGCTCTTTGACGTAAGCGCCATTTAGTACACGCTTCAACACTTGTTCAGGCGTACGCTCTTGACGTTTAATTTTCGCCCAGACACGTCCTTTCCTCGTGAATGTTTTCTTATAGATTTTCTTAAATTTTACAACAGCATCCTTAATCTTTAACGGCGGACCAGACCAGTCCATATCTGCAGACAACTGTTTTTTGCCTAAAACAAACCACCACGCGCCTTTTGACTTTTTATCCCACAGCCAGCCGGAATCTTTCACTTGGAAGTCTTGTAATGCATTTCTTACGTGCTCAAATGCCCTGACAAATTTCGTGCCGGCAACGTCCTCTTTGTCTGCGAGCGTCTGCACTGAAATTTTTATTAGGTGACCTTTCTTTTTCAAACGGTCAAAATCAATTTGCTTCTCAACAAAAGCGTCTTTACTTGGTTTTTTCAAGAATTTCTTTGCCGCAGACACGAATTTCTCAAAGTTCTCCTGAGTTAATGCGGCTGCAGAGTTTCTTCCAGGCTGAACCGGGTCAACCAGTATTAATGGACCTTCAGTCTTGCTCTTATTCATCATCAACATTGCTTTGCCCTTGTAGACCTTGTTGTAATCAAGCACGACTTTAGGCTTCCAAGCTCTCGCGATTTTCAATAACGGCAAAAAACCTTTGTAATAAACGACTAAAATGTCCAGAACATGGCCTGAAAAGCCCCGAATATAACTTTCTGCACCATAACAGGAAGCGCCCTTGCAGAACTTTTTTGCCACACGAATATCGTTCTTGAATTTAGCGCCCTTCTTATTCACCCAGGCCACATGCCAAGGCGAAAAGTCAGTCACATTAACGGCCTGGTCTGCTTTTGCAATGTCCAAAACTGGAACAATCTCATATTTTATGCCGTTTCTAACCCAAAAATAATCACGACTGCCATGAATTCTTTCATGACGCCATTTCTTCAGCGCTTTTTCTAACAGGTCAGAAAGATTTTGCTCCTTGTGAACTAGATTGAACTTTACAAAAATATCGACATCATAATCGCCTGACAGCCACGTGTCCTTTGAGTAACTGCCACCAAGCATTGCTCTTGCCTGCACTCTGACACGCTTGAGCTCTGAATTCAGACTTTTCAGAAACACATTGACCTGAGAAAGAACTTTCGCACGCTCATCTTTCGACGGAACGATTTCCTGCAAGACCTCTTTGAAAATCAATTGGTAACGCATAACACCACAAGCACAACACTGTTTAAAAAGCTTAGTAGTGACGAAAGTTTAAATAGCGACTGCGCCGTCTATTTAACATGCAAGACGCGCTGATTATAACGACCGCAATCGCAGTACTTCTCTTTGTCGGCGTCATCTGCTCGTGGATTGGAAGCAGGCTCAGAATACCGGACGTATTGCTACTGATTCTTGCAGGAATGTTTTTTGGCAGCATAGAATACAAAAACGCGCCGCTCATCCAGTTTCCAACAGTATTTCTCTCGAGCTTAGCAATATTGGCGCTTGCCATGATAGTCTTTGACAGCACGGCGCGGCTCAGACTAAGAGAACTTGACACATTCAGCTGGAAAGCAGCAAAATTCACTATTATTTTCACCATTTTCACACTCGTTCTCTTTACCGCGGCAGCACGATACATCTTAGATATTCCAGTCTGGAGCAGTTTGCTGTTTGCAGCAGTCATGACAGGAACATCACCAGAAGTCATGCTGGAAATGAGAGGAAAATCACGCGTGCTCAGCCTCTTGAAATTAGAAAGCATCTTCAACACACCACTCAATGTTATCCTGCCATTCATCGTTCTTGACCTCATGCAAAACGTGAAAAGCACCGCATTCGAAGAATTAATAGAACAACTCGTACCATTCATAATGAAATTCATCGTCGGCATCGGGGCAGGCGTCTTTGTCGGCGTAGTGCTGTTCAAACTAATACAACGCGCTTACGCAGAAATATATTCACCACTCGCAGTTATTATAGCGGCACTGCTTTCATATGTGCTGGCTGAGAATTTAGGAGGCTCAGGCGTGCTTGCAGTAACTGCACTCGGCCTCTTCTTTGGAAACGTATATGTCAAAGAGAAGATAAAATTACTTGACATAGAAAGCGTGTTCACGAAAGCACTTTATATTTTGGTCTTCATGCTGACAGGACTCATCATCAAAATACCATTCACCGCAGAATTCTTCATCACATCAGGAATGCTCCTGGCAGCATACACTGCAATACGATTCATTGCCGCATGGATAAGCGTACACGCTGAATACAACTTAAGCGAAATACTCATCATGGCCCTGGACGCGCCAAAAGGAGTAGCAACAGCCGCAGTTGTGTTTATTTTAGCAGTTTACAATATTGAAGGCATGTCAACAGTTGTAGACATGACATTCGCATTCATACTCTACAGCATCATTTTATCATCACTCATCAGCTGGTTCGGAGACCATGAAAACCATCCTCATCGACACTAACTTTCTAGTAGAATGCGCGAAGAATAGGGTAGACATACATTCAGAACTTACACGGATACTGGATTTCTCATTTGAAGTTGCAATATTGGACAGGACACTGGAAGAACTTGATACAATAATTGCGCGCGGGAAAAAAGAAGGACAATACGCAAAACTGGCGAAGACCATATTGATGACGAAGAAAGTAAGCGTGCTCCCAACAACGGGAGGGCATACGGACACATTGTTACTTGACAAAGCGGATGAAAATTACATAATTGCGACCATGGACAAAGCACTGAAGCAGAAATTAAAGAAGAACGGACAGGATGTTGTGATTATTAGAGGGGAGAAGAAGCTGGCGTTAATGAAAGCGTAATATACGTAATCTTTATAAACCCCCTTCTGGTTTTTCCTCTATAAGATGAGATAATGGGGGCTCTTCTAACCTGCCATTATTGATGGAGACCAAACAATGTTTTACCGAATAGAAGTAAACGACCACATAAGAGTACCGCCACGGTTTTTCACATTCGATGTAAATGAAGCAGTATTAAGAGCAGTCAAACAAAAGTATGACGGACTCATTGATCCAAACTTGGGCGTTGTAATTGATGTTGCCACAGTCAAAGAAATCGGAGAAGGCGTGATTATTCCCGGAGATGGTGCAAGCTATTACGACACTACATTTGAATTACTCGCATTCCAGCCAGAATTACAAGAAGTCTGCTCGGGCAAGATAAAAGACATTGCAGACTTCGGCGCGTTTATCACTTTAGGACCAATTGACGGCATGATACACATTTCACAAACAATGGATGACTTCGTCACGTTTGCTAAGGATAAAACATTAAGCGGACGAGACAGCAAGCGAGCATTAAAAGTAGGAGACACGTGCCGGGCACGAGTCATTGCAGTCTCGTTCAAAGACGTTACCAATCCAAAAATCGGCCTCACCATGAGACAGCCAGGACTCGGAAAGCTTGAATGGATAACAGCAGAAGAAGAGCCAGCAGCAGCTGCCCCTGAAGAGAAAAAAGAAGTGAAAAAAGCCGGTAAAAAGGAGAAGAAAGAAAGATGAGCAAGAAAAAAGCATGCAAACGATGCAAATACTTTTTTGAGGGCGACGAATGCCCATTATGCAAGACATCACAGTCAGTTACAAACTGGAAAGGCAGAATATTCATTGTAGATGCTAAAAACAGCGGCATAGCCAAGAAAATCGGCGTAGACAACGACGGCGAATACGCAATCAAGGTGACCTAATGGACTTAGAAATCAAGAACAAGAAAGAAAACCCAGTGTTGCAACGACAAGAAGTGACTGGCGAGATTAAATTTACCGGCGCAGCAACATCAAGCAACAAACAAGTACAGGAAGAACTTGCAAAGAAATTAGGCGTACAGCAAGAATTAGTTGCGATTAGACACATATATGGCTCATTCGGAACAGGCAAAGCACAATTCGAAGCAGTTGCTTATGCATCAAAAGAACAATTTGACAAAATAGAACCGAAAAAGAAAGCACCAAAAACAGCGCCAGGAGCTGCACCAGCAGCGCCTGCCGCAGCACCAGCTAAGTGATACTCATGGCAGAAAAAAAAGCACCAGCCAAAAAAGGACCGCCAACGAAAGGCGCATGGAAATTATACGAAATGAAAGGCGGCAAGCTTGAGAGAAAGAACAAGAGCTGCCCGAAATGCGGACAAGGATTCTTCATGGCACAGCACGAAGGCAGGTTGTATTGTGGTGGCTGCGGCTATACAGAGTTCCAGAAGAAGAAATAAATTAATAAATCAGTCTATATCTACACGTATTAAATCTTAAAAAAAGGTGAGACTATGAGATACATTCTGCCAGTTATCGTAATTCTATTAGCGGCAAGCGTGGCTGCACAAGTAGACGAAAAATGCTACGGGGATTGTTATAATAACTGCGTAGGCAAGGCAGATGCAGAGTATTGCAGCGGCATATGCAGGGAAGAATGCACGCCAGAAAAAATAACAACCCCAAAAGAAACGCCAAGCTGCGAAGACTTATGCCGTGAAAGAATCTCATCAAACGATCCTGATCAACTCGAACAATGCTTACAAGACTGCCAGCCACCTGAGACTTGCGAAGAAAGCTGCGAGCGCGAATTCAGAGGAGTCCCAGTCAAAATCCAAGAATGCTATATACGAGAATGCGGACATCCAAGACCAGCTTTAATGTCCTGCGAAGACATCTGCAGACGAGATTACGGAAAAGACGAAAGACAATTCCAAGGATGCATGGCAAAAAGATGCCTAGTCACAGCTTACATAACACCAGCAGAAGTTGCTCCTCGAGAACAAGAAATAATCGCAATAATGCCAAGAGCGGAAATACTGCAGCCAACAACGCCAGGATGCCAGGACGAGTGCAGACGCTCATTTGAAAGATGCACCTCAGGATGCGGACGGCCAGAATGCCCGCGCCCAGAACCAGCATGCGAAACAGGATGCACGCAAACCTTCAGACAATGCATAACAGAAATATCCCCACAAGACGACATGATAGCGGCCGTCGGACAATGCAAACA